>CADBQY010000025.1 GCA_902796885.1 uncultured Planctomycetota bacterium
TCTCCCCTTCAAAGCGGGAACAAAAATAAAACTTGGCGCCGTCGGGTGAGACAACCGGTCCGCAGGGGGTATGCCCCGTCGAAACCTCCCGGACCACTGAACCGTCAATGACGGAAAGAGCTTTCACTTTTCCTGGAAAAACGCCGGCAGTCAAGTAGATGACCGTCCCGTCGGGCGAAAGGGTCATCGCGTTGGGAATTTCGGCAAGCGGCCAGGTCTCGATCACTTCAAGTGTCTCGGCATCGAGTGTTTGGATCTCCTTGGAATCTTTGTTGAGAACAAAGAGTTTTGTTCCGTCAATGTTCGGGAGAATATCCACAGGTCCTTTCCAGGCAGAAGTTTTGTTCGAGGTCGGCTCATCAGACGCGCAGACCGCAGGCACGAAGAACGCCAGACAGACGAAAAAAACTATCCCCAAAACCGGACAGCCGACATAATGTAGTGTTTTCATAACTTTTGATACTCCGCGATGTTCCAGAAAGGGGCAGGCCCTTTTCAGCATTCCCCCCATATTATGAATAAAAAACCGTTTGATATCAACCCATGATCGGAAAAACAGCTGGACAAAACAATTTCCCCCTCTTATAATCCGAAAGTCAGTAGGAAAACAGATTCGGAGTTAACAAGAAAAACTACAAAACTAGCCAGGAACATTATGGGATTTCTCGACCGTTTCAAGGGGCTGAAGCTTAACAAAAAACTAAATGTAAACAGCCGTTTTTTCCTCCGAAAGAAGGGAATTTCCGGCACGATGTCCAAGTTTTATATGGTTGAAGAAAAGGAAACTCAGAAAATCTACGGGTTAAAAATCCTTGACCGTGAAAAAACCGATCAGGTTGAGGCCCGGTATCGAGCTCTTAAGGTCAAAAAACCTTCTGAGGGAGAAATCTCTATGATGTTCGATCACCCCTATATCGTTAAAACCCTCGAATATGGTCTAACAACGGAAAACGAACAGTACATCCTGATGGAATACCTTGGGGGAACGGGCCTGAACAATATTCTGATGGTGAAAGACGATCTCCTGGCCGGAGGCAGAGTCGGCTATATCCGCCAATGTGCCGAAGGTCTGATGGAAGTCCACAAAAAAGGTTTTATTCATCGGGACTATTGCCCGCGGAATCTGATGTTTACCGGCGACGGCACCACTCTCAAACTGATCGATTTCGGTCTGACTGTTCCGAACGGACCTCCATTCACCGAGCCGGGAAACCGCACGGGCAACCCCAACTACATCGCCCCGGAACTGATCCGCCGTCGCACCACGTGTGAAAAGATCGACGTCTTCGCGTTTGGCGTTTCGATGTACGAAATGTGCACACGCCAGTTGCCTTGGCCCAAAGGGGATACCGGTAAGGCGGCGATGACTCACGATCAGCCCCCGACCCCTATCGAGGAATACCGTCCCGAAATCAACCACGTTCTGGCCCGTGCCATTCACGACTGTATCAAGCCCGATCCCAAAGACCGTCCGTCGCTCAAAGAGTTCATGACCGCGATTCACAAGGTCGATTACGAAGACGAGTAACCTCTCGGAAGAAAAGACCGAACGCGCCGTATCCAACTTATGCGAAAGGGCACGGCGCGTTCTGCGACGAGTTGTTGCTCGACTTCAGAGAAGGCCGAAATCGGCCAACGATTTGGTCAATTTCTTCATCGACGCCTCGTCCAGCGGAGTCAGGGGAAGTCGAAGTTCGCCCGTATCGCGCCCCAATAGGCAGAGAGCGGCCTTGACCGGAATCGGATTGGTCGCCAGCGAAAGCATATCTCGACAGAGCGGGAAGAGCCGACGATGGAGCGCTCGCGCCTCGTCAAGACGTCCGTCGAGCATCGCGGTGCAGAGAGCGGTCGCTTCACGCGGAATAAAATTACCGATCACCGAAACCGCCCCTTCGGCACCTAGAGACATGAACGGCAAGGTCAGGCTGTCGTCCCCTGAGAGAACGGTCAGATCGGTTGCCGCGATAATCTTCGACGCGTTATCCATGGATCCGGTCGCCTCTTTGACCATTCCGATATTCTTGATTTCCGCCAGCCGAATAATCGTTTCCGAATCGATTGCCTTGCCGGTTCGCCCCGGAATGTTATAAACGCAGAGCGGAATCCCAACCGATTCGGCCACCGCTTTAAAATGCTGATAGAACCCTTCCTGCATCGGCTTGTTGTAGTAAGGACCGACCAGAAGCGCGGCGTCTGCGCCTGCCTCTTCGGCAAACCGGGTCAATTCAATCGCTTCGGCGGTTGAATTCGAACCGGTCCCCGCCATTACCTTGATCCGTCCGGCGGCCGCTTTCACCACGGCGCGAACCACCTGGCGGTGTTCGTCATGCGAAAGCGTCGGTGACTCCCCCGTGGTTCCAACCGGCACCAGCGCGGTAGTTCCTGCTTCAATCTGAAATTCTACCTGCTCGGCCAAGCGATCGAAATCGACCTTTCCGTTTTTAAACGGTGTGGTCATTGCTACAGACATTCCTGCAAACTGAGCGCATCGGGTTGCCATAAAAATCTCCTGTAGAGGCGGCTTAAGAACGGAGTTATTCTTCGTTAATGATCTTTTTCATCTCGGCGACCGCGGAAGTGAGTCCGACAAACAGGGCGCGCGCGATAATGCTGTGTCCAATGTTCAGTTCGGCCATCTCGGGTATCCGAGCGACGGAACGGACATTATGGTAAGTCAGGCCATGCCCGGCGTGAAGCTTCATCCCCAATTCAGCGATCTGTCGGCCCGAACGAATCAGTTTTTCAAGCTCCGCCCGTCGAAACTCCGCCGAAGCCGCGTTGGCGTAAGCGCCGGTATGAAGCTCCACCGCTTCCGCTCCCATTTTTTTCGCGGCGTCAATCTGCGCCGGATCTGGATCCAGGAAGAGGGAAACCGCGATTCCCTTCGCCTGAAGACGTTTAACGGCGTCAGCGACTTTATCGTACCCGCCGACCACATCAAGTCCCCCTTCGGTCGTGACTTCCTGCCGCTTTTCCGGAACGAGCGTCGCCTGGTCGGGAACGACCTCTTCGGCAATGCCGATGATCTCGGAAGAACACGCCATTTCAAGATTTAATTTCGGTGCCTTAACTGTCTGACGGAGAATGCGTACGTCTCGATCACAGATATGGCGGCGGTCTTCCCGCAGATGGACGGTGATCCCGTCCGCTCCCCCCAGTTCGGCAGCGGCGGCCGCCCAAACGGGATCGGGCTCATACGTCTTCCGCGCCTGGCGTACCGTCGCGACATGGTCGATATTTACACCTAGTTCTATCATGACTGATTTCCTTTTGCGAACGGGAACTGACCAAAAAACTCAAAGAAACGCTAGAAAACGAAACGCTCTCCAAGAATTTCGGTCTGAATACGGGTTAACTCGGCGATTCCTTTTTTACCGAGGGAAAGAAACGCCGCCAGATCGTCGGAGGAAAATGTTGACTCTTCCCCCGTTCCCTGAATCTCAACGAACCGACCGCTGCCGGTCATCACTAGATTCATATCGACCGCGGCGGCGAAATCCTCTGTATAACAAAGATCAAGGATCGGCTGGCCGTCAACCATGCCGACGCTGACCGCCGCAACAGAATCACTGACCGGAATTCTACCGTTCGGGAACTCGTCGCGAACCGACCAAAGAGCGTCGACCATCGCGACAAACGCCCCTGTGATCGAAAGCGTTCGCGTCCCGCCGTCGGCGCGAATGACATCGCAGTCCAGATAGAGGGTGCGGCCACCGAATTCGGCGAGTCGGGCGACGCTCCGAAGTGACCGGCCGATCAGGCGCTGTATCTCTGTCGCGCGGCCGTCCGGTCGATCTGAACGGGACGTCCGAGGCGAGGTGCTTCCCGGAAGCATACGGTACTCGGCTGTCAGCCATCCGCCGGCGGTCGGATTCATCCAAGGTGGAAGCTTTGAAACCAGCGATGCTGTACAGAGCACAGCCGTATCGCCCGCCGAGATCAACACGCTCCCCGGCGCCGCGCCGATAAAATTGCGCTCGACCTTGATCTGTCGCAGGGCGTCAGGCGCCCGACCGTCTGAACGTACCGTCATCGCTGAGCCTCGTTCAGAAGCCAAACCAAAAGTCCCTTTTCGGCATGCATTCGATTTTCAGCTTCCTCAACAATACGGCTCTGAGGCGAATCGATCACATCTTCGGTCACTTCCAATCCTCGACGGGCAGGAAGACAATGCAGGAAAATCGCGTCGGGCGCCGCGGCGGCCATCAGCTTTCCATTGACCTGGTACGGAGCGAAGACTTTTTTACGGGTTTCCTCTTCGGCCTCCTGGCCCATGCTGACCCACACGTCAGTATAGAGCACACGGGCGTCCCTGACCGCCTCGTAAGGATCGGACTCAAAGGACAGCTTGAACCCGGGTGCCGTCTCACCGACGGTAAAGCGGGCAATCTCTTCGTCAGAAAACGTGTATCCTTCCGGTGACGAAACAACAATTTCCGCTCCGAGTTTCGCTGCGGCTTCAATCAAACTGGCCGCGACATTGTTACTGTCACCAACCCACACGATCTTAACGGCATAGGTACCGAATTCTTCTTTGATCGTCAGCATATCGGCCAGCGCCTGACAGGGATGAGACCGATCGGTCAGCGCGTTGATGACAGGACAGCTGCTGTAACGCGCCAAATCAACCACCGATTGGTGCTTCTTAGCGCGAAATGCAATCACGTCGACCATCGAACTGAGAACGCGGCTAATATCGGCGACGGGTTCCCGTTTTCCAAAACCGATATGCTGTTCTTCCAAGAGCATGGAACTCCCACCCAGATGGGCCATCCCGGTCTCGAAGCTGACGCGGGTACGAAGCGACATCTTCTCGAAAATCAGTCCCAAAACTTTCTTCGGAAGATAATCTTCGCGCTTTCCGGCTATGTAGTCGGCCTTGATTTGCTCGGCCAACTCCATGATACGATTCAGCTCGGCATTCGAAACATCGGTGAGATCAATAAAATGGCGAATGTTTTTTTGTGTCATGGCATCAACCTTTCCGAAGCTGGCTTTCGAGGATATCAAGCGCGGTGTCGACCAACTCCAACGGAGTGTTCGATGCGGGAAGCAGTCGGATAACATTCCCCTGAGTGCAATTGATCAAAAGCTTCTCTTCCATACATCCCTGAACAAATTTCCCCCCCTCTACTTGGAGTTCAATACCAATCATCGCGCCGACAATGCGGATATCGCGAATAATATCGATCTCACGTCGCATCTCCTCGAGACGGGTACGGAAATGCGCTCCCATCTGGGTTGCCTTTTCAAGGAGGCCCTCTTCCTCGACCATTTTGATCGTCGCGATTCCCGCGGCGGCAGCAATCGGGTTCCCGCCAAACGTTGCGGCATGCATACCTGGACGAAGACTTGGCGCGATTTCCGGCTTGGTCAGCATCGCGCCGGCGGCGATCCCGCTGCAAATTGTTTTGGCCAGTGTCATCACATCCGGCTCGACGCCGAAATGCTGATAGGCAAACCAATTACCCGTCCGCCCACAGCCCGTCTGAACTTCGTCGAAAATCAGGAGCATATTGTTTTCATCGCAAAGATCGCGGAGCCCCTGAAGGAATCCTTCCGGTGGGATCCGTACGCCTCCTTCCCCCTGAATCGGTTCGACCATAATCCCGGCGGTTTCGGAATCGACGGCCTCTTTCACCGCATCCAAATCACCGTAAGGTGCGTAAACAAAACCGGGAAGAAGCGGTTCAATCCCCTCGTGATATTTTGCCTGTCCCGTTGCGGACACAGAGCCCATGGTTCGACCGTGAAACGAGCGCATAAACGTAATGATCTTATATTTCCCGGGGTCCGTATGAAGACGCGTCAGTTTGATCGCCGCCTCGTTCGCTTCGGTCCCAGAATTACAGAAGAACGCCTTCCCGCCAAAACTCCGTTCCGAGAGGAGTTTCGCCCAAAGTCCCTGCTCTTCAGTATACCACGAGTTCGGAACGTGAATCAGCCGTCCGAGTTGCTGACGAACAGCTTCGACCACTTTCGGAGGGCAATGACCGAAAAGATTACAACCCCACCCGGGAAAAAAATCGATATAACGGTTCCCTTCCGAATCCCAAACATAAGGCCCTTCGCCGCGAACCAGCGAGACAGGATACCGTTTGTAGTTGGGAATGACGTACCGGTCAAAAAGGGAAAGTGTTTCCGGAAAACTGAGAGACATATTGACTGTACCTCCTCCGTCTAAGGGGTAAAGCGGTAAATACGAAACGTCCGTTTAATTTTCGATAATCTGAGTACCAACCCCCTGGCTGGTAAAGATTTCGAGCAGGAGCGAGTGACGCAACCGGCCGTTTATGATATGGATCTTCTCGACCCCTCGTTCGATCGTTTCCAGACAGGCCTGAATTTTCGGAATCATTCCTCCGACGATCGCACCCGAAGCAAGAAGAGCTTTGGCTTCATCAGCTGTAAGCGAGTCGATCATCGAGTCGGGATCGTTCGGATCGGTTCGGACGCCGTTCACTTCACTGACATAAACGAGCTTTTCAGCTTTCAGTTCTTTGGCAACCTCTGTCGCTGCAGTGTCAGCGTTGACGTTTAAACCGCGTCCCGAACCGTCGTCCACCAAAGTAAAAGACGGGATGATCGGAATGACTCCCTGATCGCAACAAGCACGAATCGCATCAACGTCGACGCGGGTGACCGTACCGACCGACCCAAGGTCAATTTTTCCACCTTTCTCATCGGTCAGCGAGATCTTCTCGCCATAGAGAACGTTCGTCCCCTCACAGTCCGAAAGAACCTTCGCCTCGCCGCCATACCTCTTAATCTCGGAAGCCAGACCGTTGCTGATTTCCGAAGCGAGAACACGGCGGACAATCGCCAGAAGACGCTCATCGGTAAAACGACGTCCCTGAACAAAACGAGGCTCGAGCCCTTCGGCCTTCATCGCAGCACTGATAGCATTTCCACCTCCGTGTACGACCACGGGTTTCATCCCGACCGTCTCCATAAAGACGACGTCAAGGAGAAGATGCATCATCGCAGTCTTATCTTCCATCAGGCTCCCGCCGAGCTTAATGACGGTGATCTTACCGCGGTGTTCGCGAATCCATTTCATTGCCTCGATAAGGACATCAGCCTTTTCAGACGCCCGGTCAACGATCATGGTTTTTCCTTCGGATGAAAGGTGTATTAAACGAACAAAAGGTTTTGCGATTTTCACCGCACCGCCCAGGATAAATCGGAATAGAGAGGATAAACCGTCTCCGACTTAACAGCGCTTCGGTAAAAACCGCAAAACCAATTTACTTTCAACGTCTTTCGAAACCAATCGGGTTTCGATGGAAATCATTCCCCGACGTACGACATCAGAGCCATAAACCGGGCGCGTTTAATCGCAGCGGCAACCGCGTGCTGACTGACGGCGGTACACCCCGTCTTACGACGGCTGATGATTTTGCCCTGACGGCTTGTCAATTTCTTGAGAAGCTCGACGTCCTTATAATCGATGAACATCGGGCGCGGACGAGCACCGTCAACAAAAAGGGGATCCTTTTTCTTAGCTTTGACCTTGTTCTTGGTCCGTTTTTTGTTGATTCTGTTCTTTTTGAATGCCGGAGGTCTGGACATTATCATTATCCTTAAAATGTCACGCATTAACTGTGGGTAAACGCGAGGCAATGAATACTACGCGTCCCCCGGAAATATTGAGTCTGCCTGTAGTCTACCACCGGCGCAAGATTTATCAAGGGGGGCGAACGGCCTAAAATACCTACCGGATAATCACTTGCGGGATAGAGACCACCCCGTATAATGATAAGGTCAGAAGAGAAATCGGGTCGGACCATAAATCCGGAGGGGTCACAAATGACACGGAAAGAAGAACTTCGCGGGATTCTCAAAGTTGCCCTGCGCGAAAAATTTATCCAATGCCCCCCTAACGAAATCCAGCGTCTTTCCTTAGCCGCTCTCGCCAACCTTCTCTCTCTCCCCGTTCTCCGTGTGTCCGAAACGACGATGCTCTATATCGAGATGTCTCGTGAGTTCCCGGTAACTCCCTTTATCTTCCCCTTACTCAACCATCCGTCGCGGCGTATCGTCGTCCCGTGGTGCGATGGGAATTCTCTCCGAACATTTTGTCTCATCTCTGCTGGGGAGGTGAAAACCCCAAGTGACCTCAATCTCCTCTGCGCAAAACGCCTGGCCCCAAGCTCCTACGGAATCCTTGAACCGAAAGAAGAACTTCGGTTTCATCCGGACTTTCAGGTCGAACCGGATCAGATCGACCTGGTTATCATTCCTGGTCTTGGATTCGATCGGTCGTGCCGGCGTCTTGGGCGGGGAAAAGGGTACTATGACCGTTTCATTACGGCTCTTCGGCGCAACGTCCCTCTTGTCGGAGTCTGTTTCGATGAACAGATCGTTGAGAGAGTTCCGACGGAACCGCATGACCGCGCACTCGACTACGTCGTTACCCCTACCCAAGTCTATGCCGCCGAATCGAATGCGAGCAAGTTTAAATTTCACGAAGTTCCGACTCTTTCTCCAACCCAACAGTCGATAGAAAACCGTAACGCCTCTGAGGAGAGAAACAATGAAAAAAGTTGATGTACTGACCGTCTCCCTCAACATCACCCCGCTTGATTTGCAAGGCAACCGCGCGAAAATATTAGAAACTTTCCGTTTCGTCCATGACCGCGACATTCCTTCCTCTCCGCCGCCAAAGGCTAAGTGCGTTCTCTTCCCGGAATTTCCGCTCTGCGGGCACGTCGGCGATCTTTTCACCGCCCCCTGGTTCCGCAATCGTGTCCTCAGCGAAACTCTTCGACTTCTTCCCGAGACTCGTTCGATCGTCGCGGTGATCTCACTTCCTCTAGAGGTTAAAGGGGTGCTCTATCGCGCGGCATTGGTCGCCGTCGACGGGACACCGCTCGGTTTTGTCTGTGACCGGAATATTCCTCAAAGTCTCCTCCGCTGGTTCTCCTCCTGGAAAAAAGGCGTCAAAACTACGATCCGCATCGGCAATCTCGATCTTCCGGTCGGCGATATTACCTTCGAAATTTCCGGAATCCGTCTTGGAGTCTCTTTCGATCCGTTCAAAGCCATAGAAACTTCCCCGGAACTCGACCTTTTGCTGATCCCCGGGGCCGATCCGTTCGAACTCGAAAAGGGACCGCGTCGGCGCGAATCAATCCGTCTGGCTTCCGAAAAGGGGAATTGCGCGGTTCTCTTCGCCAACCTACTGGGAAACGAATCGGGACAGATTATTTACGACGGCGAGTCGGTCGTAGCCGAAACCGGGCGTATTCTGGCACTGGAGAGGCGTTTCTCCTACCAGGATGTCTCTCACCTGACTGCGGTCCTCGACCTCGACCAAATCAGGCAAGCGAAAGGAGATCCGCATCCGCCGACAGAATCTGCGATCGTCTGCCGCGATACCTTCGACTGGGGGTGGCACAGTCAGCGCCGTTACGAACCTTTAGGTTTTTACCGAGAATCCGACTCAGACCTTGACTTGCTCGAAGATTGGGAAAAGTCAGGCAACCTGGCCTATGAAGAATTCCCCCGTGCGGTTGCAATTGGACTTTACGACTACATGCGCAAGAGCCGTTCACATGGATTCGTTCTTTCGCTCAGCGGCGGCGCCGACTCGGCAAGTATCGCAGTGCTCGTCTCGTTGATGGTCTGGTTCGGTTTCACATCGCTCGGAAAGAGGCGTTTCCTAGAAAAACTTTCGTTCATCGACAAAATCGCTTCGCTTGTCAAACTCCATCCGAGCGAAGTCACCCCTACTTCGGTCGTCTCGACCCTTTTAACCACGGTATACCAACAAACCGCCAATAACAGTCCGATCACGCGTGAAGCGGCGAAGGCCGTCGCCGAAGAAGTCGGCGCCGTCCACCGCGAATTTGATATCGAAGACATCGTACAGCGATATATCTCGCTCGCTTCGGACGCGATCGGCCGTCCCCTCTCCTGGCAAACCGATGACTTGCCGATGCAGAATATTCAAGCGCGTGTCCGCGGTCCGGCGGCGTGGTTGCTCGCGAACCTTCGTGGAGCGCTTCTATTATCGACGGGAAACCGGAGCGAAGCTGCGTGCGGTTACGCCACGATGGACGGCGACACCTGCGGAAGCATCTCGCCCATCGCCGGAATCAGCAAGGCGTTTCTTCGCAAATGGCTCGAATGGCTCGAAGTCACCGGTCCGATACTTTCCCCTCCTCTTTTTTCGGAAGACGGACTCGGCGAACGTCCGTTTCGCGTCAGCTACCCCTCTATACGCCTGATCAACCGTCAGCAACCGACCGCCGAACTCCGCCCCCTCGAGGCCGGTCAAACCGATGAGGCGGACTTGATGCCCTACACTGCTCTCGACATCATCGAGCGGGGATTCACCTCAGGATTATTCGGCGAACGACTTCTGCACAACGTCACGGAAAAACTTTCCGGTAATCACGATTTAATTTCTGTTACTTCAGAACAGATTCAAGCTTGGATCGCTAAGTTTGAACAGATGTTCGCGAAAGCTCAATGGAAACGATCCCGCCTGGCCCCCGGTTTCCACATCGAAACCGAAGACCTCAGCCCGGATTTTTACCGGATTCCCATCCTTTCGGCCGGACTTCATTCGTGGAAAGAAGATCAACCCTGACCGATATCAAACCGGAGATAGAAATGGCAAATCTTGGAAAGATGAGGACATCGGAAGATTTTAATATTTAACCTTTCCCGAAACTTTGGTATAGTGGCGATCGTGCGACGGAGTGATTGATTCTCCGCATGGTCAACTAGAAAATCCAACGGATGTTCATTATGCAACGATTGTTGTTTTCCCTGATGAAACCGATTGTACGCGGTTTCCTCACAGCTGTATACCGTCCCCGTGTCATTGACGCCGAAAAGATGCCTAAAAAAGGGGGGCTCCTTCTTGTCGCAAACCACGCTTCTTTTCTGGATCCCGTGCTCATCTATTGTTACCAGAAATGCTTTCGCCGAAATATCCGCTTTGTGGCAGATCAAGCCTACGTTCCCAAATTGTTCGGGACTTGGGCGGCAAAGATGACTAACTCGATTCTCTTCGAACCCGGAAACCCCCGTTCGGTTGTGAAGATGATCCGTACCGCCCAAGAGGGGCTTCGTAATGGCGATGCCATCTGCATTTTTCCCGAAGGAACGATCTCACGAACCGGCCAAATCCGAATGTTCGAACCGGGAGTCCTGACCCTCTTAAAAAAAGGGAACGAGGACATACCTGTTCAACCCGTCTTTCTCGGCGGTCTTTGGGGAACGAAATTCAGCTACGCTAAGCGGCTCTACAATAAGAAGACCCCCTATAAACTTTTCAAACGTCTGACGATCGCTTTTGGCGACGTGATCCGCCGTCCGCGAGACGCCTATCAGCTTTACCGGGCAGTCGTCGAGCTGGGTGTCGATGCGATGGATTCCAAACGGTTTCCTCATGACCGTCAGTATATGATTCCTCCCCGACAGATGATCCGCAACCTTAGAGGACAAAACACCGAGATCAAAATGGTCGATTCGACCGGAATGCGTCTCTCTGCTCGTCAGGTCCTTTTGAGGATTCTCGTGGCGCGGCGCGTATTTCACAAATTATGGCCGGCCGAAGAAAAAAACGTCGGTCTTCTTCTTCCGACCTCTATCGGCGCGGTCATCGCCAACGCCGCGTTTTCGCTCGATCTGAGAACGCCGATCAACCTCAATTACACTATGTCGAACGAGACGCTCGACTACTGCTGTGATCTGACGGGCGTCAAGCGCGTCCTCACAAGTAAAAAGTTTCTCGACAAGTTCCCTCACATGAAGCTCAAGGCCGAGTGGGTTCTTGCCGAAGACGCTCTCAAACGAGTCCCTTTATCGGCGAAAATCCTCGGACTTTTCGACTCACTTCTTCCCACCTGCATTCTCGAAAGAAAGCTTGGTATCACCAAATATAAGCCCAACGATCTGATGACGATCATCTTCACGTCGGGATCGACCGGTCGGCCGAAGGGAACGATGCTTTCGTTCGATAACATTGCCGCCAACGTCCATCAGTTCTACGAGCTCTTTAATCCGGATCTCGTTGACCGGCTGATGGCCCCTCTCCCCTTCTTTCACTCGTTCGGCTACACCACATCTGTCTGGTGTCCTCTGACCTGTCCGTTCGGCGCGGTCTATCATTTTAGCCCGCTTGACGCGAAAATCATCGGGAAAATGACACGAGAAGAAAAAGCGACCGTTCTGGTTTCCACACCGACCTTCTTCCGAAATTACATCAAACGCTGTCCCAAAGAAGATTTCGCCGATTTGAACACCCCGGTAGCCGGCGCCGAAAAACTTCCTGCCGACCTCGCCCACGCCTGGAAAGAAAAATACGGACAGACAATGGTCGAAGGGTTCGGCGCTACCGAACTTTCGCCGGTTCTTTCCGCCTCAATTCCGGAATGCCGCCATCAAGACAAATACCACCGATATGAAAAACTCGGCACCGTCGGCCCGCCCCTTGCGGGTATCGCCGTACGAATCACCGACCCCGAAACGGGGGAAGAGCTTCCTCGTGGCGAAACGGGAATGATGGAAGTCAAGGGGCCGACTGTCATGATGGGCTACTACAAAGCGCCCGAACAAACCGCCTCGGTTATCAAAAACGGCTGGTACACTACCGGCGATGTCGCCAAGATCGATGAAGACGGTTTCATTGTCATCACCGGACGGCTTTCTCGCATCTCGAAAATCGGCGGCGAAATGGTACCGCACGTCTATATCGAGGAAGAAATCGACAAAGTTCTCCAGGCACTCGATCCGGTTTCCGACGACGACGATGCCTCCCTCCGCGTGGCCGTCACCGCCGTTCCCGACTCCCGGAAAGGTGAACGTTTGGTGGTCTTCCTTTCCCGCACCAACGTTACCCCGGAAGAGATCTGCGCGAAGATGACGGAGGCCAATATCCCCCAGATCTGGATTCCCGCCGTCAGCGATTTCCACAACATCGAGGCCATTCCCGTTTTAGGGAGCGGAAAACCAAGTCTCAAGGAAATCCGCGATCAAGCGCTGAGCCTTTATGCCGCTACGGTTTGACCTGCGTTTTCCGTTTCGGAAAGGATTTTTTGTCGATACCGCGCGAAGTTTTCTCGGGGGAGACTCTTCCCCGGAAGAAATGAGTCGGTTATAATGTCAAAATCATTTCGCCGCCTGTTCGTAACCGGCCGCTCCCGGCCATGGCGCTTTGGCTTTTTTCGAACGGTTCGGCCGATAACATCGCGGCAAAATACCCGAAAGGGCTTTTATCAACAATCCGTCCAAGCGCCCTTACCTTCTTCGGAGTAATCCATGCCGATTACCGATATATTAGCGGAAAACGCGCGGCTCTACGGCGACGAGGTCTGCCTCGTTGAACTCAATCCTGAGCTCCAAGAACTTTCCCGCCGTGTCACGTGGAAAGAATACGAATTGGTCGAGCGTGATTCCGCTCCGAACCGGCACCGTCGCGAGATCACCTGGCGTGAATTTGACGAAACCGCCAATCAGGTTGCAAACCTTCTCCTTTCGCGCGGAATCGGAAAAGGAAACAAAGTCGCCATCCTTCTGATGAACTGTCTCGAATGGCTTCCGATCTACTTCGGAGTCCTCCGCAGCGGCGCGGTTGCCGTTCCGATGAATTACCGTTATGCCGCCGACGAGATCAAATACTGTCTCGAACTTTCCGAATCGGACGTTCTCATTTTCGGTCCCGAGTTTATCGGCCGCGTCGAGGCGGTCTGTGACAATATCCCGCACGTTCGGATCAAGTTCTTCGTCGGCGATTCCTGTCCGACTTTTGCCGAAAGTTGCGAAAGGCTGATGATCCACTGTCTGCCGACCAATCCGAACGTCCCTCTGACCGAAGAGGATGACGCCGCCATTTACTTCTCGTCCGGCACCACCGGTTTTCCGAAGGCGATTCTCCATAACCACATGAGTCTGACCTGGTCGTGTAAGGTCGAGCAGAACCATCACGGTCAAAAACGGGGGGATTGTTTCCTTTGCATTCCTCCCCTTTATCACACCGGAGCCAAAATGCACTGGTTCGGCAGCTTTCTTTCCGGAAGCAAAGCCGTTCTTCTGCGCGGCGTGAAACCGAAGTGGATCGTTCAAGCGGTCTCCGACGAACAGTGTACCATCGTCTGGCTTCTGGTTCCGTGGGCACAGGATATTCTCGATGCCATCGATCGGGGCGAGATCAATCTGGCCGACTACAAACTCGATCAATGGCGACTGATGCACATCGGCGCGCAACCGGTCCCGCCGAGTCTGATCCGCCGATGGAAAGAAAAATTCCCGAATCACCAGTATGACACAAACTACGGGCTGAGCGAGTCGATCGGACCGGGATGCGTTCATCTGGGAGTTGAAAACATCCACAAGGTCGGCGCGATCGGCATTCCGGGCTACGGGTGGGAAGCGAAGATCGTCGATGAAAACGGACAAGATACTCCGCAGGGTCAAGTCGGCGAACTGATCGTGAAAGGTCCCGGCGTCATGACATGCTATTACCGTGACGAAGCCGCGACCAAAGCCTCACTCAAAGACGGCTGGCTCTATACGGGCGATATGGCCCAGCAGGACGAAGACGGTTTCATTTTCCTGGTCGATCGCAAAAAAGACGTGATCATCACCGGCGGCGAAAACCTCTACCCGGTTCAGATCGAAAACTTTATCCGAGCGCACGATTCGGTCAAAGACGTCGCGGTTATCGGCCTGCCTCACGATCGTCTGGGCGAAATTGCCGCGGCAATTGTAGAAGTCAAAGAAGGTTTCACGCTCACCGAAGATGAGCTAAACAAATTCTGTGAAGGGCTCCCCCGTTACAAAAGACCGCGCAAAATCATCTTCGCCGAGATTCCGCGAAACCCGACCGGTAAAATTGAAAAGCCCGTTCTCCGTAGACGTTATTGCGGCGAGAGCGTTGTCAAAACCCAGATTGAAAAGTGATGAGTGATTGCGCGTCCCGCCCGATTAATTCGGCGAGGCGGCGCGTCAGATCTCTTGATTACCAACAGAGGAGACCGAACCCCATGGCAAAAAAAGACGCGGGTCAGAGCGCCCAAAAGAAGACGAAATCCACAAAAATCGATCAGATCGTCGATAGCAATCCCGCCTTGAAGACAGCCATCGAGCAGATCACAAAAGATTTTGGCCAGGGCTCGATCATGGCGCTTGGGACCGAAAGCAGTCCGAAATTCGACGGCATTTCGACCGGTTCTCTCTCCCTCGATATTGCGCTGGGGGGACGGGGTATTCCCAAAGGAAGAATCATTGAAATTTTCGGTCCTGAATCAAGCGGTAAAACGACCCTCACCCTTCATGTGGTCGCTCAGGCACAGAAGGCCGGCGGGATCGCCGCGTTCATTGATGCCGAACACGCCCTCGATCCCAGTTGGGCTAAACGCCTGGGCGTCGACCTGGAAGCCCTCCTGGTCAGCCAGCCTTCGAGCGGTGAAGAGGCGATGCGAATTGCCGAGATGCTCGTCAAGACGAACGCCGTCGATATCATCGTCGTCGATTCTGTCGCAGCCCTTGTTCCTGAAAAGGAACTCCAAGGAGAGATTGGCGACTCGCACGTCGGGCTTCAAGCGCGTCTCATGAGCCAGTCGATGCGTAAATTAACCGGCGCCATCTCGAAAAGTAAAACCGCGGTCATCTTTATTAACCAGATTCGCGAAAAGGTCGGCGTGATGTTCGGCAATCCCGAAACGACTCCCGGCGGCCGCGCGTTGAAATTCTACTCCTCATGCCGTATCGACGTCCGCCGCGTCGCGCAGATCAAAGACGGCGAAAACGTGATCGGCCAGCGGGTTCGCGCTAAGGTCGTCAAAAACAAGGTCGCCCCTCCGTTCCGCTCAGCGGAATTCGATATGCTCTACGCGACCGGAATCAGCTACGAAGGGGATGTTCTCGATAAGGCGATCGAAAAGAAGTTAATCACCAAATCGGGCGCCTGGTTCCGTTACGGAACCGCGCAGTTGGCCCAGGGACGGGAAAAGGCGCGGCAGTACCTAATCGACAACCCCGAGTTCACCAAAGATATCGCCGACCAGATACTGGCAATGGGATTCGATTCCGACGATGCGGCTTCCGAGCAACCCGAAGCGAACGACGAGTTCTGATTTCCGCGCCGAGCCTCTCTCTTCAAAAACGGGCATATCCATTTTGGGTATGCCCGTTCGCTTATTCCGGATTACTCAGCGCAATTCCCCCATAAGTGATAATCAATCGCGGTTAACCGTCACGCGGCGCCCCTGCACGGAAACGCGTCCCTCGGCCAAAAGCTGGATCACTTCGGGATACGCCACGCATTCGGCCTCGTAAAAGACGCGGTCGTTCAGTGTCTCGGCAGTATCGGTGTCGAGAACCGGAACTGTCTTCTGAAGAATCACCGGTCCGTTATCATATTTATTATTCACAAAATGAACCGTACATCCGCTCACTTTGACCCCGTAATCCAACGCGGCCTCATGAACCCGGTGTCCGTAAAACCCTTTACCGCAGAACGAAGGGATAAGCGAAGGATGGATATTCACTACCTTGTTATTAAACGATTCGGGAATCGGCAGAAGCTGTAAATAACCGGCCATAATCACGTAGGCGACCCCCGCCTGGGAACATCGATCGAAAACGGCTCGACTGAAATCGTCGGCCGTATCAAATCCGGTTCGTTCGATAATCTCAATCGGAATCATCGCTTTCTCGGCATACTGAAGCCCTTTGGCACGCGAGGTACTCGCGATAACCACTTTGATATCGGCATCCAGTTCACCCGCGTTGATTTTATCAATCAGGTTTTTCAGCGACCGCCCCGTACCGGAAATCAGGACCGCGATAGGCAGTTTGACGGTGGACATAAGAGGCTCCTTCTTCTCGTGAGATAGAAACAATTAAACCGCGGCGGAACAAAAATATCGCGTCCCGCCGCGCTCCAAACTACTGAACTTTAACGTAAAGGGAAAGCTTTTCGCCGTCAACCTTCGCCTCGACCGCTTCTGTCCCTTCGACCACCCCTGAAACGATTTGAACGGAGAGCGTTTCTCCCTTGATGTAATCGGCGAACGATTCCAGCGCGGCACGAATCGCATCGCTTTCGGTCTCGATCCCAACGAGGATCCGATCGGTATACTCGCACCCCATCTCTTTGCGGCGATCCTGGATCAGACGAACCAGTTCGCGGGCTCGACCTTCCCGAAGCAGTTCTTCGGTCAGCTCGGTCGATAGGAGAACAACGCAATCATCCCCCTGCGCGGCGGCATACCCCTCCTTCGCCTGGAGACGGATTAAGACTTCCTCCTCGGTCAGACGAACCGGTTCTCCCCCTGCGTCAATGGTAATTGCGCCTTCTTTCTTCATTTCGGCGAGAAGCGCCGCGCCGTCGGCGCCGACAAGAGCGGTCCGAACCGCTGGAAGACGTTTGCCGAGCTTCGGACCGAGTTTTTTCAGATCCGGCGAAACTTGATAGGAAATGTATTCGTCGGCCTTCTCGAGAAAGACGACGTCTTTAACGTTCAATTCTTCCTTGACCAGGTCGAAATACTGAGCGATTTCTTCCTGAACCGTCGGATCGGCGGGTACAATCTGAATCGCGGCCAACGGCTGACGAACTTTCAGTTTTGCCCCCATCCGCGCGTTCCGCCCAAGTGAGACAACCTCACGTACTCGACTCATCCGTCGTGCCAATCCCTTGTCGATCACACTCGATTCGGCAATCGGATAATCGCAGAGATGAACCGATTCGCACGCCGTTCCGCCGAATGACTCGGCCAGCATCAACCAAATCCGTTCCGACAGATACGGAACGAAAGGCGCAATCAGTTTCGAAAGTGTGACAAGCGACTCGTAAAGCGTCCAGTAAGCGTCAGACTTCGACACGGTCTCTTCGCCCGACCAAAATCGTCCGCGGCTTCGCCGGACGTACCAGTTCGAAAGAGAATCGACGAAGGCGATCAGTTTGCCGCAGGCCGCGAAGTGATCGTAGGCATCCATCTTTTCGGTTACAAAAACGATCGTATCGTTCAGTTCGCCTAAGATCCAACGGTCAAGTTCGGCGCGTTCATTAACCGGACGGTAATCCGCAGCGGTCGCCATAACCGCGGAAGTCAGATCGCCTTCGGCGGCGGCAAGTGCCGCAAGATCAATTTGTTTTTCAGGAGCGAATCCGTCGATCTTCCGATAAACATTGTAGAACGAACAGACGTTCCATAGGCGGATCATAAATTCGGGCATCGATTCTTTAATCGCCGATTCGCTGTACCGAATCGAGGTCCAAGGCGTCTGATTGGCATAGAAGTACCAACGGAGCGCGTCGGCTCCGTATTTATCGAAAATTTCGCGCGGCTCGCGGTAGTTACGCAACGACTTCGACATTTTCTGCCCGTCCTCGCCGAGCATGAGGCCCAAGACGATACAGTTTTTAAACGGATGCGGGTACTCTTTCGTGTCCGAGAAGAGAAGCGTGCTGATCGCCAGTTGGGAGTAGAACCATCCGCGGGTCTGATCAATCGCCTCGCTGATGAAATCGGCGGGGTGATGGCCGGCAAAAAGTTCCGCCGACCCTTTCACGTGGGGATACCCCGTCTGGGCGAACGGCATCGATCCGGAATCAAACCAGCAGTCGATCACTTCGGTCACCCGGCGCATCCGCTTTCCCGGAGCTTTCGGCGACTCGTAGGTAACCGCGTCGATATACGGTTTATGAACTTTGAGATGCTCCCAAAGCTGTTCGTCCTTTTCGCTCCACGCGTCGCCGGCTTCGGCTTTCGCCTTATCGCGGGCGTTCCGCCAGACTTCGGTTCCCTCGACGCCCGGTTTGGTTAGAAGCTCGTCATACGAGCCGATCGCTTCCTGATACCCGGTCTCTTCACAAACCCAGACCGGAAGCGGAGTCCCCCAAAACCGTTCTCGCGAAAGAGCCCAGTCGACGTTCGTTTCGAGGAAGTTTCCGAAACGTCCATGTTTAATATGTTCGGGCATCCAGTTGATCTTCTCGTTGTTCGCGAGCATCTTCTCCTTATACTGGGTGGTCCGAATAAACCAGCTCTTGCGCGGGTATTGGATCAACGGATCGCTCGATGCCCGCCAGCAGAACGGATAATCGTGCAGATACTGTTCTAGGTGGAAGAGAATCTTTCGAACTTTCAACTCCTGCGCAATCTCTTTGTCGCAATCCTTGACCCATCGTCCTTCATATTCGGGCATCACCGAGGTAAACGTCCCGTTCGGCGCCACCGCGCAGATCAGATCCGGCCCCTCACCATCGATATAACGCGCCTTTTGAGCGGTCAGGAGGTCGAAGTCGACTTCACCGAACGCCGGCGCCTGATGGACCAATCCGGTTCCCGAATCAAGAGTCACGAAATCGGCGGGACAGACACGCCAGGCAATATACTCTCGCCCCCCCTCTTTCAATGTTCCCTGTTTCACGCCCAGATCCTTATAGAAACAGTTGTAAGGCGGAACGTACCGCAGACCGACCAATTCGGCACCTTTGAACGTCTCGCCAATCTCGGCCTTCATCTTAAGCTTCGCGGCAATCCCTTCGACCATCGCCGCGGCGACAATCACTTTATTTCCGTACCGGTCGCCGTCTTTATCGATAAACGAAACAATCGCGTAATCAAGCTCCGGGTTTACCGCGGCGAACTGGTTGCTCGGAAGGGTCCACGGCGTTGTCGTCCAGACGAGAAGATCGACATTTTCGAACCGCGGATCGCCGTCATCGTTAACCAGCGGAAAACGAATGAAGACCGAAGGATCGGCAACTCGGCGGTACCCCTGGCCGACCTCGCCGCTCGAAAGGGCGGTCCCCCCTTGGGCCCACCACCAGACGATCTTATGTCCCTGGTAAAGGAGCCCTTTATCAAAGAGGGACTTAAGCGCCCACCAAACCGATTCGACAAAAGATTTATGGAACGTCACATAGGCATGATCAAGATTAATCCAGAACCCAAGCCGTTCGGTCAACTCTTCCCACTGCTGTGTGTACCTGAAAACATTCTGAATGCAATGATGAATAAAAGGCTCGACTCCGTAATCTTCAATCTCCTCTTTTGAATGAATCCCCAGTTCTTTACAGACCTCGACCTCAACCGGCAGACCGTGAGTATCCCAACCGGCCTTCCGTTCGCAGAGAAATCCCTTCATCGTTTTGTAACGGGGATAAAGATCCTTGATCGCACGGGTCAGACAGTGTCCCGGATGGGGAAGACCGTTCGCCGTCGGCGGTCCTTCATAGAAAACAAACTCGCCGCAATTCTTCCGGCGCCGCTTTTCGAGCGATTTCTCGTAAATGTTCCTCTCCCGCCATCGGCGGATCAGTTTTTCTTCATTTTGCGGAAAATTTCCGCCGGAAGCGTTTTCGTAAACCGTTTCAGTCGACATTGCTGATTCTCAATAATCTCTGTTCGTTTCGTAATACCGAAAATTTCGGGTGTGAAATGGGGGTCCATTAAATTTTCCGGGCGTTCAGGTCATATTCCCTCGCGCAATAGCTCGCAGATGATCGCGTTCATTTTCGGTTCGGCCTTTTCGGCCGTGGAAAGAATCTCGTTGATATTTACCGGTCGGAGCGCGTCGGCAAGCCCCATATCGGTAATGATCGAAAAACCGAGCGTTCTCATTCCCGCATGTACGGCGGCGATCACTTCCGGTACCGTTGACATTCCGACCACATCGGCACCGATCGTCCTCAGGTAGCGGTATTCGGCGCGCGTTTCGAGGTTCGGTCCCGTCACGGCCGCGTAAACTCCTTGCTGTGTCGGAATTCCAAGCTTCAGCGCAACGGCGCGCGCTTTTTGAAGGAGCTCACGGGAATACGGTTCGATCATATCGGGATACCGCGGCCCCAGACGCTTGTCATTCGGACCGACCAACGGATTGATCCCCAACAGATTGATATGGTCTTCTATCAGGAGAATATCTCCTTGTTTAAACTGCGGATTCAACCCGCCGCAGGCGTTCGAAACGATCAGCGTCCCGACGCCGAGGGCACGCATAACGCGGATCGGAAAAACAATCTCTTTGGCGGAATACCCCTCGTAGGCGTGGAACCGCCCCTGCATCGCAACAACTGACTTCCCTTCAAGTTTGCCGAGAATCAGTCTGCCGGCATGTGATTCGACAGTCGAAACCGCAAAATGAGGAATCTCCTCATAAGGGATGATCTGATCCGTTTCGATATTGTGAACGAGGTTCCCCAGACCGGTCCCTAAAATTATTCCGATTTCGGCGTTCTCGTTCCACCGATGACGAAGAAAGGCGGCTGCCCCTTGAATCATATCAAATTCAGATAACATTTTCTCGCTCCCCGAGTTAGTGAATTTTCACGGGCTAAATTCCGCCGACTACGCGTTTTTATCGTTCTGTTTCAGATCAACCTTTATCGCAAGTTCGTCGAGTTGTTTGTCGGCCACCGGACTCGGCGCGCCGGTCATAAGATCCGAAGCCTTCGCGGTCTTCGGAAATGCGATGCAGTCGCGGATATTATCAACACCGGCAAAGAGCATCACGAGACGGTCGAGCCCGAACGCGATACCACCGTGCGGGGGAGCGCCGAACTGTAGCGCGTCCAGAAGGAACCCGAATTGACCTTTCGCCTCGTCTCGCGTCATCCCCAACAGGGCGAAGACACGATTTTGTGTCTCGGCATCGTGAATACGGATCGTTCCGCCCCCCGCCTCAAACCCGTTGAGCACCAGATCGTACGCCTGCGCCCGAACACGACCGGGATCAGATTCCAAAAATTCAAGATCTTCGACCAACGGCGCGGTAAACGGATGGTGCATCGCCACCCAACGGTTCTCCTCTTCGCTCCAATCGAACATAGGAAATTTAACGATCCAACAGAAATTCATCTCGTTCGGGTCATAGAGTTTCAGTTGAGCGGCCAGGCGACGCCGGAGACCGTTCAGAACGCGGCAAGTCAGAAGGAAATCGCCGCATGAGAAAAGAAGCAAATCGTTCGATTCGGCTTCGAGCTTTACGGCAATCTTTTCCAGGTCCGACTCGCTGAGAAACTTCGCGCTCGATCCGGTCAGTTTTCCGTCGGTATCGACCTTAAACCAAACGAGTCCCTTCGCGCCAAACTGGTCGGCACACCAACTGGTGAGACCGTCGATATCTTTGCGCGAAAACTGATCGGCGGCGTTTTTGACATTGATCCCTCGAACACGCCCGCCATTGTCGGCCGTCGCTCGAAAAACTTTGAATTCCGTTTCTTTAGCGATATCGGTCACGTCCTTCAGTTCCATACCGAACCGCAAATCGGGCGCGTCATGCCCAAACCTCTCCATCGCCTCATCGTAGGTCATGCGAGGAATCGGGAGCGAGAGTTCGCGGCCGAGAACGTCTTTCATCAGCCGCTGAACCAACGAGCTCATCATTGTGATAATGTCTTCCATTTCGATAAACGACATTTCAATATCGAGCTGAGTAAATTCCGGCTGCCGATCGGCGCGAAGATCTTCGTCGCGGAAACAGCGGGCGACCTGCATATAACGGTCATATCCGGCGATCATCAGAAGCTGTTTATAGAGCTGGGGAGATTGAGGCAGCGCATAGAAACTTCCCTGCGAAACGCGGCTCGGTACCAGATAGTCGCGAGCTCCTTCCGGCGTGCTTTTTCCGAGAACCGGCGTTTCAACTTCGACGAAATCCTGTTCATCGAAGAAATCGCGCATGACTTTGGTCATTTTGTGCCGAAGAACTAAAACGCGTTGCATTTCGGGCCTGCGCAGATCGAGAAAACGATATTTCAGACGCATCTCTTCGGAAGGAACTTCCGGAGCGCTCGGAATAAACGGTACGACTTCGGACCGGTTCAGAACCACGAGTTTCTCCGCCTCCACTTCGATTTCGCCCGTCGGCATATTCGGATTCACCAGTCCTTCGGGACGGAGGCGAACCGTACCGGTAATCTGAACAACATCTTCATTGCGAAGGGTCTTGACCAAATCAAAGGCGGAAGAATCGACCATCGTCGAGTAGAAAACCGTCTGAACCTTGCCGTAACGGTCGCGCAAATTGACGAAAAAGACACCGCTGTGGTCGCGTGCCGAATCGACCCACCCTGCAAGGGTTACCACCTTGCCGTTGTCGCTTCCTCGAAGCGCGCCGCATGTTGTAGTCCGAAACACTTTTGACTCCTTAAATGATCTGTCGTATTCAATAAGTCTGCCCGGTTAATCGCCACGCAGAACTACCCCACAATTTTAAAACAAATACGTTTTTTCGCAAGAGAGGAAACCCGCGCTCAAATCCCGTTCTCTCTTTGACATTTTCCGGAAAGAAGCGGCTCGATTTCGGCGAAGGAGACGAACCAAGCTTGCTGATTACTTGGCGTAACTTATAATATAGATGTCCCTACGATTCGGGCCAATGTCCGCCGCATAATCCGGACAGACCCGTCTCCTGGCCGTGACCAACAGAACACAAGGTATGTCCACGATGAACACGAACAGAGTCAACGCGATCGAAAAGATCGCGACGTACAAAGGAGATTATCCAAGGAACGAGAATTCGTTCCCGCCTGAAGAGTACGGAAAATACGTCTTCAACGAGAAGATGATCAAAAAATACCTTCCCAAAGAGTCTGCCGAGAAGCTTCTGGCGACCATTCGCGAGCAGAAACCCCTTGACCCGACGATCGCCGACGATGTGGCCAACGCGATGAAGGAATGGGCGATCAATCTGGGCGCCACGCACTATACCCACTGGTTTCAACCGCTCAACGGCGGTACCGCCGAAAAGCACGACGCGTTTTTGGAACTCTCCGAAGCGGGCGAACCGCTCAAGGTTTTCTCCGGCAAGAAACTAATCAAAGGTGAACCTGACGCCTCGAGTTTTCCTTCCGGAGGATTGCGCTGTACCTTTGAGGCTCGAGGGTACACCGCCTGGGATCCGACCAGCCCGGCTTTCGTCAAACGCCACCGTAACGGAACCACCCTTTGCATTCCAACGATTTTCTGCTCCTACAACGGCGAAATTCTCGATAAAAAGACACCGGTTCTCCGATCGATCAAAGCGCTCGAAAAAGCGGTCAAGCGTCTGATGACGCTTTTCGCTCGCTCCGAAAAGCCGGTAAAAGTCTCGCTCGGCGCCGAACAGGAATATTTCCTCATCGACCGTAACTTCTTCCTGAACCGTCCCGATCTGGTTCAGACCGGACGCACCCTCTTCGGCTCCGCTCCCCCGCGGAACAAACAATTGGTCGACCACTATTTCGGGAGCATCCGGCCGGAAATTCTCGCGTTCATGACCGACGTCGACCACGAGCTCTGGCGTCTGGGGATCCCCTCAAAAACTCGCCATAACGAAACCGCACCGGCCCAGTTCGAGGTAGCGCCGATCTTCGAAGAGCTGAACGTCGCGATTGACCACAATATGCTCCTAATGGATATTTTAAAACGAACGGCAATCCGGCACGGAATGGTCTGTCTTTTGCACGAAAAGCCATTCGCCGGGGTAAACGGATCCGGAAAACATAACAACTGGTCGATCACCTACGGGGGGCACAACCTCCTCAACCCGGGAAGCAACCCCGAACAGAACGCCGTTTTTTTGACGGTCCTGGCGGCGATCATCCGCGCCGTTGACCTGCACAGTGATGTTCTTCGAGCCTCAACGGTCAGCGCGGGAAACAAATACCGTCTCGGAATGGGAGAAGCGCCGCCGGTGATCATTTCGATTTCGCTCGGCGAGACTCTCACCGATATTCTCGATCGTCTCGGCAGTCACGAAGAGGTCGCCAGTAAACCGGCCGAAA
>CADBQY010000026.1 GCA_902796885.1 uncultured Planctomycetota bacterium
ACCGGAAATACCGGAAAGCGGCGGGCAGGTGACGATTTACGTCCCATCGACGAAAAACCGGGCTTTCCTTTTCGGGAAAGCCCGGTTTTTCGTCTGACCGCGACCTGACGCCGCGTTACAGGTTAAACGCCGCCTTGAACGCGCCGGCGACTTCGGGATGAAGGTCGGGATTGATCGCGTTTTCGTCGTAGGCGACGCCCAAGTTGTCGAGGTCGCGTTTGAGCGAGACGATCTCCTCTTCCGGCGAGACGCGCGGGGGCAGATCACGCGAAAGGGGCGTCAGCCACGCGTTGAGCGTGTGGCCGCCGTCGACCAAGAGATCGACGCCGGTCACGTAGTTCGACGCGTCGGACGCCAGGAAAATGACCGGACCGTAGAGATCGTCGGGACGTTCGACGTAGCCGAGCGGAGTCAGTTCGCGAATCCGCTGACGGACTTCGACCGGGGTCGAGGCGTGCATCGGCGAAAGGATATAGCTCGGGCTGATACAGTTGACGTTGATATTGAACCGGCCCCATTCGGCGGCGAGCATACGGGTCATTTCGACGACGCCCCCTTTGCTGGCGTTGTACGAGGCGTTGCAGTTGCAGATCCGCGCCGACATCGAAGCGGTGTTGATGATCTTGCCCCCCTTCTTCTGTTTGATGAAGACGCGGGCCTCTTCGCGGGCGCAGAAGTACATTCCCGAAAGATTGACGCCGATCACCTTGTTCCAGTCTTCGGTACGGTAATCCTCGTCGCCCCCCAGGATCCCGATTCCGGCGTTATTGACTCCAATGTCGAGAGAACCGAACCGATCGACCACCGCCTGGACCATCGCGGCGACATCTTCCGGCTTGGTGACGTCGCACTTCACGAAGAACGAATCGACGCCGTACTCCTTTTTCAGGTATTCAGCGGTCTTTTCACCGGTTTTCGCGTCGATGTCGACAATCGCGACGTCGGCGCCCGCCATGGCCAGCGCCGTCGCGTAACCGCGGCCGATACCGACGGCCGCGCCGGTAACCAGGGCCTTTTTTCCTTTGAGACTGAACATGATGTTTTCCTTTCTCTGATGAATGAAAAAACGATACCGACCGTAAGTATAATATGTTTTATTTCCGAAAGAAAGACCCACGAGAGTCGAATCGGGAAAAAAGAGACCCTCTTCCAAAACGTGCCTCTTCAGAGTAGAATAAAGCCGGAGTACGTCTCTTAAACACCGACAATATATAATAAACAGGAACAGCTCGATGGCACGTTATAATCCTTCCGTGATCGAACCGAAATGGCAGCAGTACTGGGCCGAACATAACACGTTTGCCGCGCCCCGGTTTCCCGGCGCGTTGGGAAAAATGTACATTCTCGATATGTTCCCCTATCCGAGCGGGAACGGTCTTCACGTGGGCCATCCGGAAGGGTACACCGCGACGGATATCGTTTCGCGCTACAACCGAATGAAAGGGAAATCGGTTCTGCACCCGATGGGTTGGGACGCGTTCGGCCTTCCCGCCGAGCAGCATGCCAAAAAGACGGGAATCCATCCGCGGATCACGACCGAAAAGAATATTGCCAACTTCAAGCGCCAGCTGAAAATGCTCGGTCTTTCGTTCGACTGGGATCGGGAGGTGGCGACGACCGACGTCGCCTATTTCCGCTGGACGCAGAAGATTTTCCTGGTTCTTTACGACACCTGGTTCGATCCGGAAACGAAAAAAGGACGCCCGATTGCCGAACTGCCGATTCCCGGCGACGTGGCCGCCGCCGGCGACGACGCCGTACGCGAATACGTCGACGACCATCGTCTGGCGTATCAGGTCGAGGCGGCGGTGAACTGGTGCCCCGAACTCGGTACGGTTCTGGCGAACGAAGAGGTGATCGGCGGGGTGAGCGAACGGGGCGGCTATCCGGTGATGCGGATCCCGCTTCGTCAATGGATGCTTCGTATCACCGCCTATGCCGACCGTCTTTCGGACGACCTGGACGACCTCGACTGGTCGGAGAGTATCAAGCTCCTCCAGCGGAACTGGATCGGAAAGAGTACCGGCGCGGAAGTCGACTTTTTCATCGGCCGCGGCTCCGACGCCGGCATCCCCGACGACGCCGCATTCGACGCGTGGAAATCAGCACGCGCCGATTCAGGATATCCGCGCAAACCGGGGGACGACGTTCTGCGCGTCTTTACGACCCGGCCAGACACCCTTTTCGGCGCGACCTACATGGTGATCGCGCCGGAACATCCGTTGGTCGGCCGACTCACCTCGCCCGAACAGGCCGAAGCGGTTAAGAAATATTGCGAGCAGGCGGCGTTCAAGTCGGACATGGACCGCACCGATCTGGCAAAAACGAAGACGGGGGTCTTTACCGGTTCGTACGCCCGCAACCCCGTCAACGGCGCGCCGGTTCCGATCTGGGTCGCTGACTACGTGTTGATCTCGTACGGTACCGGCGCGATCATGTCGGTGCCGGCGCACGACACGCGCGACTTCGAATTCGCCCGTCAGTTCAGCCTGCCGATCATTCAGGTGGTCGCTAAAGCTGGCGAGAAACTCGATCCCGCCTCTATGACCGAGGCGATGACCGAACTGGGCGTCGCGGTCAACAGCGGCCGGTACGACGGTACGCCGAGCGCCGAGTTCAAAGAACTGATCAGCGCCGAACTGGCCGACGCCGGACTCGGCAAAAAGACGGTCAACTACAAACTCCGCGACTGGCTCTTCAGCCGTCAGCATTTCTGGGGCGAGCCGTTCCCGCTTTTGCGCGAACTCGGCGCCGACGGCAAGCCGAACGGCATTGTCCTTCCTCTGGCCGACGACGAACTCCCGCTCGATCTGCCCGAAGGGATGACATTCGACGCGGCGCACCACTCGCCGGAACCGCCGCTCGAAAAAGCGCCGGAATCGTGGCTTTACGTCGAGCGGGACGGTAAAAAATACAAGCGCGAGACGAACACCATGCCGCAATGGGCGGGGAGCTGCTGGTATTATCTTCGCTACCTCGATCCGAAAAATAACGACGCGCTGATCGACCCGGAAATCGAAAAGGCGTGGATGCCGGTCGACCTGTATGTCGGCGGCGCCGAACACGCGGTACTTCATCTCCTCTACGCGCGGTTCTGGCACAAGGTCCTTTACGACCGCGGCTACGTCACGACGAAAGAGCCGTTCCGGAAACTGGTCAACCAGGGGATGATCCTGGGCGAGATGGAGTTCACCGGATATAAGACGGCCGACGGCGCGTGGGTCAGCGCCAAAGATGTCGAAATTGACGGCGCGAAAGCCCTGCGCAAGTCGGATCACACCGAGCTGACCGCGGTCAAACTCGGAGCGCGCGACCTTCAAAAGAAGGGCGAATCGTTCGTCCTGGCCGCCGACCCCTCGATCGCGATAGAGGGAAAATCTTACAAAATGTCAAAGAGCCGCGGGAACGTGATCAACCCCGACGAGGTGGTGGCGCAGTACGGCGCCGACGCGCTTCGTCTCTACGAGATGTTTATGGGCCCGCTCGAAGCGGTCAAACCGTGGAGTCAGGACGGCGTGAGCGGCGTTTACGGTTTCCTGGGCCGCGTCTGGCGTATGGTGGTCGATTGGCAGGCCGACGACGACAGGCTCAATTCCGAAATCGTCGACGCCGAACCGACCGCCGAACAGAACAAGGTTCTGCACAAGACGATCCTGGCGGTTACCGGCGATATCGAGAATATGTCGTTCAATACGGCGATCGCGCGCATGATGGAATTCGTCAACTTCTTCGGCCGCGAACAAGTCCGTCCGAAAAAGGCGATCGAATTGTTCGTCCTGATCCTTTCGCCGTTCGCGCCGCATATTGCCGAGGAGCTTTGGCAGCGTCTGGGGCATACCGAATCGCTCGCCTACGTCGCGTGGCCCGCGGGGGACGAATCGCATCTGGCCGAGTCGACGGTGACCGTTCCGGTTCAGGTGAACGGCAAACTCCGCGCGAAAGTCGAGCTTCCGGCGGACTCCGACCGCGCCGCCGCCGAAGCGGCGGCGAAAGCCGATCCGAAGATCGCCGCCGCGCTCGACGGAAAAACGATCGTTAAGACGATCGTCGTTCCGGGCAAGATGGTCAATTTCGTCGTTCGGTAAAAGACTCCGCCGCGTTTCTTCCCTCGACAGGGGAACGGAGCGTGATATAATAAAAAGCGGTTCGAACGGCGGCGTTGCCGCGCATTTTCGCCCCGGCGTTCCGGCGGGCCGAATCATATCAACGTTTATCACAGACCATTAAACTAGAGGGTAGAACCATGAAAGACAGCTGGTTGTCAAAGCGGTCCGGGAGCTTCAGCTCGTCGGGTATTCGTAAGGTTTTCGATTTGGGCGCGAAACTTGCCGATCCGATCAATCTTTCGATCGGACAACCAGACTTCGATATGCCCGCCGAATGCCGACAGGGAGCGATCGACGCGGTCAACAGCCACAAAAGCGGCTATACACCCACGCAAGGTCTGAAAGTCTTCATCGATAAGATTCAGGCCGAAGTCGACGCCGAGTACCATCACGAAGACCGGAAAGTCTTCATCGCCAGCGGCACGAGCGGAACGCTCCTGCTGGCCGCCCTTTCGTTCATCGATCCCGGCGACGAGGTGATCCTGTTTGACCCTTACTTCGTGATGTACGAATCGCTGGTCAAACTGATCGGCGGCGTACCGGTTCTGATCGACACTTATCCCGATTTCAAGATGGATCCCGATAAAGTTGCCGCAGCGATCACGCCGAAGACGAAGATGATCATCTTCAACTCGCCCGCCAATCCGACCGGCCACGTCGCCACGCGGGAGGAGACCGAAGGGATCGCCAACCTGGCCGCCAAGCACGGGATTCTGTTGGTTAGCGACGAGATTTACCGCACGTTCTGCCACGCGCCGTTTACCTCGCCGGCCGAGTTCAATCCCGACACTCTGGTGATGAACGGATTCAGTAAATCGCACGGGATGCCCGGCTGGCGTGTCGGTTACGCGCACGGCCCGGCGAAACTGATCGATACGATGTGCAAATTCCAGCAGTACTCGTTCGTCTGCGCGCCCCAGGTGGGACAGTGGGCGGCGATGGCGGGCCTGTCCGCCGATATGAGCGCCGAGATCGCCC
>CADBQY010000027.1 GCA_902796885.1 uncultured Planctomycetota bacterium
GCGGACGATGTAGTTGTAATCGCCGGTTTCTTCACAGACGAGATAGACCGTTTCGGCCTTTTTCTTGTTACGTTTTCCAGCCATGGCGTGACCTCTGTTAGGTAGAACGTTTATTTAATCAAATCGTGCAACTTTTTGCTTCGGGAAACGACAGCGGGCACCCGGCCGGTTGCCCCCCGCCGGTAGGCGCGGCGGGAGAAGGAAAATACCCGCCGCCCTTATTGCCAACTATCGGTAGTCGCATTATAATAGATTCCGACCGATTGAGAATAGGGGAGAAGGGGATTTTTCTCAAATTTCAACGCTTCAAAACAGGCGGTCCCTGTGGGTTTTTTAGATAAATTTCGCTCGAAGAAGGATTCCGAAACGACGGCGCGGCGCCCTTCCCGCGCCGGGAAGGCCCCCTCGTCGAAGGATGTCGCCGCGCTGGCCGAGCTCGATCCCGATTTCAATCCGGCGCTCGACAAGATCCTTGAAGAACACGACGTGGTCGATCGGCTCCGCACCCTGCCGATCTGGCTGATCGCGTTCGGGATCCAGGTCGCGATCCTCGTCGCGCTCGCTCTTTTCAGCATGGGAGACAAAAACAAGGATAATCTGGCGATCACCTCACAAATGGACGAGAACGAATCGCTCGACATGGACGATCTCGACGACGACTCGCTCGATATTTCCGATTTCGATATCGACGTGGAAGAGGCGCCCGAGACGGTCGAAGAGCCGGCGATGAGCTTCACCAACATCGAAACCGCGCCCGACCTGAGCCTGACCGACGCCTACGAGGTCGACCAGACCGAAATTGTCCAGCCGGTACAGACGATTCCTATGGCCGGGGCGCTCGAAGGGCGCCTGATGGGGAAAGGACGTCTGCTGAGATCGGGGGGCGGGAACGACGCGAGCGAACGCGCCGTGAAATTGGCGCTCAAATGGCTTGCCGATCACCAGCAGCCCGACGGGAGCTGGTCGTTCCAGAACGCCGGAGAGGGGGGCGGCAGGACGGTGGCCGACAACGCCGCGACCGCGATGGCGGTTCTCCCCTTCCTGGGCGCGGGGAACACCCCGTCGAAAGGAGAATACAAATCGGTCGTCGCCCGGGGGATCGAATTCCTCCTGACCAACGGCGTCCGTACGGGGAACGGTTACGACCTGCGCGACCTGGGCAAGGACGAACGGAACGACAGCGGGCGAATGTACTCGCACGGTCTGGCGGCGATCGCCCTGTGCGAGGCGTGCGCGATGGGGACCGAAGAGCACGACAAACGCTACCAGGCGCTTCGGAACACGGCGCAGCAGTCGCTCGCGTTCATTCAGTACGCCCAACATCCCGTCATGGGGGGGTGGCGTTATCTCCCTCAGGAACAGCCGGGCGATACTTCCGTGACCGGTTGGCAGGTGATGGCGCTTAAAAGCGGGAGTATGGGGGGGCTTTCGGTCGACCCGATGGTCATGAAAAAGGCGATCAACTTCCTCTCGAACCAGGTCTCCGCCGACGGCGGGGCGCGGTACGGTTATCAGGACAGTCACGGCACCGACGCCACGACGGCGATCGGCCTTCTCTGCCGCCTCTACCTCGACTGGGATCCGAAAAACCCGAATATTCTTCGCGGGGCCGATTACCTACTGCGGAAAGGACCCGACTTTAAAAACGCCTATTATGTCTACTACGCCACGCAGGTTCTTCATCATATCGGCGGCCCCCGTTGGAAAGAATGGAACGACCAGGTCCGCGACACCCTCGTCAACAGCCAGGTACAGAGCGGCGACGACGCCGGCAGCTGGTCGCCGAGCCAAGACGTCTACCGCGGCGAGGCGGGTCGTCTCTACGTGACGAGCCTTTTCTGTATGACGCTGGAAGTCTACTACCGGCATATGCCTCTTTACGCGCAGACCCAGTACGGCGACGCCGAGACGGAGGACTTTCCCCTGGACTAGCGTTTCGAAGATGTTAAAATGACAGACATGTTTTTTAGAGATCCGGCGGGGCTTTTCCCGCCTCCGAGATTCGACAAGGAGTAGAATAATGCAGAATTCCGCGGAAAACCGCGCCTGTCCTTCCGCCGCGGCGGAAGAGAAGACCGAGGGGCGCCGCCATTTTGTGAAGACAACGCTCGCGGCCGGGGTCGGCGCGGCCTGCGTCGCGATTCCGGTCTATGCCGGAGCGCGGATGGCGCTCTATCCCCTCCAGCAAGTCGGGCTTTCCGGGAAGGAGTATCAGCTCACCACCCTGGCCAATCTCGACGAAACTCCCCGTCTCTACGCCGTAACCGATACGGTAACCGACGCGTGGGTTTCGTCTCCGAATCAGTCGATCGGGAACGTCTTCATTCGGAAGACCGCCGATGGGGAAGTCCAGGCGTTCCAAACGGTCTGTCCCCATGCCGGCTGCCGGATCAAAGTCGATAAACAGAAAGATCCAGAAACCGGCGAGGAGAAAACGATCTTCTTCTGCCCCTGTCACGGCGACGCGTTCGACCTGAACGGCGAACGTCTCAGCCCCGAGACATCCAAATCGGCCCGGTCGATGGACTCCCTCGAGACGCGCGTCGACGAAGAGGGGCGCGTCTTTGTCAAGTTCCAGTCGTTCCGGCTCGGGTGTGCCGAAAAATCTCCGGTTTAGTCCCTTTGCGCCTACCCCGCGTCCAACAGAAAATCAACGATCGACGAAAGAGTTAAAATATTATGAATCCGTTTTTGAAGTGGCTCGACGAGCGGACAGGTTTTGTGACCGGATGGAAGAAGATCGCCTCGTGGCAGGTCCCGGCGAGCGGCTGTCTCTGCCGCTGGCTTCCGGTCGCCATCATTTTCGCCTTCGTGATCCAGGGGATCACCGGCGTCTTTCTCTGGGCGTTCTATTCGCCGAGCGCGCAGACCGCCTGGGAATCGGTCTGGCATATCCAGTTCCAGGTTCCGTTCGGCTGGCTGGTCCGCGGGATCCACCACTATTCGGCGCAGGTGCTGGTCGGTATGCTCGGTCTTTACGTGGTCGCCCTGGCGGTCCACGGCGCGTACCGGCGTCCGCGCGAGTTCGTCTACTGGACGGCGCTGACGATGCTTCTGTTCGCCCTGGGCAGCTGTCTGACGGGCGATCTTCTGATGTGGTCCCTTTCCGGCTATTTCGCCACGATCACGCGCGTGTCGTTTCTGCAGCTCCTCCCCTGGGTGGGGTTGCCTCTCTATAAGCTCGTGGCCGGCGGCCCCGATCCGGCGTTCGGCACGATGACCCTGACCCGTTTCACCGTCCTGCACATTTTGGTCTGCGGCGGCGGCGGGTTTGGTCTGATGTTCCTTTGGAAGTGGTTCGATCTCCGTTCGCGCCCCCTCTCGGCGGAAAAAGGATGTTGCCACAAGTGCGCCCTGGCGTGCGCCAAAACCGAAAAACGCCCCTTCTGGGGGTGGGAAGCGCTCGGCGCGGCGTGTGTCTGCGTCCTCTTCCTGGCGGTCGTTCTGGCGCTCGTCTTTCAACATTCCCTCACCCGCCGGCAGATCGCCGACCGCGCGCCGACCCTTCCCGCCGAAGCGTACCTGGGCGCCGAGCTGACGAGCCCCGCCGATCCGGGTGGCTCGTACGACGCCGCGCGTCCCGAGTGGTCGTTCCGCGCGCTCTACTATGAATCGAAACTCCCGATCTTTTCGAAGATCGGCATGATTTACGCCATCTTCGTCGTGCCTCCGATCCTGCTGGGATTCTTCTATCTCCTCCCGATTCTGGGTCGGAATAAGTTCCTGCACGTCCTTTGCGTGTTGGCGGTGGGGGCGCTCTTCGTTGTCTTCTGCGCCTTCACGTACCTCTCGTATGTGGACGACTACAAAAATCCGGAGCACGCGCCGGCTTTCCTCGCCTCGAAGGCGGAAGCCGATAAGCTCGCCCACCGCGCGATCGAACTCTGCGCCGCTCCGGACGGGATCCCGCAGACCGGCGCCCTTTCGCTCCTGAAAAAAGACCCGTTCATCCAGGGACCGAAACTCTTCGCCCAGCATTGCGCCAGTTGCCATCGGTTCGAGCCGTTCGGCGAACTGACCGAAACGGCGGACTTTTCCCCGATCGAATGTCCCGAACCGACCGCGCCGAACCTCTACAGGAGCGTCTCGGCCGAGTGGATCGGCGGGTATATGGACGTCGAAAAACTCCTTTCCGACGACTATTTCGGAGCCACCACCAGTTTCGGCGAAAAGGGTTCGATGGTTACCTATATGAAGGGACGCGTTCACGGGGGGCAGACCGATAAAGCCGGGAACTTTATGCTGAACGACTCGAACGGCCTGATCAGCGCGGTGATCGCCGCCGACGCTTCGCCCGCGCTCGATATCCTGACCGCGGCGTTTACCGAGTTCGTCGAAAATGAAGACGCCGTCGCGGCGCTGGCCGAGGGAGATACCGCCGGGCTGCAGAGTCTGATCGCCGAAAAGTGCGCCGATCCGGAGATCCTCGCCGAGTTCGACCCGCCTCTGCCGGCCCCCGTTCTGGAAGCGCTCACCGAGGTTCTGACCGCGATGCCGGCCGACGAGACGTATCAGGAACTCTTTGCCGACGAAGAGAATATCGAAATGCTGACCGACGACCCCGAAACGTTCCTGACCGACGTCTATCTGGCTCAGCTTAACGGCAACGACGAGCCGATTCCCGCCGGCGAGACGCAATACGTCGACCGTATCCGCGACGGGATCGTCGCCGCCTGCGGCGAAGTCGCCGCCATTTTATACGACGAGTCGCAGCTCGACGCTCCGCGCGCGGGAAGCGGGACCGACTACGCCGGCCTGGCCGAAGGGGCGATCGCCTCGATGGAGTTTTTGGGTTGCGTCGACTGCCATCCGTTTTACGGGCACGAAAAGAGCGACCACGCCTGCGACCTGCGCGGCTATATGTCGAAGGAATGGCTCCGCGGGTTCATCGCCGATCCGACCGACGTCAAGTATTACGGCAAACATAACGACCGCATGCCGGCCTACCGCCCCGCCGACGGGGACGCTCTGATGTCCGACGACGAGATCGCGATGCTCGCCGACTGGATGCACGGCGCGTGGTACCGCGCGCCCGAGGTTTCGAATAAAACCCTGTTGGGACGCGACAACGAAATTTTCCCCGGAGTGAAACTTCAAAAAGAATCAGTTTCCGCCGAGACCGACGTTTCGGCGGAGGAGTCTGCGGAAGAGAATTAAAAGAACGCGCTTGCCGGCCGCGGGGATTCTCCTCGGCCGGCAAGCGCGTTACTCCCCGAGCGATTTCCGTGAACTCTATTCGCGGGAATCGTTTTCCGTCTCCCCGAATCGTATTTTAAGACCTTAGTGAAAAGGAGTTTTTCATGGCCAAACAACCGAATCCCGAAACCGAAGCTCCGGCTCGTCCGACTCTGCAGGTCGACGATTCCTGTGCCGATGCCCGTTACGCCAACTTCTGCCGCGTCATCAGCACTCCCGAAGAATTGATCGTTGATTTCGGTCTGAACCCCCAGCCGATGGGGACCTCGTCGGCGCCGATTCAGGTTTCCGATCGGATTGTCATCAATTATTTCACGGCCAAACGTCTCCTTCATGCCCTGAACGTCTCGATTCAGCGGCATGAGGCGGTTTTCGGTCCCCTCGAAATCGACGTTCAA
>CADBQY010000028.1 GCA_902796885.1 uncultured Planctomycetota bacterium
CTTCAAGGCGACCCGAAAGGGGAACCTGCTGGCGCCCGAAGCGCCGATCGCGGCTCCCGCGGCGCCCGCCGAAAGCGCGCCGGTCGCCGAACCGGCCGCCCCGGCCGCCCCGGCCGCCGACGCCGCGCCTGCCGGTGACTCTGCGCCTGCCGCCGACGCCGCGCCCGCGGCCGAGTAGGCATCATCTCCGGAAAGGACTACCGCTTTGCTGAGTATGACAGGCTTCGGCGGGGCAAACACCCGCCGGAACGGTTACGTAATCGCGTCAGAGATCAAGACGGTCAACAATCGATATTTCAAGGCCGCCTTACGGATTTCTGACGGATTTTCGTCCTTGGAACCGCTGATCGAGTCGCTTCTCCGTTCGAAAATCGACCGGGGGACGATCAACGTCCAGCTCAAAATCCGCCGCGAAGAGGGCCGCTCCCGCTTTCAGATCAACCGGACCGCTCTTTCGTATTACATCGACAGCGCCCGCCGGACCGCCGAGTCCGCCGCCGGTCTGGCGTTGGGCGGCGCCGCCGATTTTTTTCGCCTTCCCGGTGTCATTGAAGAGTCGGACGAGCCCGACTCGGCGCAAGACGTGTGGCAGGCGGTTGAAGAGAACCTGACACGGGCGCTCGGCGCCCTTTCCGAAATGCGCCGCCGCGAAGGGGACGAAATGGAAAAGGCGATCCGCCGGCACTGCGGCGACCTTGCGGAGCGGATCGCCAAAATTGAAGAGCTTGTCCCCCAAGTCTCGGACCGTTACCGCGAAAAGCTCCTCGAACGGGTTTCGGCGATCATGGCCGAACACCAGCTCGCCGCCGACGAAACCGATTTCATCCGCGAGATCGCCCTTTTTGTCGACAAGTCGGACATCTCCGAAGAGATCGTCCGTTTCCGTTCCCATCTGGAACAGTTCGACGCCGCCATGAAGACGACCGCCCCCTGCGGGAAGCGGCTCGACTTTTTGACTCAAGAGATGTTCCGCGAAGTCAACACGATCGGCTCGAAGGCGAACTTTTCGGAGATCACCTACTGGGTGGTCGATATGAAAACGATCGTCGAGAAGATCCGCGAAATGGTGCAGAACGTCGAATAGGAACCGGCCATGAACACGTCTTCCCCGACCGGAAAACTGATCGTCGTCTCCGGCCCTTCGGGGGTCGGCAAGGGGACGCTCCTGCGCCGCGTGCGCGAGTCGGGGCGGTTTCCCCTGGTGATGAGCGTCTCGGCGACGACCCGCGCCAAACGCCCCGGCGAAGAGGACGGCGTCGACTACTACTTCCTAACCCGCGAAGATTTTCTCGCGCGGCAGAGCCGGGGCGAGTTCCTCGAATCGTTTGAGGTCTATCCCGGCGGCGCCCTCTACGGCACGCTGACCGAACCGGTCGTCCGCCTTCTGGACGAGGGGAAATGGGTCGTTCTCGAAATCGACGTGAAAGGGGCGCGGCAGGTTCTGCGGACTTTCCCCGACGCGGTGACCGTCTTTGTTCTCCCCCCCAGTTTCGACGATCTCGAGAAGCGTTTGCGCGGCCGGGGAACCGAAAGCGAAGAGTCGCTGGCCAAACGCCTGGCGCAAGCCAAGAGCGAACTGGCGAGCGCCGACGAATACAAATACCGTGTTGTCAACGATCGGCTCGACGACGCCGCGGCCGATCTGACGGCGATCCTGAAAAACTCCTGAGCCGGCGCGCCCTGGCGGCGGGTCGGCTTCTTTCCGAAACCATAGAAATCCGGAGCGTTTAACTATGATCGACGAATTGCGTGATGAGAAACTCATTGAAAAGGTCGGTGGGCGTTTTCAGCTGTCCGCGTTGATCCAGAAACGGCTTGTCTATCTGAACAAGGGGGCCGCCTCGTTCGTCGAGACCGACGGTTCGAAGAGCAAGCTCGAACTGGTCATTCAGGAAATCGTCGAAGATAAAATCTATCTCGATACCGAAGGGAACCTCCGCTATTTCGACGGCACCAAACCCGCGCCTCTCGCCGACGACGCGCAGGAAGAAGCGTTTTCGTTCGATTCCGAGTCGGGACCGGCCTTCGGTCCCGAAGGGGACTGACCCGCCGGGGACCGAACTGATGACGCTCAAAGGGAAAGAAATACTTCTGGGAGTGACCGGCGGGATCGCCGCGTTTAAGGCGGCGGCGCTCGTCAGCCGTCTTGCGGCGGCCGGGGCGGGCGTCTCGGTGATGATGACCGAATCGGCCGCGAAACTCGTCGCGCCGCAGACGTTCTACTCCCTTTCGGGCCGGCCGGTCCGCCTTTCCCTCTGGACCGACCCGCAGAGCGCGCACCCGCATATCGGCGCGGGGAAAGACGCGCGGATTTTCTGTATTGTTCCCGCCACCGCCGACATCATCGCCAAGGCCGCCGCGGGGATCGCCGACGACCTTGTCTCGACGACGATCCTGGCGTTCGACGGACCGATCCTTTTGGCGCCGGCGATGAACAGCGTCATGTGGTCGAAACCGGCGACGCGGCGAAACGTCGCCCGGCTCGAAGAGGACGGCTTTTTTTTCGTCGGGCCCGAAGCGGGGCGTTTGAGCTGCGGCGACGAAGGGCTCGGCCGAATGGCCGAGCCGGAGGCGATCCAAGAGGCGATCGAAAAGATCCTTGCCGGATCGGCTCCGTCCAAAATCCGCCGCTGACCGACGGCGTCGGCCGGCGAACGAATCCGTATCGCGCCGTCGGGCGCGCAACCCTAACCTATAGAAACACAAAAAATGAAACCGACTGAAACTTCCGCCTGGAAAGCCCTTGCCGATCATAAAAAAGAGGCCGAAAACTTCTCGATGCGCGAGATGTTCGCCGCCGACCCCGACCGGTTCAAGAAATTTTCGATCGAATGGGACGGCGTTCTTTTCGATTACTCGAAGAACCTGATCACCGAAAAGACGGTCGAAAAGCTCGCGGCGCTGGCCAAAGAGTGCGGGCTGGCCGAAATGATCGAGGCGATGTTCACCGGTCAGAAGATCAACGTCACCGAGAAACGCGCCGTGCTTCACGTCGCCCTGCGCAACCGCGGCAATATGCCGATTAAGGTTGACGGCGAAGACGTCATGCCGAAGGTCAACGCCGTGCTGGACAAGATGAAGTCGTTCTCCGAACAAGTGCGCGGCGGCGTCTGGACCGGCTGGACGGGGAAACGGATCACCGACATCGTCAACATCGGAATCGGCGGCTCCGATCTCGGTCCGTATATGGTCACCGAGGCGTTAAAGCCGTATCAGACGCATATCCGTCCCCACTTCGTTTCGAACGTCGACGGCACCCACATTTGCGAAACGCTCCGTAATCTCGACCCCGAAACGACCCTTTTCATTATCGCGTCGAAGACGTTCACCACCTTAGAGACGATGACCAACGCGAACACCGCGCGCGAGTGGTTCTTAAAGGCCGCCAACGACGAGTCGGCGATCGCCAAGCATTTCGTCGCCCTTTCGACGAATCGCGAAGAGGTCGAAAAGTTCGGAATCGACCCCGAAAATATGTTCGAGTTCTGGAACTGGGTCGGCGGACGGTATTCTCTCTGGTCGGCGATCGGACTTTCGATCGCCCTGACGGTCGGGTTCGACCGTTTTGTGGAGCTTTTGACCGGCGCCCACGAGACCGACGTTCATTTCCGTCTCACCCCGTTTGAAAAGAACATTCCGGTTCTGATGGCGCTTCTGGGAATTTGGTATAACAATTTCTTCGGCGCCGAAACCCACGCCATCCTGCCTTACGACCAGTACCTGCACCGTTTCCCCGCGTATCTCCAGCAGGGGGATATGGAAAGCAACGGCAAACGGGTCGACCGCGAAAACAATCCCGTCGACTACTCGACCGGTCCGATCATCTGGGGGGAACCGGGGACGAACGGCCAGCACGCCTTCTATCAGCTGATCCATCAGGGGACGAAGATGATCCCGTGCGATTTTATCGCGCCGGTCGAAACGCAGAACCCGGTCGGCGACCATCACGACAAGCTGATCGCCAACTTCATCGCGCAGACCGAGGCGCTGATGCGCGGCAAGACCGAAGACGAAGCCTATGCCGAACTGAAAGCCTCCGGCCTTTCCGAAGAAGAAGCGCGGCGTCTGGCCCCGGCGAAAGTCTTTCCGGGGAACCGTCCGACGAACACCATTTTCGTCAAGAAGCTGACGCCCAACACGCTGGGGCGTCTGATCGCTCTGTACGAGATGAAAATCTTCGTTCAGGGCATCGTCTGGAACATCAACTCGTTCGATCAGATGGGGGTCGAGCTGGGCAAACAGCTGGCCAAGGTCATCCTGCCCGAACTGACCGGCGAAGACGAAATCGCCTCGCACGACGCGTCGACCAACGCGTTGATCAATTACTACAAAAGTCATAAGTAACACGTTTTTCACGTTTACGCAACCATTTAACCGCAAGGAGTGAAATCAGATGGCTAAGAAAACGATTGCCAATGTCGATGTTCAGGGGAAAGCTGTCCTCATTCGTGTTGACTTCAATGTTCCGCTCGACGAGAACGGAAAGATTACCGACGACCGCCGTATCCGTATGGCGCTGCCGACGATCACCTCGGTTCTCGAACGGGGCGGCAAGGTCGTTCTGATGAGTCATCTCGGCCGTCCGAAAGACGCTCCCGACGCCAAGTTCACGCTTAAACCGGCCGCCGACCGTCTGGCCGAACTGATCCCGAACAAGGTCGTGTTCGCGACCGACACCGTCGGCGACGACGCCAAGGCCAAGGTCGCCGCCCTGAAAGACGGCGAAGTGCTTCTTCTCGAGAATCTCCGGTTCCAGCCGGGCGAAAAGAAGGGCGACGCCGAATTCGCCAAACAGCTCGCCGCGTTCGCCGACGTTTACGTCAACGACGCGTTCGGCACCTGCCATCGGACCGACGCCTCGATGGTCGCGGTTCCCGAAGCGATGGCCGGCAAACCGAAAGTCTGCGGTTTCCTCGTCGAAAAGGAAATCAAGTACCTGACCGACACGATCAGCAATCCCGCCCGCCCGTTCGTGGCGATTCTGGGGGGCGCCAAGGTTTCGGACAAGATCATGGTCATCAAGAACCTGTTGGGCATTTGCGACAAGGTCCTGATCGGCGGGGCGATGGCGTATACCTTCTCGCTGGCGCAGGGCGGGAAAGTCGGCAAATCGCTCGTCGAACCGGACAAAGTCGATCTGGCTAAAGAACTCCTCGCCGAGGGTGGCGAAAAGCTCGTCCTTCCGGTCGACACCCACGCCGGCGACGCGTTCAGCGCCGACTGCAACAAGCAGGTCGTTCCCGCCGGTGAAATCGCCGACGATTACGAAGGACTCGATATCGGGCCGGAGACCGCCAAGCTCTACTGCGATATCGTCAAGGGCGCCAAGACGGTCGTCTGGAACGGTCCGATGGGCGTTTGCGAAATGCCTCCGTTCGACGAGGGGACGAAAGCCGTC
>CADBQY010000029.1 GCA_902796885.1 uncultured Planctomycetota bacterium
ATACCTCCAGAGGGACTTGAACCCACGACCCACGGATTAAGAGTCCGTTGCTCTACCAACTGAGCTATAGAGGCATAGCCATCAAGGCTACCCACATTTTAGCACTTTCAGGGAATGGGTCAAGGGGAGCTCGTTCCGTCTGTTTCAGGTCGTCCGAGTTTTCATTATTGACTTACTCTATGTGACATATCCCAGGCCTATTTGTCTCATTACTTTGTTTTAGGTGCCGGATTATAGAGTTCACAAGGCTCGGTATCGAGAACAGGCCATATCAGTTTTCCCTGTTTCTGCGCTTCTTCGTCTCGAAATGCTGAAAGACGTGGAGCGTTGGCGTCCATCCAAAGTATCAAGCGATGCCTGTCTTCTTCCAAAACGGTATCACGGTGGGTTTCGTTGAAAAGAACTGTCCCAAGACGTGATTCTGAAGCCCCGAGATGTCCCGGACGCGATCGGCTACCTCCATGCGGTCCATTCCGAAGCGTTGCGCCCGACATTCCGCCACTGAAGTAATAAACGTAGGGTCGGAGGTCTTCATAATCCATGGAAAGGGGCTCGACGTTCATTTCTTTGTGACATGGAAGGCATCGTTCTTCTAGTATCGGTCGAATATGCCGGTAGAACGAGAGAGGTTCAACTGGTCCGCATTCCGGTTCAAGGCGGGATGGGGCACGTGAAAAGGCAGACGGAGTAACCTTTGCAAGTTCGTTTTCCAGAGAAATGTCGAGTGGTTCATGACATCCGATGCAAAGGAGATTTTCCCCCGGATGAAGATAGGTTACCGCGCGCATTGTCTGGATCGCCATATTATTCTCGTCGAGAACCTGGAATAAAAGCTGCTTACCGCTCGGTGCTTCAAAATAAACGCTCCCGTCCTCTTCGATCGGAACCGTGCCGAGAGGAATACGGGGTGTATTCTCTGTAGCATACCCGATCCAGGGAAAATCCATCCACGGATTCGGTTTGGGAATTACTTGAATGACACGTAGTCGCTTTGGTGGACGATCGGCAGGTAGAGCAAGATCGGCGACGTTGACATTGACCACTCCGACGGTCGAATTTTGCGGTTTGCCGATATTATCGATCCCCTGAGCAGTCTGTTGGGGAACTACCGGCGGCTTTTCGCGGGGTGCTAGTGGAATGGGTTCAGAGAGACGGAGTCGCGGATCGTAACCGATCGGTAATATTTCACGCTCGCAGAGGAGTTCTTCATTTCCGTAGCGATCGAGAAGGATTAAATCTTCCCAACGATTGCACATATAAAGATCCTCAGAAATCGGCCATGGCGAACCGTAGCAGTATTGGCTACGCGCGGGCATTTCTGACTCTGGGAAAGGAAAATAGGGAGTCAGTCGTTTTATTCGCGACATGTGGTTGTCATCGGGAACACGCAAATCAAGGATACAGAGTGAACCGAATGTTTCACCGTGATGAGGCGCCGCGGTAAAAATCATTCGGTGAGAGTTGGGGATGGCTCTAAATTGAAGTTCGGTCATCGGTAGTCCGCTTGGCGCGTCCCCGCACGTTCCCCAGCGATGATCGCCGTGGATATTATCGTCGAAAGTATGCCACGGCTGGGGGTAATTTCCGTGTGGGGAACGCGGATTACGGCCGTCGGGAAAGCATGTCCAATAAGTTGAACCAAGACAGTTTTCGCGATCGGTATAATCCCATCGGGTATAGGCAAGCATACCGTTGTGGTCGACCGAAGGACGCCATTCGCCGGTTTCAAAGAAGCTGATCGGATAGATGTCTGTTCCGTCTGATTTCATCGTGTGAAGAACCGATGTGGTTACGCGTAATTGAGCATCTTCGCCAAAACAACGAATGAACCCTCCTCGTCGTTCTGAAGCAAAAACAAGTCGGCCGGAGGGGAGTTCGCAAACATCAAAATCATTATACGACGAGTCGGTTAGTTGGGTTAGTTGAGCGGGAGCGGTTTCAGTTTCGAGGTCGAGTCTGAAGATATTCCAAGTGGTATCGGGTGTCCAAAACCACCGGTGTTCCGATGCGCCAGAATGGGAAAAGTAGACGGTTTTGCCGTCGTAAGAGACTTCCGGTTTGTAAAAAGAACCATAATTGAGTTCTCTACCCGCAAGTCGGTTACAATATTGAGTGGGAGAAACTTTTTTTCCTGCAAGAAGATTTTTGATTATCGGATATTTCTCACGCCAGTCTGAAAGGGTGAAAATCCCACCGCCATGAATTGAGTTAAAACCATAAACCTGAGTGGCAAAATGTCCGCCGATTCGGTCAGTGTTCGTCAGATTGGTCAGACGGCTTCCGGCATAGCAACCACGAGCCAAAAAGAGAATGTCAGTTAAGTCATCAAGTTCCGGATTCGAAAACATGAGTTCTCGTCGAAGTGCGGCGGCAAGAAAAAAGTCGGTAGTAAGCCGATTTTCATCAGGGGCCATTTTCTGAATTTCTTCGGCTATAGACTCGCCGATTTTACGAAGGCCGGATGCGATACGTTCCTCGGTTTCCGGGGGAAGTGTACCGGTCAAGTCGTTTAAAATATCATATGTGCGGCGAATAACAATCTGGGCAGGTGTGGATTCTTCATCCCTGACGAGTGTTTCGGAATCAAAAAGTTGTTCGGCAGCGCCTCGGGGAAGTGCAATTTCTCCTGATATCTGTTTCGAGAGTTCAACAAATTGCTCTCCCCAAAATGCAAAGACACCTGGTCGGAATAGGTCGGCGGAAAGACCCGTGATTCCCAAGCGTTCAGCCTCTTTATCGAATTGTTCCGGAGAACATTCTCTGATTTCTATATTTTTTGGAGGTTTCCAGCCGGGAGGAACCTCTATTTCAACCCCGCCCTTTGGAAAGAGTTGCTCGATCACTTCGTTTGAGATTTTGATTTTCACCGTCTCCGTGCCTGATGAGGCAACGGATCCCTCGAGAGGAATGATACAAGTGGGAAATGTTTCAACGATCTCATTAAACGTGACGGGGTGTTTTTTTCTGTTAAGCATTTCGCGCGGTGCGATAAGGTTTTCGAAAAAAGTCGAGATGTTCTCCGAAGATTTCTGATCGTCACTTTCAAAATGAAGGAGAAGTATTGTTTTTTCGTCGGCGATAAACGGTACTTTGGGAGATTCTGTGAGGGAAAAACCTCCTTCCGGTTCTCCTTGCCGAATAAGAAACTCATCTATAAGACCGGAACTAAAAACATCTTGTTCGACTGTGCTACCAATGGCGAAAAAATTGGACTCGGATTCATAGAAAGGGCGATCGATATTTCCTTCAAGAAACTTCTGTCCATCGGAATAGACCTCGAACCGGACATCGCTCAGATGAAGGGTCAGGTAATGCCACTCTCCGTCAGCAAAAAGTTTTTCCGATATGAATGTATCGATGGAGTTTCCCGGAATGTAAAAACCGAGTTTACCGTCTTTCGGAGTGGTGAAGAGTTCCCAGTGGGATGAGGAAGACTTAGGATCGGCGGCACAGATGATATTATGGTGGCTGGACGGAGGAAATTTAACAAATGCCAACAAAGTTATCGGTCGAGACATCAGTTCTTTGTGGGATGGGATTAAAAGCGATTTTCCAATAGTATTCCAACAGGTTCCAAACGATTTATCAAAAGAAGGAGAGAGAAACACCGAAAGCTTTTCGTTAGAGAATGGACCGTCAATTTCCGTATCGAAAGGCGCAACTCGATGTATGGTCGGTGGAAGTTGAGCTTGAATCTGGCCTATGAATAAAAAAAGACAGATGAGGGAAATTGTCAACGTGACATATCCATAACTTTTCAGTCTTTTTGAGGTGCAATTCGATGTAGTCATGTCAACTGGATTATCAAAAATTCGAAAGTTCGGGCATAATGTGGACAAATGACGCGGATCACGAAAATCCACCACTTTTCCAAAACGATGGATTAATTTTACATCGGCTTTGAAGAAGAATCAACCGTTCCGAAAACATTCTCCTTCGATATCTCGCGTCATCCTAAAACCAAGGGCCTAATAAAGTCATTTTGCGTAGGAATAGCCGCCGATGAATTCGAACGGAGCAAGTCGAACGCGAGATGAGTCACTCATACCTGATCACAGAAAAACTCTCATTTCGGCAGGTTCTATTGCGGTTCCGCCTTTTGAATCACCGCACGAAACAAAGTTTGAATTCCATAAATTGTTTACCGGATAAAGTTGGTTAGAACAATCGGTTCATTTTCAGGTATCGACAGACTTGACTTTTCCGCGCATTTAAGCATATAGGCCATATTCCGTGCCAGAGTTCGCATCGTCTGCATTCCCTCAAAATCCTGGATAATCTCTTCCGGATTATGTCCGTGGGTTGAATTCCAGTACTGTGACGAAACTACCGGCATTTGGAGAATTGTGAAATATTTGTTCAATCGATCGAACGTCGCGCTGGCTCCCCCGCGGCGACAGTTCACCACACAGGCACCAGGTTTGTGAATCAGGTAACGGCTCGCGGAAAAGAAAACACGGTCAAGTATCGCACAGAGGGCTCCCGGAGCCGAGGCATAATAGACCGGCGCTCCGATCACAATTGCGTCGCAAGTTTTTATTCGATCGACGAAATCGATATAGAGCTGATCTTTAAAAACGCATCCTTGTGCGTTCTCTTTTTGACAGGCGAAACAAGCGGCACATCCTTGTACCGGACGATTCCCGATATGGAAAATTTCAGACTGAATGTCGTCTCGTTCAAGGGTTTTCGCGATTTCTGAAAGCGCCGTAAAAACGCATCCGTTTTTGTGCGGGCTCCCATTGACCAAAAGAACTTTCATATTCCTGCCTCTCTCTTTCTTTATTTTTCACTGAGAAATTCAAACACGGTCGGTAGGGCCGTGCTGAAATATTCCCAGTTATGAGCGCCGTCACGGACACGGAGTTCTACATTAAAACCCTTTTCTTTCATCTGTTGATAAAGGAAAACATTGTTATAAAGGAGTGAATCATCATCACCGCAGTCAAGAAAGAAACGCGTTGTCTTCTTATATTTATTCGGGAACTCTTCGGCCAGATAGAAGATATTGTTATCCAGAATTTCTTGCGAAACATTATTCCGATCGACATCGCGAACCGCCGCGCTAATCGCATAACAAGCCGAAAAGAGATCGGGATGGCGGAGCGTCCAAAGTAGTGAACCATACCCTCCCATCGAAAGCCCAGCCACGGCACGATTTTCACGACCGGAAGCGCAGCGGAACTTCGATTCGATTTCAGGAATTAGCTCTTTGAGCATAAAATCTTCGTAGCGCTCTTTGTCTCCATCGACATTATTCCGGTACCATGTCAGTTTTGCATCAGGAATGACAATAATTCGTTTCTTATCCGGTACATCCTTGAAAATACGATCTGAATATTTTTCCAAACGTCCGCGGTCAGGATCAATCCAGGTATTATGGTCGTCGGTTGCGCCGTGGAGAAGATAAAGTGTTTTCCATGGCCCTCCAAAGGTTAGATAGTTTTTAGGAAGATAAATATTATAAAAGACGTCGCGACCGAGAATCTGACTTTCGATCACTTGATCTCTTAAAAGAATACTCGGGGATTCTCCTGATTTAGCAAAAAGACCGGCTTCGATCCGCTTGAGTTTCGAAAGTCCTTCGGAATCCTTGGGGAGTGGGTCGTCGGATACGACTGATGGAAGAAGGTGTTGCCAGTAAAGGTTTAAAATCCGTTGGTAATCATTCGAATCGGCCGTCGAAGCGATCACCATATCCTTATCGGGAATGACCACAACATATTGACAATACATTCCGTCTCCTCGGAAAATATTATAACGGCACCGCCAGAACTGATACCCGTATCCTTGCGACCAATCGCTATCGGAATCGTCTCCATTGGAGATCTGTTTATTTGTCGCTTCGTCGATCCATTCCGACGACAGAAGTTGTTCACCGTTCCAGCGTCCCTTTTGAAGAAGAAACTGCGCGAATTTCGCTAGATCTTCGGTATGCATAAAGAGCCCTTGTCCACCCAGACAGACTCCTTCTGGAGACATTTCCCAATAGGGTTTTTCGATTCCAAGCGGTTTAAAAAGTCGTGGGGTCAACCAATCGAGAGCCGTCTGACCGGTAACCTTTTGCAGAATCGCCGAGAGCATATAGCTGCCTGGTGTATTATAACAAAAATGGGTTCCCGGTTCATAAACGACCGGATGTGCCAAGAAAGCACGGACCCAGCTCCCTTCCGAAGGACGCTGCGGCTCATCTTCATGACCGCATGACATGGAAAGAAGCGAACGAACTGTCATTTTTTTCAGGTTTTCAGAAGGGTTTTCCGGAAGTTCTTCCGGAAAAAAGTCAACGACTTTATCATCTAACGATAGTTTTCCTTCGGCCACAGCGAAACCAATCGCCGTCGAAGTAAAACTCTTTGTCAGAGAATACAGACAGTGAGTGGTTGTTGGAGTGTGGGGAGCCCACCAACATTCGGCGATCACTTTTCCGTGCCGCAAGACCATAAAACTGTTCATCGCATCAATCTTTTCATCCAGATCGGCGATCAGCGCGGAAACTCCCTCTGATGAAACTCCCTCGGCTTCAGGAGTCGACCTCGGTAACGGACCGCGACCATCCTGGGCAACGATTGGCAGAAGCAAGAAATAAAAGAAAAGAGCGCAAAGGATTAAACGGGAGTGGCTCATCATTTTTCTCCTAAGCAAAGAGGATCTGTTTCTTACTTAATCCCCTTCCCCACACATAAAATATTCTAGTACATTCGAAAATATCCGCAAGTATTCAACGGTCAGGAGACGCTTAAAGCCTTGCAAATATCGGTTAATTTGGCAAAATAGAGCAGTATGTTTGTATACGGTAACCCTGTTCCAAATACGAGGGCTTGATGTTCGGTTCTGTTTTCATGAAAGTGTTTCGCTCGCATAGACCATCGTTCCACAAAGTGAAAAAAATTAAACGTTGTCTTTCACTTGAACCATTGGAAAATCGATTTCTTCTGGCGGTCATTTCAGGAAACGTTGCCGATATCAACAACTCTCTTCTTACGTCCCCAGCAATTCCAACCACCGGCGAAATTTCCTCGGCCGTTGACGTCGATATCGAAAAACTCAACAGCAACCCCAACTCTATCTTCTCAATCTATCTTGATTTTGACGGTCATGTAACCGCAAACACCAACTGGAACACCATTTATAACGGAGGTGCTGATATCGTAACCCCTCGATTCACCCTAGATGGAAATGTCGACAAGGCCTCATTTTCCGTTGCCGAAAAAACGGCAATTTATGAGATTTGGCTCCGAGTCTCCGAAGATTATATTCCGTTCGATGTCAACGTGACGACAGTTGAACCACCCATGGATGCATTTCTTAATGGCCGTGCGCAGCGGGTCGTGATCGGCGGAAAATACTCCGACTGGTTTGGTAGCGCCACAGGCGGAATTTCCTGGGTCGGAACATTTACATCCAAGAGCGATATCCCGAATTTCGTCTTTTCGGAATCGCTCAACGGAAATATTAAGAATATTGCCGAAGTGGTCTCCCATGAAACAGGACACGCTCTAGGTCTAAACCATAAGGGAAACTCACAGATAAGCGACCAGCAAGAGTATTTCGAAGGAGCCAACGGTTGGGCCCCCATCATGGGAGCCTCTTATTACCAAGAGTTAACCCAGTGGTCGAAAGGAGAATATGTCGGAGCAAACAATACAGCCGACGAACTGCAAATTATTACTACTCAAAACGGATTCGGATATCGTGATGATGATTTTGCGGATTCTTTCATCGATGCAACCCTTCTGAATATCGCGAACGGGATGGGAAACCTATCTGGACTCATCGAAAAAAATACCGATGTTGACTTCTTCTTCTTTGAATCTGACGGTTCACCTTTGAATTTTTTTATCGGAGGATTGACTGGCGTCACCAATCTGGATGTTTTGGTCACCGTCTATTCCGAAGATCTTCAACCGATCTGCGTTTACAATCCGTCCGATTCTCTTTACGTTGAATTTACATTTGCCGAAGAAGCCGGTCGTTACTTTCTTTCCGTTGAAGGTACCGGCCTTGAAACAGATTGGTCGGGAATATACTCCGATTATGGTAGCCTTGGCGCTTACGTTATTCAAGTGGGCGAACCGGAAAGCCTGGTGGTCACGACGTTAGACGACTCTGTCGCCAATGACGGACTCCTTTCCTTGCGGGAAGCTGTTCTTCTCGCTTCTGACCGAACATCAATTCTTTTTGACGATTCGTTGGGTAACGGAACAATATTCCTAACCGAAGGAGAAATTCTTCTCAACCGACGGGTTATCATTGATGCGTCTCTAAATGGCGGAATGACAATCGATGCCCAGGAAAATTCCCGTATCTTTGAAGTCACGGGAAACGCGACGCTTAAAGGGCTTACCCTGACCAGAGGCGGTAAGGTTCAAAGCGGCGCCGCAATCTACAATAACAATCAACTCTCACTGATCGATTGCGTCGTCACCGAAAATGTCGCGATTGACAATGGCAATTATCTGGTCGGAGGAGGTGCTTTATTTAACGCAAAAGGAGGAGTCGCAACTCTCAATGGCTGTATGCTGATCGAAAACATCGGAAACTACGGCGGTGCAATTTACAACGCCGGAACACTTTCGATGACTGACACAATGCTGGTCGATTCGACTTCATGGCAACGCAACGGAGGCGCGGTTTATAATGAAGGATGCCTGACCAGTAACAAGACGCTCTTTTCAAATAACAACGCATTCATCGCCGAAGGACAAGTAGCCGGGGGGGGTGCTGTCTATAACAGCGACAATGGAGTGGCGTTTTTTATCAAGACGCAATTTAAGGCGAACTCGGCTACATTCGGCGGTGCAATTTTCAACTTTGGACAGTGCACCGTCGAAGATTCCGTGCTTGATGACAACGTCGCAAAGTATTACCGCGGGGGAGGAATTTACAACTACGCCGATTTGACTGTGATTAATACTGTTTTCCGGAATAATATCGCGGCAAACCCGGGAAATCTCATGGTTGGCGGTGGCGCAATCTATAACACGAAGAACTCGACGGCCCAAATCTCGCAATCTCTTTTTTACGGAAATACAGGATATTTCGGAGGAGCTGTTGTTAATGCCGGTTCGATGTTCATTACAGCCTCAACCCTTACCAAAAACAATGCCGCCGGAGTTGGGGGCGGAGCGATCCTTAACGCCAATACTCTCTCAATCACGAACTCGATTCTTGTCGACAACACTTCAGCTGGAAGCTATCCTGATATTTACCCATATCAAGGCGAGACATCCGGATCGTTCAACGTCACTTCTTTTGTTGATTGGAACATCGGAACAAATAATATTCAATGGAACGGGCTTCCTCTTTTTGAAAATCCGGATGAAGACGATTTCATCCCGATCTTCGGCTCACAAGCGATCGACGCCGGATCAAACGATTTGGTCGTCACAACAATGGATTTAGCAGGGAGCGAACGGATTGTCAACAAGATTGTCGATATCGGCGCGTTCGAATATACTCATCATGGACCGATCAAACTAGAGACGCCAACTATAATCACGGGGAACAATGGCATCTTTGTTTCGTACGGTGCTAATCGTCATGAGATAACCTGGTCTCCTTCTGAAAACGCATCGGGTTATGAGTTGGCTTATTCATCCGATGATAATCAATGGAAGACGATTCGCACCAACGATACCAAGGCAATCGTAACATCCCTTTCTTATGGTGATAATATCGTCTATCGAGTCCGCGCGCTCGGGACGGAGTCGTATGCCGACTCGGAGTGGTCCATGTCGCGAACTTTCAATGTCTGTCCGATGGATATTAACGGTGACGGCGATATCTCAGGCGCCGACCGGGTTTTCGTTATGTCTCACTGGTTCTCTGAAAAAGGAGACAATAATTATCGTCACTACTGTGACATCAACGGTGACGGCGATATTTCGAACTCTGATCTTTCATACCTCATTTCAAATTGGCTTTCGGAAACAGGAGATGAAGGCCTGGTCTATCCTCGATCCCTCGCTGTCGATATTGTATTCGGTAGCTATGACTCGTCGGAACCGATCGAACAAGAGCCAGTATTCTTTGATTCAATTACATAAAAAACGCACAAGGGCCGTATCCTTCACGGCACCTTACGCTTCTTGAATTTCTTTCGTATGTCATTCACTTAACCGTAAAGACATATCGGCCGCTCCCAACGGAATAGCGCATCGCCTTCTTCCCCCCGACTTCAGCCTTTTTCGCCAAATTCCGAATCGATTCTGGAATCTGCTCGTCTGGGACTACCGTTTCACCTTCGTCATAAGGAACAAGCAGAACAGCGCGTGTATTCTCCGGAACCGAAGCCGTAAAAGTCAGTTCGCCAGATTCCGGATCGCGTTTCCAGCTCGAAATAACGATTCCATAAGGAGTATTGACGATCGCATGAAGGCGTGTCAGTGGTTCTGAGTCCGGAATGTCAAGATCGCTACGACGGCAGTTTGGCGCGATCAAAAATTCTCGAAATCCAGGAACCGATGGCTCGCACCCGGCCGAGGGATAGGGCGCTCCGTTAAATCGGATTCCCGCTAAATATTGGTAAAACCAGGCTGAAATGTCACCGAACATGATATGATTTCGCGAAGATCCGTCTCCCCAGTCTTCCCAGAGGGTCCCTGCCCCTCGTTCGATCCAGTCATAATAGCACGGCGCGGTCTTCTGCAAGACCATTCGAAGCGCCTTATCGGTTCCTCCGCCCTCGCTCAGAACGCGTAAAACATATTTCGCCCCCAAAATTCCACAGTCGAAATGATACCCCGTTTGAGTAACCCGATCGATGAGACGCTCATAAACAGCTGCTTTTTCACGTTCGGATAGAGCATCTACAAGACCTTGATGGATCGAACAAGACTGTGCCGTAATACTTCCATCGGAACAAATACCGGAGTCGCCGTCAATTTGAAGATTGCAATAATCGGCCTGGATGCGTTTTGCCAATTCTTCATACTTCCGAGCTTCTTCTTCTTTGCCAAGAATTTTCGCCGTCTGTGAAACAATCTTAACATCTACATAGTAGTATCCGCTCGAAGTCACCTGAACGGGAGGCATATTCTTAAACGCGCACCAGTCGCCTAATCCGTGAGACGCGAGATGATCATTATCTTCATGTCCGACAAGATAATCGACATAAAGCTTCATCGCATCATAGGAGTTTTCAAGGATCCGCTTGTCGCCTCGATAGACGTAAAGCTGCCATGGTATTAGAATAAGTGCTGAATCCCATGCGGGTCCATTCCCCCACGCATACCCCCAACCTCCGGTCGGAACAATTCCGGGAAGATTTCCGTCTGGACATTGTTCATCGCATAAATCACGAATCCATTTTTCATAAGCCGCGGTATTCTCCCAATTATACATGGCTTGTTCGCAAGCTAATTGAGCATCTCCGGTCCAACCGTTCTTTTCACGATGAGGACAATCTGTAGGATACCCGTCGACAAAATTTGCTCGATACGATGAAAGAGTGGCTGTCTGAATTTGATTGATCAATTTGTTGTCGGTCATCAGATATCCCGTTTCGGAAAACCCGTTCGAAATAACGCATGCGGTGAAATCTTCAGGTTCGGGTGCCGTTTCCAATCCCTTGACCTCAATAAACTGAAAACCGTTGTAAGTGAACCGTGGTTCGAAGATTTCGGAACATTTCCCTCCGGAGATATAGTAGTCGGTCTGGAACGCGCCGGTTTCCCCGACGAAATATCCCGGAGACCCCTTTAGGAAGTGCTGTTCAATACTTTGACGTTCAATTTCTCCATTTTTCATCCGTTCAGAATAACGGAGACGAACGACCTTTCCTTTGGGAAGATCGCTGAACCGCACGCGGCACCAGCCGGCAATATTGCGTCCGAGATCGACAATCCACGTGTTCGGCTCTTTCGACGGCGTCACGCAAATAGCGGGAAATTCCTGAACGATCATCGTACCGGGAAAAAGAGAAGCGGAAAGAATCCCGCCCGGCGGATCTATCCGTTCGGCTTTTCCGAAATTTTTCTCTTCAAAACCGCCGTCAACGATCTCGCCCTGCCTGATACAGTCGTAAACTACCGGGCTGGAAACAGTGTCCCAGCTTTCATCTGTTGCGACGACTTCACAAGATCCGTCGTCATAATGAAGGTTCAGCTGTGCCAAAAGTCTTGGATTCCCTCGCCATGGCGCGGCGTCAAAGTTCCAAGTCACAATCGAACGTACGTCGTACCATCCGTGTCCCAGTAAAACATTCAGAGTATGCGTTTCCCCATTGTCTTGCAACTTATCGGTAAGATCGTAGGCGGAATAGAGGACACGGCGGTCATAACGAGTCATCGCCGGATCAAGAAGACGATTTCCGATCTTTTGGCCGTCAATCGACGCTTCATACATGCCAAGTCCGCTGATAAAGAGGGTTGCGCGGGAAAGATGTTTCCCCATCGCGGTTTTGAATTCCTTTCGAAAAGCTGGTGAGGTCGACTCGCCGAAACGTCGAAGCTTTCCCCATGGCGCGTCGTCTGCTTCCCAGAGAACCTCGGCGTTGGGAAGTGACGCATCATCCGTCTCGGGCATTTCCCACCCTTTTTTCAGACTTGAATCCGATTTCCAGCTATTGTCAGTCATCAACTCAAAAATTTTCTTTCCGAGCGTTCCCCGACCGGGAGTCAAATCGTCAATCGGGTTAATTTCGAAAACAACAAGTTTTAGTAGAATGGCGGGGCGAGTACCGTTATCGGTCTGAATTTCCGAAGCGAGAACATTCTTTCCCGGCCGAAGAAATTCGGTCACATCGGTAACGCGCAACAGGTCGGGATTAAAAACCATCCCAAAAGACTGCGCGCACCAGTCGCCATTCATAAGAACGGAAAAAGTTTTGTTGCCGGCATAATACAAAATTGCACAATATCTTTTCGCATCAAGATCCTCCTGAGTAATCCCTAATTCAAATTCATGACGAACAGCGGATATCTTTCGGTCTGATTCGGAATCGCCGATCCACGAAGCCCCGTCAAGTGAGACTGGTTGCCGCAAAGATGCGGGTTGGGCAATCCATTCAGCCTTCCAGTCGTCTTGGGAAATGATTCCTGTAGTCCAAGAAGAGGTTGGACTACAACGGGAAATACTTCCATTCTGATCTTTAACCTGGACCTTCCAAAACACCTTCATGTCCGAAGAAAGTTTTTTTCCATCATAGGGGATCTGAATCGATTCGCTTGACTCAATCCAGCCGGAATCCCAAAGATCCGGAGTATCTTTGTCAAGCAAGTCCGAAGTCGATGCCACCGCGATCCGATATGCCGTCTGTTCGAAACCATAGCCGTCACGGGTGGCGCTGTTTTTCCAACCTAACCGGGGATCCGGCATATCAATACCGATGGGATTGGAAAGCATTTCGACGGTCAGATCACGAGGGTAAATCGAAGCATCATCGGTCGCAAACGCCGAAAAAGCAAAGATTCCCGTATAAAGGAGAAGCAAGAAGCTGAAAAATCGAAGTCGGAACATAATAAATAACCTCATATTTTATTGAAAACCGGCTTTCCAATCGGGCCCTTCAACGGACTTGCCCCCTAATTTTATCCGAACATTCATCAGAAAACAAGATTTCACGATCAATTCACATCTCCTCTCTTCAAAAAATTGATAGAAGCTTGACCTGAAAATGCTTTTTCTTATAGTTAGGATGTCGAAAGATTGGGAAAGATTTCTCCCCTACGTTAAATAGAAGCGGAATTTTTCCTATCATGTCAATGACCGCAACAGGAGACAGACCTATGACCATCTATCGGATTCGATTCATTTTGATTCTCTTCTCACTGGGATTCACCTCGGTTCTTTTCTCCGATGAAAACCCTGCGACAACTCCGGAACCGTTATCACACCCGCAATTCGACAAGATTTGTCAACGAATGGCGCAGGGGAATGTCGACCTTCTCTGGGTTGGCGATTCGATTGTTAACGGTTTTGCAAACGGGCCTGGCACGAAAATCTTTCATAGGCGCTACGATCACCGAAACGCGATGAGTATCGCGATCGGCGGACTCCGAACGGGCCATGTGCTTTGGGAACTCGATAACGCACCTGTTGATAAGATCAATCCCAAAATGGCTGTGGTCATGATCGGCACAAACAATGTCGGTCACGGAAAATCAACTCCGGCTCAAACCGCAGAAGGAATTGTTGCGATCATCAATCGCCTCAAAGATCTCTACCCGAACATGAAAATTCTCCTTCTGGAAGTTTTTCCTCGCGAGCCAAGCCCCGACGACGATCTGCGTCTGCAAGTCGAGGAAATCAATGCGCTGATTCGCCCTATTTATTCCGACAATAAAGTCGAAAATGTTAAAATTTACAGCATCAACGATCTCTTCCTAACCGACGAAGGCCATCTTCTCCCGGAAATCATGCATGATTACCTTCACCCGACCGAATTAGGTGACGATATCTGGGGAAAAGCGGTTGAACCGTTTATCATCGAAGGTCTCGACGAAAAGCCAATGGAAGCTGTCGGAGAACAGGGAGGTGATGACTGGATGGCCCGTTTTAATGAAAAAAACGAACTACTCAAACAGAACGAGCGCGGTTATCAGATACTGATGCTCGGCGACTCGATCACTCACTACTGGGAAATCTCTGCCTTCGACGAACAGGATGCGCTGACTCCTATTTGGAAGCGATATTATGAAGATCACGGTGCAATCAACCTTGGAATTGCCGGCGATCAAACACAAAATCTCGTATGGCGTGTCGAACATTATGATTTCTCGAATGTTCATCCGCGTCTCGCGATTATCCTGATCGGAGTCAATAACATTCCAACCGGACACCCCTTTGAATCAACGGCATACGCCACGCGCCGGATTGTCAAGATCGTCCGTGAAAAATGTCCAGGAATCAAAGTGATCGTTCTAAAATGTCTTCCTTACCTCTATATGGGACGAATTGAGTACCAGATGATGGTCGATGACTACAACAAAATTCTCCCATATTATTTTAGGGATATCGAGAATGTCGAACTGATCGATATCGGTGATATGTATCGAGATGAAGACAACCTGGTTAACACCGATTTCTTTCCCGACCGTGTTCACCCGAACCGAGACGGTTATCTCCTCTGGGGAGAACGACTCAAATCAAAAGTCTCGGAAATGTTGGAGTGATTTTCTATTTTCAAGCCATCTTCAAAAAAGCGCGGAACAGGCAACACGACATTCCCTGTTCCGCGCCTTCGTTCAAATCGTTCGCTCAATCATAGATCAGGAAGATTTGTCGGTACGCCATAAAGCGTTCGAAATCGGCTTTCCAAGTCGATTCCATCTCATTGAGAGTCGCTCCTTCCTTGATCATTTTCAGAATCTTTTTGTTCATCAGAAGATGATTTGCACCTCGATCGCTGATATGCCCAGGGTAGGTCGCAATCAGCTCGCGCATAAGAGCCAACCCCATCTTGACCGGTTCGAAGGCATCCCGATCGGTAATCTCAAAGCGTATCCCGGAAATTTCGACATTTTCAAATGGTCGGGCCGTCGGCGTATACGTAATCGGTTCAAAACGGACACCTGTCAACGGTCTTTCGGGAGTCGTTTCCCCATGGTCGGCAACCAACGCATTCATCTTAGCTGCCAAATCAACACCATCGATCCATGCGGCGCCCATTAATTCAAATGGAGTGTTAGTTCCCCGCCCTACTGAATAACCGGTTCCCTCGGCCAGACAAACTCCAGGGTAAAGAGTTGCCGCGGCAAGACTACGCATATTCGGTGAAGGGTTCACCCAAGGAAGTCCTGTTTCATCAAAATAGAGCTTCCGTTTCCAGTTAAGAACAGGAACAATCGTCAGATCCAGGTGAAGCTTCTGCTTGTCGTTAATCATCAACGCAATCTCGCCAACCGTCATTCCGTGTCGGACAGGGATCTGATCGAAATTGATAAACGACTCCTCGCCCGGATCGGCCAAAGGACCGGCAACGGCCTCTCCGCCAATCGGATTAACCCGATCCAGAACCACGAAGCCGAGTCCGTTATCAGCCGCAGCCTGCATCGCCATCCCCATTGTTGAGATGTAAGTATAGAATCGAGCACCAATATCCTGAATATCGAAAACGAGGGTATCAATTCCTTCGAGCATTTCTGGGGTCGGACGGCGAATTTCGCCGTAAAGGCTGTAAACCGGCGCACCGGTGTCGGGATCATGCGTATCACCGATATTACCCTGGTCGAGTTTCCCCGCAATACCGTGTTCCGGGCTGAAAAGCGCAACGATATCAAGACCGGCCTTTTTCATCAAAAGTCCAGTCGGAACGCCTTCTCGGCTGATTCCGGTATGATTGGTTACGAGGCCAATATGTTTCCCAGCCAGAAGTCGGAAATCGGTATATTGGAGGACATCAATTCCGTTGAGCGTGACATCACTCGGGCACTCTTTAGAATGAATTTTCGCAACATGACTCATCGCATCAGATCGGCGGGCATCTAGGTCGATCGGATCGCGCAAAGCGTCAACGGCAATCGCGCCAATTTTGTCAGCGCGACGATTCATAGCGTTGTTACGATGCTTCGGATGGAGACGGTTACCAAGGACGATCACAAAAAGATCATTGTCGGGATCGATCCAGAATGTGGTTCCCGTGAACCCCGTATGACCGAATGCCGAAGGAGAATAGTTCCAAGACCTTGCGGCCGTACCGACGCTGCGTCGTTTTTCCCATCCGAGACCGTGAACACCGCCGACCACCTTCCAAGGGTATGTCCATAAATGCCAGGTTTCAGGTGAAATAATTTGGACCTTTTCACCGTTTTCTTTGGTAAGAGTCCCATGTCCCAGCATCATTGATGCAAAGACCGCCAGATCGGGCGCGGTCGTAAAAAGCCCGGCATTCCCGCCATGTCCTCCGATAATCCATGCCTGTGGATCGTGAACCACACCCTTGATCCAACCACGATTCTTGTCATACTCCGTCGTCTCACAACGGTTATACCAATCTTCGGCAGCCGTTCTTTGAGAGAGAGACGCTTCGCCGACTTTATCTTTGGGTCTAAATCCGGAATCGAACATCCCAAGTGGCCGATAAATATTTTCTTCTGCAAAATCGCCCAGCTTTTTACCCGAAAAAAACTGAACCATTTTTCCTAATATGAGAAAGTTTTGACAGATATACCTATAAGACGTTCCCGTTGGAGTCAGAAGCGGCTCGGCCAGTACGCGATCCCAGATCGCGTCAACCGTGGGAACGTGATAGTTGAGAAACCAAACCGGATTAACCCCTGACATATGTTCCATGCAAAGGCGAAACGTGACATTTTCCTTACCGTTTTGAGCGAATTCGGGCACATAACGGCAGATCGGATCGTCAAGTGCGTATGCGCCGCGATCAAAAAGAACGGCCATCGAAGTTGCCGTCGCTACGCATTTGGTAATTGAGGCCATGTCAAAAACCGTGTCGACCTCCATCGGCAACCGTTCCGGTTCCACTTGACGGTCGCCGAAAGCTTTCAGATAGGCGAGACCGTCTTTTCGGCCGATGGCAATCACCACTCCCGACGTCTCATCGCCGGACATCATCTCCTCAGCCACCGCATCGACCCACTCAGTCAGTCGGGGATCAAAGTTCAGTTCAGTAGGCTTTTTAATCGGCAGGGAATAAGGTTCACTTCCGACCGCTATCAAAACAAAGCCGAAGAAAAAAACCGGTAATGAAAACCGTAAAAATTTAATTAACATGGTTTATGACCTCATTCATTTTCAATCACGGGCAATCGCCTCGGAATCTCGAAGCATATAAATGATGATTACACATAAGACCATCTTAATAAGAACGAACTCGCTTGTCCAGAGTTTTCGAAAATCTCCTCGATAAACACTTGAAATCGGAATAAAAAACGGATACAATTGCTAAAGAGATCACAGAAACATCAGCATTCCGTAAAATAAAAAGAGGTTCCCATGAGAACAAAATCATTTCGAAAGAACGCTTTCAGATCTATTGCTACGACGACAGCCCTTATGGCCGCACGAGTCCATGCCGTTGAAAACAACACCCTCAAAGTCGGCCTCATTGGATGCGGCAGCCGAGGTTGTGGCGCCGCGATCAATACCTTAGAAGCAGATCCGAACGTTGAGCTCTATGCGGTCGGGGATGCTTTTCGAACGAATGCTCTTGCCGGTCTCGAAGGATTGACCGAACAATTCGGTCAACGAATCAATGTCGCTCCGGATCGGATTTTCGAAGGACTTGACTCGTTTAAACAGGTTATTCCCCTTTGCGATGTCATCCTTCTCTGCGAACCGCCGATCTTTCACGTTCGTTCACTCCGATATGCCGTTGAATCGGGAAAACATGTTTTTTGTGAAAAACCTGCCTGTTCAGACGTCCCGGGAGTCAAGAACATTCTCGAATCAACAGAAATCGCCCGAAAAAACGGCACCACACTCGTCTCAGGACTCTGTTGGCGGTATCATCCCAACGTCATCGAGATGGTCAATCGAGTCAAAGACGGTCAAATCGGTAGTATCGTCAGCGGCAAGCTCCTCTATTTGTCAAGTCAACTCTGGAAACGCCCCCGCCAGCAAGGGGACACGGAAATGAAATTCCAGGTTCGCAACTGGTACAATTTCTCGTGGATTAACGGGGACTTCGTCGTCTCTCAACATGTCCATACGCTCGACAAGGCGTTGTGGGTCATGAATGATGTTGCTCCCGACGTCTTCTTTGCCCTCGGTGGGCGAATGCAACGAATTGAACAGCCCAACAACGGCGATGTTTACGATGCTTTCGCATCCTGTCTCGAATACAATTCCGGTGTAACCTTCTATTCCTATTGCCGTCAGCAAAACGCATGCTGGTCGAAAAACGAGGTGACCATTTCCGGTAGCAAAGGAACCGCTGAACTACTGAGCGGCGTAATAAGAGACTACAACGGCAACATAGTCTATCAGCAGGAAAAAGGCGCCCATGATATGTACTTGATTGAGCATCAAAAAATGTACGAAGCGATCCGTTCGGGAAATCCGATCAATAACGGTGACTATATGGCAAAGGCGACCATGATGGGAATCGCCTGCCGCATGGCCTGCTATAGTGGCGATCGAATCACCTGGGATGAAGCCATGAACAGTGAGATGACGATGGAGCCGACCGGGTACACTTGGAACGACATGCCATGGACCCTGCCTGACGAAAATGGTCGCTACTTGATACCGGTTCCGGGAGAGGGACGTCAATGGCATCAGATCGTTAGAAGCTAAGACTGTTTCAACGGGTAAACGCTGAGGAAATTTTCTGGCTTTCCCTCATTACCCCTTGAATTTGGTATCTCCAAGGAGTATAAAGAGTACAAATTGTCCGTCGGACAAACGACTTGACCCAGTTTTCAAAGAGGATAAATTATGCAGAAAAAATTTTCACGTCGTCGTTTTATCAAATCGACAGCAATGGGCGCGGCTGCCTCTTCGGTGCTAATGAGCGCCGCTCGCGTTCACGCCAACGAAAACAACACGCTTAAAGTCGGGCTGATCGGTTGCGGTGGGCGTGGTCGCGGCGCCCTGGTCAACACCCTGGAAGCCGATCCGAACACCGAACTCGTGGCGGTCGGAGACGCGTTCCGAGAAAACGCCGAAGCGGCCGTTGAAGGATTCACCGAACAGTTCGAAGAACGCATCAAGGTCACTCCTGATCGCATTTTTGACGGAATAGAATGCTACAAAGATATCGTTCCCCTCTGCGATATCGTTCTTCTCTGTGAAACTCCTGGTTTCCGTCCCCGTTCACTCCGTTTTGCCGTAGAGTCGGGAAAACATGTCTTCTGCGAAAAACCTGTTGCCGCCGATGCCGCCGGAATCCGTAGCGTTATGGAATCGGCTGAAATTGCCAAAAAGAACGGCACTTCACTTGTTTCGGGACTCTGCTGGCGTTATCATCCCGATGTTGTTGAGATGGTCAATCGCGTCAAAGACGGCGAAATTGGAAATGTTGTCAGCGGCCGTCTCCTCTATCTGACCAGTCAGCTCTGGAAACGCGCCCGCCGTGAAGGTGACACTGAAATGAAATACCAAGTACGTAACTGGTACAATTTCGCGTGGCTTTCCGGTGATTTCAACGTTGAGCAACATGTTCATACCCTTGATAAAGCCCTCTGGGTTATGAATGATGTCGCGCCGGATACCATTTTCGGACTCGGAGCTCGTATGCAACGCATTCAACAACCGGCCAACGGCGATATTTACGATTCGATGGCCGCCTGTTTCGAATACAACAATGGGATTTCTTTCTACTCCTACTGCCGTCAGCAAGATAACTGCTGGTCGAAAAATGAAGCGATTATCGCCGGAAGCAAGGGAACCGCCGAACTCCTTGCTGGTGTTATTCGTGACTACAACGGCAACGTGGTCTATCAGCAGCAAAAAGGCCCCTACGACATGTATCTGATCGAACATCAGAAAATGTACGAGGCGATCCGTAACGGTAATGTGATCAATAACGGTGACTATATGGCCAAAGCAACGATGATGGGCATTGCTGCCCGCATGGCCTGCTACAGCGGTGCTCGTCTCTCTTGGGCCGACGCGTTGGCCAGTGAAGAATCGATGGCACCGACCGGGTACACATGGGATGACTCCCCGTGGAGCGTCCCCGACGATAAAGGTCGTTATCTTGTCTCAGTCCCCGGCGAAGGACGCGTTTATCACCAGGTCATTCGCGACTAAAACCGTTTAACAGGGGAATACCCTAACCGCAAATTCCTTCACAAGAGCGCCGGAAACTTTCAAGAATTCATTTTGAAATATTTCCGGCGCCTCTTTTTTACGGAGAGAGTTATGAAAAAAAGTCTTCCTGTCATCGTGATCGCGACGATTTTCTTGGTTCTTCCCCTTCGCGCAGCCACTCCCCTTGAAGATGCCGTCGCTCTCTGGCATTTTGCCGATACGGCCAATAGTGCCCAATCGCATTCCTGGGTTACTATCGAGGGCGATGTTCGGTTAGGGGTTCCTTTGAGTGAAAATGAGGGACAACAGTCACGTCTTCGAGGTGGAGACGGATTTGTCGCCGATTTTTCAAGGGGCGGGTGGCTCAGTGCCGAAGTCGCGCCCGATTTCGATATCAAAGGAAGACAACTGACCATTTACCTACGTCTTCGCGATCCTTCCGGGGTGTGGAATGTTCCGATCATCTCTCGTTTCTCAAAAGACAATCGTCCGCAATATCGAGTTTATGCGACTGACAGTATGTTCAGCGCTCAGGCCATTGGGACGGAAAATTGGCGTCTTCTTTCCGTCAATGCGCCTTTTTCTGAAATGACCTTTGACCGTGGACGCGATCGATGGCATGACATTGTTCTGCGCATCGACGGCACAAAACTCAACCTATTTGTTAACGGGCGTCTTTATGATGAAGATTTTATTCTTGGCGACCTCATCGATGGTTTCGGCCCTATTCGAATCGGCGCGGAACCGGATGAAAACGGTAAAATCACCGATCGATTCCAAGGACAAATCGACACATTCGCCCTTTGGGACCGTCCTCTTTCATACGAAGAGATTCTTTTTATATCCGGAGGACCATGTCTGGCCGACATGCGTCAGTTGACCGATCTCGGCGATGGGGCGTCACTTCAATATTGGATCCCCCCAAACAACTATTCGGTCGGCGACTGCATGCCGTTTTATGCCGACGGAACATTTCATTTTATGTACCTCCTCGACAAAGGACACCACAGCTCTAAAAATTCTCTGGGGGGGCACCAATGGATTCAGGCGACTTCGAAAGACCTAATTCACTGGACACATCAGCCTTTTCTCTTCGAAATGGAAAATCAAGAGGAAGGTTCGTTCTGTACGGGATCGGTCTTCTATCACGAGGGGATCTATTATGCCTATTATTCAGACCGGGCATTTGAATACCCCGGAGGTGATTACACAGCCCAGTGGATCATGCATGGACAGCTTGCCATGGCAATTTCGAAAGATGGAATTCATTTCGAAAAAACTCATGTCGAACCGCTAATTCATCTTCCCGAAGAATATGCCCATACGACGCGCGACCCGGTTGTTTTCCAAAATCCCATAACAAAAAAGTTTCACATGTATTTTACCACATCGTATCAAGATTACGGTTGCTGGGGCCATGCGGTTTCGGACGATCTCTATCACTGGGAACTGACCGACCCGATCTATTCCAAACGAAAAGAAGAGCCGGAATGTCCCGACTGGTTCGAATGGGGAGGGAAATATTACGTAATCGCCAATTTCAGAAACGGGTTCTGGCTCTGGTCCGATACCCCGACCGGCCCCTGGGACATCCCGCCGGTCCCTAACGAACTGATGCCGGGAATGATCAACGTCCCGAAGACTGCTCCATACAAAGACGGCCGACGCATTATCTGCGGTTGGACTCGTGAATACGGCTTTGGCGGACACTCGGTTTTTCATGAACTCATTCGTCATGACGACGGCACTCTTGGCGAAAAGTTTGTTCCGGAAATGATACCGCCTACCGATCCTCCAATCATCAGTCAAAAAGATTTTCAACCCGCCGAGACGCGACAGTGGGATGTTCCAATCTCTGACATGCAGATTCGGATCAGCCTCTCATATCCGCCAGAAAGACGCGACTTAATCCAAGACCTCACATTTCAGTTTTCCGATAACGCAGTTTTGGTCGTCTCACCTCGAATGCGTTCGGTTTCACTCGGACAGTTTTCTCTTTACAAGATAGATTTTACTTCCGGAAAAATTGATCTGTTAATGATTCTCAAAGGAAATATCGCTGACCTGGAAATCAACAACGATAAAACTCTAACTGCCACATTCGACAGAACAACTGAAAGAAAACTGTCCGTTTCGGGGGAAGGCAATGAAAACGGTTGGCGAATCAATCTCTTTGAGGTAAGTCCTCTAAAACAATGATCCGATTTCCTTTGATCCCAGAAAACAAGCGGGCGGAAAGGCCCTGTCCTTTCCGCCCGCTTGATGCAGAGCTTTATTCATATGGGTTTCGTCAGCACCCATGGTAATCTTGAAGGGACTTGACCGTCTCTTTAGACGTCATAATCGCTTCGATTCCTTTGGCTGCAGCCACCGCGGCGGCGATTGTCGTCATATAGGGAATTCGAAGACGAATGGCGTTTTTCCGGATATAGGAATCGTCAAACTGACTATTTTTCCCCTTCGGCGTGTTGATCACCAACTGAATTTCACCTTTTTTCATTGCATCGATGATCGTCGGTTCACCGCTCTTGGCGTCACGAAGTTTCATGATCAATTTCGACTCTATCCCGGCGTCGGCCAATGCCTTTTGAGTTCCCTCGGTTGCCAGAATATTGAAACCGAGTCGCTTAAACCGACTTGCGGCGTCGATAACCGCCGACTTATCTGAGGGCGCTACGGTAATCAAGACGGTACCGGAAGTCGGCAAAACTCCGCCGGCCGCTTCTTCGGCCTTGTAGAATGCCAAACCAAACGAATCAGACAGACCGAGAACCTCACCGGTCGAGCGCATCTCTGGACCGAGAACCGGATCGACTTCCTGGAACATGTTGAACGGAAAAACAGCCTCTTTCACGCCGAAATGGGTAAACGGACGCGGCTTAACGTTGAGACTGTCAATTGTTTCGCCAACCATCATACGAGTCGCGAGCGATGCCATTTCGATATTACAGACCTTCGAGACGAGCGGAACGGTACGACTTGCACGGGGGTTCGCTTCAAGGATATAAACTATATCGTCTGCAATGGCGTACTGAATATTCATCAGCCCAACCACTCCCATTTCGACTGCAATCTTCTTGGTATATTCACAGATTGTATCGATATGCTTTCGCGGAATACTAATCGGAGGAATAACACATGCCGAGTCGCCGGAATGGATCCCGGCCAGCTCGATGTGCTCCATCACCGAAGGAACAAAGGCGTCGTGACCATCGCAAATCGCGTCGGCCTCGGTTTCAATCGCATTGACCAGAAAACGGTCAACCAGGATTGGTCGTTCCGGAGAAACATCCACTGCCGCTTTAACATAATCAGTGAGCATTTCATCATCATGGACAACCTCCATCGCCCTCCCTCCCAATACAAACGAAGGACGAACCATCAACGGATAACCGATTCGTTTCGCGACTTCAAGCGCCTCTTCGACATTAGTCACCATACCCGATTCGGGTTGAGGAATATGAAGTTTAGCCATCATGTGGCGGAATTGATCGCGATCTTCGGCTAGATCAATTGTCTTCGGCGAGGTTCCGATAATCTTCACACCGTTCTCTTCAAGGGCCATCGCAAGGTTTAGCGGGGTTTGACCCCCGAATTGAACGACCACCCCGTCGGGCTTTTCGGCTTCGTAAATGCTCAGGACATCTTCAAGGGTAAGTGGCTCGAAGTAGAGTTTATCACTCGTGTCGTAATCAGTAGAAACTGTTTCGGGATTGCAGTTTACCATAATCGTTTCATAACCGGCTTTTCGAAGGGCAAACGCGGCGTGCACACAACAGTAGTCGAACTCGATTCCCTGACCGATTCGGTTCGGCCCACCACCTAGTACCATCACTTTCTTATGGCTTGAAACGACATTTTCATTTTTGCCGGAGTAAGTAGAGAAAAAGTAACAGGCATCTTTCACGCCGCTAACCGGAACTTTTTCCCAAACTTCGGCCAGACCTAACGCCAGACGTTTAGTTCGAATCTCTTTCTCCGGTACGGCAAGGAGTTTGGCGAGATATTTATCGGCAAAACCATCTTTTTTGGCACGAATCAGCAACTCATCGGGAAGCGTCTTCCCCTTATAGGAGAGGATTTCTTCTTCCTCGTCAACCAGTTCTTTGACCTGGGTAAGGAAGTAGTTTTTGATTTTCGTGGCGTCGTTGAGCTCTTCGACAGTCGCTCCTTTGCGAAAAGCCTCGTAGATTTGGAAGTAACGCTCGCTGTTCGGTGTCTTGACCTTTTCAAGAAGTTCGTCTTTCGAAAGTTCGTTAAAGTGTTTGGCGAACCCCAAACCGCTACGTCCAATTTCAAGGGACCGGATTGCTTTTTGGAAAGCCTCCTTGAAGTTCTTTCCGATACTCATAACCTCGCCGACCGCACGCATCTGAGTTCCCAGGTGATCTTCGACCCCCTTGAATTTTTCAAAAGCCCAGCGAGCAAACTTAACCACGACGTAGTCGCCTGAGGGGACGTACTTTTCGAGCGTTCCCTCTTTCCAATACGGCATCTCGTCTAACGTCATCCCGGTCGCCAGTTTCGCGGAAACTAACGCAATCGGAAACCCGGTTGCCTTCGAGGCAAGCGCACTCGATCGGCTTGTCCTCGGGTTAATTTCAATCACAACGACACGGTCGGATTTGGGATCATGGGCAAACTGCACATTTGTCCCTCCCACTACGCCAATCGATTCAACAATCTTATAAGAATACTCTTGAAGACGTTTTTGAAGTTCCGGGGAGATCGTCAACATGGGAGCGGTACAAAACGAATCGCCGGTATGAACCCCCATCGGGTCGACATTTTCGATAAAACAGACGGTAATCATCTGATTCTTGGCATCCCGAACGACCTCAAGCTCTAATTCTTCCCAACCGGCAACCGACTCTTCGATCAAAATCTGGTGGACAATGCTTGCCGCCAAGCCGCGCGAGGCAATAGTTCGAAGTTCTTCCGGATTGTGAGCGAAACCTCCCCCGGTCCCTCCCATCGTATAGGCGGGACGGATAACCACCGGATAACCGATATCTCCGGCGATCTTCTCAGCTTCTTCGAGGGTATTGGCAATTTCACTGCGCGCCGTCGCAATACCAAGCGAGGCCATCGTGTCTTTGAACGCCTGGCGGTCTTCTCCCCGTTCAATGGCGTCAAGCTGGACACCGATAACGCGAACGCCGTATTTTTCGAGAATACCGGCTTTACTCAGGTCGGTCGCGAGATTTAGCGCCGATTGTCCGCCCAAATTCGGCAAGAGAGCGTCGGGACGTTCCTTAATGATAATCTTCTCAAGTGAAGGAACAGTCAAAGGTTCGATATAAGTCGCATCGGCCATAACCGGGTCAGTCATGATGGTTGCCGGATTCGAATTAACAAGAACGATTTTGTAACCAAGTTCGCGAAGTGCTTTGCATGCCTGCGTTCCGGAATAGTCGAATTCACAAGCTTGACCGATAACGATCGGACCGGAACCGATAATCATTACCTTCTTGACATCTTCCCGTCTTGGCATTTTATTCCTTCTTTCTTCATGAGGGGGTGAACGCTATCCGGATTAAAAGCTCTTATTGGCGGGGGATTTCGCCTCGTAGGACTCCCTGTAACCAAAAGAGCTGTTCACAAATTGGGTTCATTATAGCGATTTTTCGCAGGGTGTCAATTCAGTCAAGCGAAGTTAGAACGGCGTCGGCAATCGTCTGTCCCAGAAGCCGGACAAAAGGCTGTTTAAAATGAACCCCGTCACTCCACGGCTGTTTATCTTCATCCTCGTCGATAACCTGATACAGGTCAATCACATCCAAGGCGAACTCGTCGGCAACCTTTTTAGTGTAATCGCCAAGAGCCTTGGAAACAGCGCTGTTTTGAGAGTTTTCGGTCGGAGTACTCGTCACCAGAAGAAGCTTTGCCTCCGGAGCTTTTTCTCGAATAAAAAGGACCGCCTGACGATAGGCAACTTCCCACTCGTGACGATCGCTGGAAAGAGAATGAAGACCGTTATTAAAGGTGATCACGTCATAGCGATTCCCAGAAAGAACCATATTCAGCTCTTCAAAATATTGAGGATCCGTCACGCATTTTGAACCGGCCCAGTAGGTAATATTGACTTTCCCCTCCAATTCTTCACGCACTGTTGATTGATAAGCGTTACAGATCGAATCACCTATCAGAAGAGCGCGGGGTTTCGTCAAGTCGTTAGTATTAAACATATAGATGATCGTCCATTCGATCGATTCTCGCCGACGTGAAGATTCGTTCGGCTGAAACTCCTTATAGAGTTCGTCTGCCTCTACCTTGAAATTCCAAGACAAGGATCCGAAAAAAATAGAAAGAACAAAAAAGAAAACGGCTGTTCGTCCAATTCCGCTTTTCATTGCCACACTCCTATTCATAACTCAAAAAATGATTATCCTTTTCCAACCCGACAGATTACAAAAAACTCATCGTCATTCAATTTTAATACAATGGTTTTTCTGATTTCGACTTCGATGCCCATGCGAATTGAGTATACCTAAAAAATCTTAGAGTTTCAATAAAATCCCTCGCCAACACGGAACATCGGGTGACCGCCACGATAATCATCGTTTAAAACTGCAATCTCCTTATATCATTTTTAATTTGCCACTCGACTAGGCGAAAGATTTTTACATTATTCAATATATAAAACTTCTAAGAAGTGACACATTAACGAGGATGAATAAAGCTTGGACAAGAAACAGTCCAAAGAAAAAAAATTCATTTTATTCGGTTTCATGATCCAAATCTTACTTAGTTTAACTATCTTCATCAATAGATGACGGTTTCAAGAAAAAATCACCATTTTCCCATAAATTTTAGTTTTTCAATGAAAATCTCTGTTTACCTCTTTTATACTTAATGACATTTGTTACAATAAGAGCGTATTCGTTGGATTGACGGCAATCCCGCTGGATGTTTTCCTAAGTTTGATTCTGACAGACTCAGAACAAAAGGGCAGTGGAAAATCAGCATTTGCCCTTAATTTCAGGAAAAGACGAGATGGAATCCTCCATGCTCGCTCTTGCTGGCCAATTACCCCGTCCCAACAACAAGGGACAACACCGAAATTATTATAAAAATGCTTTCATAAAAGGGAGCAAAACGATGCCGAACCAAGATGTCACAGAAGATCTCGCTCAACCGCAGCGGCGTGGTCGTCCCCGTAAAAATCCAGTCGTTGCCGATTTGACCCCCAAGAAAAAACGCGGTCGACCTCGAAAAGAGGTTGATCCGAATCTCCCCCCCGTGGAACGTAAAAAGAGGGGCCGTCCCCGTAAGCCTGACGCCAAATACCCGACTGTCGCCGACATGAAATCGTTTCGACGCAAGTGGGCGATGATCGACATGATGGTTCACCGCGACGACGACCATCCGAATGGTTATTCCGTTGAGGATATGGCGAAACATTTCAATGTGACTACGCGCACCATTCGCCGTGATCTAAAGATACTGGATGAGATTTTCGGGGGGCTCGATGTCACCCAGGTTCGCTGGGGGCTTAAATGTTATTATCTCGAAAGGATTCCGTTTGGTGAAAACGGAGCCGCCATCACACGTGACGAACTGGTGTCTCTCTGCATCGCACGCCAACTGATGACGCCTTTTCAGGGAACAGAGCTCGGCGCCCATATTGATAGCGGTTACGAAAAACTCCGTTCCTGCCTCTCGAAAGAACGTGTCGAATATGCTGACAAAGTCGCTTCTTATTTCAGTAACTTTAACTTCAGCAAGCCACTCGAAAGCAAACAGAGTGAAATTTTAAGTCTACTCTACAAGGCGATGGATGGAAACAAAATCGTCAAGTTTGATTACGATTCGGTAAATTCCGGCAAGTCCAAGACCTACGAGGTGCACCCTTACAGCTTTATCTACGACAAGGGTTTCATCTATCTTGCGGGCTATAACTGTGAAAAAGGACGTTTCCAACACTGGAAACTTAATCGTTTCACGAATGCCCAAGTACTTCCGGCCACCTTTGTCCGAACCGATGAATTCGATCCGGAAAAGTACGCCGAAAAGGCCGTTAACCTTTTCATCAGCGACAATAAACCCCGTCGTGTCATTTTGAAATTCTCTGAACGATGCGCACTGGGAGTTAAAGAGCTCAATCTGCCGACGATAAAAAGATCCATCCTCAAAAGTAACGGATCCATGAAGGTCGAAATGTTCCTGGATTCAAAGAATCCTGCCTTTGTCAACTGGATTCTTTCTTTTGGTTCCGGCGTGAAGATCATTTCGCCACGCTCACTCCGTAAAGACGTCTGTGACAAGGCCCTGACCATCCGCAAAAAATATTCATAGATTCATTCAGAAAAGGCGGTTAGACCGATGTGGGGGGAAACAATTCCCCCCGCTTTCTTTTTTGCATGCGCTCCCATTAGCGTTATTTCTGCATTTGCACTCTCGCCTGTGCTCAGTCGCGAAAAGAATCCGATTTTTCTTAGCGAACAGAGTTGAAAAGGGGTCTGCATTCTCCTATAATCATCTACATGGGTTATTTATCAAACCTTTGTTATCACTCTAGAGCAACAGATTGAGGTTTTCGATGAAACAAACAGGTCAAGTGACACGCCGTCACTTCCTCAAAACGGCGGCCTTTTCTACCCTTCCCCTTTTCGTGGCGGGGCGGGTGCTCGGTAAAGACGGATTTTTCTCGCCGAGCGAAACAATCAATGTGGGTCTGATTGGCTACGGCGTCCGCCGAAGTGAGGTCGGAACCCGCCCTGGTTCCCGTTTTGCCGCCTTCTGTGATGTCGACACTCGTCGACTCCCGAAAGAGGAATTCCCTGAATCAAAAATGTTCCAGCATTACGAGGATATGCTTCAGATGCCGGAACTTGACGTTGTTTCGATCGCCGCGCCAGATCATTGGCATACTAAGATGACGATTGACTCGTGCAAAGCGGGTAAGGACGTCTACTGTGAAAAGCCTTTGACCTTTACCCTGATGGAAAGTCGCCAAATCGTCGCCGCGGCCCGCAAGTACAACCGCGTGGTCAGTAGCGGCTCACAGCGTGTCATGGAAGACTACGGACATATTATCGCCCCGATCATTATGTCGGGCGCGATCGGTGAAGTTAAGGAAATCTATGCCGGATGTGCAGGTCCGCCGTCTGAACGGACCTACGAGCCAGAAGAATGTCCTCCTGAACTCGATTGGGATCGATGGGTCGGCCAGGCTCCTTGGTTTCCCTACAGTAAACGCGCTATTCAGCCGATGACCTGGCGTTTTAATTCCGATTTCGGTACCGGCGGTCTTGGTGACTGGGGAGGACACAATTTCGGCGGTGCTCTTTATTCGTGTGGAATGGACCATATCGCACCGAAACGAATCTATCCTCCAAAATCCGAAAACAATCCGCACGACGGCGTTCGGATCGAAATGGAAAACGGCGTAAACTTCTACCATCGCGTACCGGAAGGATGTTCGATCAAAATTGTTGGAACAGAAGGCACCTACTTATTCGGTCAATCGCCTGAAATCCGTCCGATTAAGGCTGTCGATGTTCGCCGATATAGCGGCGGGGCGACCTGCATCGCCGATGATTTTCTCTATTGTGTTCGAAATCGGCTTCGTCCGTTCCAAGACGTCTTCTACGGCGCCAATGTCTCAGACTACGGTCATATGTGCATAATCGGCTACAAGTTCAACCGAGAACTGGAATGGGACAAAGTCAAGATGGAATTCGTTGGCGATCGCGAGGCGACTGCTATGGTCAGCCGTGTTCAGAGAGCGCCATATCAAATCGAGGTCTGAGTGCCGTCACAAAAAAATTCCGTTACAAACAATAAAGACCAGAGGTTATTTATGAAAAAATATATTTGGCTTTCGGCTGCCGCGCTCTTTGCGTTCCTGCCCGCTCTTCGCGCGGTCGATTTCGGCGATCTGCTCATACGGCTCGACTCGCGTGATTTCTCGGCAGAACGTGATGTTCTCACCGGTCAGGGCGGCCCCTACATCGGAGAACAAACCAATCCTCACAGTGAAACTCCGATGTTTAAGGCGCGAGACGAATTCTATGCGATGATGTCAAACGCGCTCGGTAACGACGATAAGTGCGCCGAACTTTCGGCATTCATTCTTGAAGCCGTCGCGAATGAAAATGTCAGTATTGAAACTAAAGTCTGGCTTCTTCACCGTCTTGGTGAAATCGGACTTCCCGCCGATGTCCCCGCAGTTTCCGCTCTGTTGATTCAGACGGAAGACAAGGAATCTCAACGTCTGGTTGATGCCGCAGCGGCCGCTCTGGCCAAAATTCCCGGCGAGGAAGCACGGCAAGCCCTTGAAGAGCACCAATCGATTCCTGCCGCTGCCGCTGCACTTGTCATTCGTAATACCACTCCGATTTCATTTGACACGACTGAAACCGAGATGCCGCTGGCGCTCTCGAATGTTTCCGATGAAGAAGTTGAGGCTTATCTGACCAACTACAGCGCGTTTGACAATGCAACTAAGGTACGCGTTCTGGCGGGACTTACGGCTCGTGACAGCAAAAAGTATCGTTCGTACGCTCTTGACGCTCTTACATCAGACGACGAAGACTTAAGACGGACAGGTTTCCTGGCTCTCGAAAAAATGGCAACATCCGATGATATCGATATCATCCTTGCCAATCTCAGAAATGACTCCGAAGCGACGATCCAATTGGCGAGCCGTGTCGTCGCCGACGGATTTGACGAAGCCCTTGAAACGCGTTTGGCCGCGACCGACAATGCCGACGATTTCCTGATGATCGCCACAATCCTCACCAATCGCGCCGTTGACATTCGCCCCGATATCTTCAAAAAGACGACGGCTGTCGAATGCCCCGGCCGACTCCGTCTTATGCAACGGGCATGCGATCTGGCAACCGTAGACGATGTTCCTAGTTTGGTTGCTTCGACTCTCCGAATTCCGCGCGGAAAAGATCATGATGCTGCCGAGAACCTTGTCGCTGGTGTCTGTCACGGTGATGCCGCTCCGATCATAGCCCTTCTCGACCAATACCCGCCCGAAGCCATCTATCCGATGATGTGCCGCACCGGAGGTGAAGCCGCGAAAATCGAGCTTGAAAACGCTTTGCGCTCTTCAGATTCGAAAGTTAAAGCAGCCGCCCTGCGTGCACTCCCCGACTGGGCTGACGCCACGTTTTACCAAACAATGAAAGATTTGCTAACGTCCAGCGACTGTCCCGCCGCGATGTACACCCCGATACTTCGTGCCTTCATTCGAGTTATCTCGCTCCCCGACGATAAAATCGGAATTGAGATGACCCGCGACGAAAAACTCGCCCAGCTCAAAGAAGCCTACGCATTGGCCAAACGCCCCGACGAGAAACGTTTGATCCTTTCACGTCTGGCGGCAAACCGAAACGTGAATTCATTAAAATTCGCCATGGAGTGTGCCGCCGATTCTAAAGTGCAGGACGCCGCCTATGAGGCAATCACGGCGCATGCTCATGATACCGCCTTGCGAAAGGAATACCCTGAGCTGATGACCGAAGCGATCCAAATGGTCATTGATAACAGCAAGGACGCCGATCTGATCAAGAAGATCGAAATTTACAAAGGGCGGATGGAATAGTCTGTCATCTTTCGAGATCGTTTTTCAATTGGGGCAAAACGGCTTAAAAGCTGTTTTGCTCCGGCCTTTTGGTTCCTCTTTGATGGGAGATAAGCCGACAATGAAAACCGCGTTCATTTTCGTTTTCGTTCTGATCGTCCAGACTATCGCTTCTTTTCTCAACGCCACAGAACCACCGAAATTTCGCGGTGCGATGATTTCGCCCGGCAGTTTTCAAGAATCCGATCTCAAGGTTTTGGGCGAAGAATGGAACGCAAACCTTATCCGTTGGCAGATGAATTGGGGATTCCCTCATGGGAAAGCCGATACGGCAACAATCGAGGAATATTACTCGTGGATTGATGATTCATGTAAATTGCTCGATGCGATGCTCCCCTCTCTCCGATCCTTAGGAATCAAAGTCTGCCTCGACTTACATACCTCTCCGGGCGGATTCAGCGAAAAAAACATCAACAGAATGTTTGAAGAAAAAGAATTTGCCGATGCTTTCGTTGAAACGTGGTGTAGGCTGGCCAATCGTTACAAAGACGAAGAGACCATCTGGGGTTACGATATTCTAAACGAACCGGTGGAAAGTGCTGAACAAGCTGCCGTAGGCCTTATGTCATGGCGTGAATTGGCAGAACACACATCTCGGGTCATTCGTGAAATTGATCCCGAGACGCCGATTATCTTCGAACCTTCGAACTGGGGAGGCCCCACGCACTTTGTCGATCTTGTTCCTCTCGACATTCCGAATGTTATTTACAGCTTTCATATGTACCATCCTCATGAGTTTACACATCAAGGCGTTTTTGGACACATCAGCGATTGGAAACCGACCGTTTATCCCGGTGAGATCAACGGCGTCTACTGGGATAAAACAAAGCTCCGAGAGATTATGGCGCCCGTTCTTGAGTTCCAACAGAAATATGATGTCCCGATCTATGTTGGTGAGTTCAGCGCGATCCGGTGGGCTCCTGAGAACAGCGCCTATAGATATCTTAAAGATGTCATTGAAATCTTTGAGGAATATGGTTGGGATTGGACCTATCACGCGTTTCGTGAATGGTCCGGTTGGAGCGTTGAGCATACTGAAGATCGATCTAATAATTCGCCGGCAACCGAGCCGACCGAACGTGAAATTCTGTTGGGGCGTTATTTCAGAAAGAACGATCGTACTACACAATAAAAGTTCTTCTACCGCAAGATCACGAATGAACTATGATAAGAAGTCATTTCGTAACGGTCTGAATTTGATCCTATACGCGCCGGACAACAAAACCGTAAAACGCTAATTTGATAAAACGATCCAGAAACTGACGAATCAGAACGTAAGTGTCAGCACTCTCGATTTTCCGCCTCACAGAACATTGAATAATTGATGTCCGGCCGAGTTTTTTAAGAACAAAGGATTAAGAATTACAGATAAGAGCCCGATAACGAGCACAAGAAACCGATGTTTTATCTTCTACGACACAAGCCTTTTCGATGTCAATATAATATTGTCAGCATCACGAAACGACAATACGGCATTCAATTCACCTTAACTCTTTAAAAAGAATAATCGTGTTAATGGATAACTCTCCAGGCTATCGCTTTTAAATCCTTTTGAGCTTCCAACGGCCTGTTTTTAAATAGATTAATGTGATTGCAACCGAAAGGAGCGAGGCCAACGGCGCCGCCCAACCAATCCCGTACAGAGTTGAACCTGGTATAGAACTAATCAGCCATGCCGCAGGTACGCGAACAAGGAATGTCGGCACCAGGTTATTGACTAGAGTAAAACGTGTATGACCACTGCCGTTGAGAAACCCATTCGCCGAAAAAACGAACGCTACCAATAAAACATCAAAACAAAACGACTTCATATAAAGTGAACCGGCAGCAATGACTCCCGGCTCTCTGGTGAAGAGAACGAACGCCGACTCCGGCCAGATCTCCATCCAGAGAAAGAGAAATAACGCGATTCCTCCGCTCAGAAGAACACTTGTTTTCAAAAATGATAGCGCACGTTCCGTTTTTCCGGCTCCTAGATTTTGTGCCACAATAGCTGTCAGTGCCATCCCGAACGAAATCGAAAAGAGCATCGTAAATCCGTTCAGTCGGCAGCAGATCCCGTATCCGGCCGACTCTTCCAATCCCATTCGGTTAATAAACGAAAAGATCAGAATGAACGAAAAATCGATTAGGGTTGATTGGATGCTTAGTGGTAACCCGATCACAAAGAGTTTTTTCATCAGTTCGGGTACAATCCGAAAGCTCCGCAGATGAAAATCGAAGAGGTTACCCAGGCGTTTGATATAAAATATTGCAAAAAACATACTCAATGCCTGAGAGGTAACCGTCGCTACCGCCGCACCGACCGGTCCCATTGAAAAGCGGCCTACCAACAGTATGTCTAACAACGCATTGCACCCGCAGGCAATCCCGACAAAAATCATTGGGCTGATAGAGTTACCAACACCGCGCAAAATGGCGGAAAACCCGTTATAGCCAAAGATGAAGACCGTTCCTGCCGAGCAGATCAGCACGTACTTCTCGGCATCGGCGAACGCTTCGCGGGGCGTCTTTAAAAAACTCAGAAGCGAAGGAGAAAACCAAAACATAAGGGCTGTGATCACAATTGTACAAATCAGAAATGTCGAAAGCATCGTCCCAATGGTTCGCGTTACTTCTTCATACTGCCGCGCCCCAAAAAACTTCCCGATCATAACCGTTCCGGCGGTCGTCAAACCAGCCACCCCCATCAGGATGATCGTCACAATCTGGCTTCCGCATGCCACCGCCGACACATCGGCAACCCCCGATGCGAAATGTCCGACGATCAAAAGATCGACCGCACCATAGAGAGCCTGTAAAAGATTAGCCGCGAAAAAAGGGATCGCAAAGGTAACGAGGGTCGAAAGAATCCCTCCTTGGGTCAGATCCCTCTCTCCGCGGAGCAATTCGAGGCGTGGTTCGGAATTGTTTTGGCGAGAATCATTTTCCTCGCTTGATCCTTCGATGTTCTGTTTCTCTTCGACCAAAATTCACTTCCTGACCGCAACGTGACGAAACGGACGTCCGACATTGATGAATTTCCCCTAAAACGGCAACCACCTAAGTTATTATCGGGAAAATCTTTGTTTCAGGAAGGGGGAGAATTGTTGACGAGAAAATCATATGTTCTTCGATTCCTCAGATCAACAAATCCGCGGTTTGCGGTCATGTCAACTTATGTCTTACGGTCTTCGCATAAAAAGGTATAATAGTTGCGTTAGGAAACGCTTGCATCCGTCTTCCGTTGTCAAAACGGTCATTTGTCATCATTTCTTCGGATTCAAGCAAAATCTTTACAAATATTAAACCGTTCACCCTAAAAGCATGGCTTTCATCGATTATTTTACCTCCCGCACCACAGATCCGATGAGCGTCACGGAACTGAACGAGCAGATCAAATCTGTTATCGATCCGACATTCCGAGATATTCGCATCACCGGCGAAATATCCAATCTCAAGATCGGAAAACATATTTACTTCAATCTAAAGGACGAATCTTCGACCATTCGATGTTCGATATGGCAGAGTCAAAAGAAAATTCTCTCCTTTGAATTGCAAGAGGGACTTAAAATCATCTGTCGTGGAAATGTTAGCACCTACGTTAATGGAGGAAGTTATTCACTCAATCTCCTTGAGATCGTTCCTCACGGTGAAGGGGCGGTACAGCAGGCGCTGAAAAAGCTGATAGAAAAACTCAAAAAAGAAGGCCTCTTACATCCTGAACGTAAAAAAACGATCCCTTCCTCTCCGCGAAGAGTCGCTGTCGTAACAAGTCTCTCGGGTGCTGCAATTCGCGACTTTCTCAACATGATGCGCCGTCGAAGCCGTCGGGCCGATGTTTTAATCTGCCCGGTTCTGGTTCAGGGCGTCGAAGCCTCTCGTGACATTGAATCCAAACTATTCCTTCTGAACAGTCTTCGACCGGAATTCAAACCGGATGTCATCGCCCTAATCCGTGGCGGAGGAAGCACCGAAGACCTCTGGACTTTTAACGAAGAACGCGTCGCTCGTGCCATCTCCGCCTCAGACATTCCGGTCGTCTCGGGGATCGGTCACGAGCAAGATGTTTCACTTTCGGATTTAGTAGCGGATGTTCGCGCCACGACCCCGACCGATGCCGCAGTTAAAATTTTCCCCGATGACACCGTCTATCCCGCTCGGCTCGCTCAGATTGAAAAGCAGATTGAACTTCTTCTCCGCGGCCGATGTGCCGATTTGAAAGGAAGATTGGAAAGGCTTGCCCAATCTTCTATTTTTCAAGATCCAGAACAGCGAATCCTTGGAATCAAAAAACTCTCATTTGAGCAAACGGCAAAAAGTCTCGACCGTGCGGCCGATGATTTGCTCATTCGAGGAAACTCCCGCCTTGCCATCCTTTCCGCGTCACTTGATGCGCTCTCCCCACTTGGTGTTCTCTCACGAGGATATTCGATCACCCTCGACGAAAACGGCTCCCCTGTTCGTGACGCTTCGAGACTTTCCGTCGGGCAAACCCTACGCACACGGGTTGAACGCGGAGGGTATATCAGTTCGGTGATCAAAACAATTTCGACCGATCAGGGAATAAGATGATGAACAATACCTGGCTTACCGCGCGCGAAGGAATTGCAAAGGCGAATGCGCACCTGTCACGTACCATAGCCGTCGATATTGGCAACACTTCTTACAAACTCGGGATGTTTAATTCGTCACAGCTCGATGCGGCTCGTGCGGCAGGTCTCCCGTTCTCCTATCCGTTTTCGATTGACGATCTTCGTATTCTCCCTCACCAACTGAAAGTGATACCTATTTGGCTTTCGATTTTTCTTCGCAAACCGGACTTAAAGTCCCGACCACTCTTATGGCTTGTTTCAAGTGTGAACAGAACGCGAACCCAAACTTTTTTCGAATTTTTGATAGAGAAGCGGCCCGACGATATTTTCGCGGTTCTCGATCAGGCCGACGTACCGATTCAGACCGACTACACCGATCCAACACAGCTCGGTATCGACCGCAAACTGGCCGCGTTGGCCGCAAGCAAGCGCTTTCCCGAACCGACGCCTGTACTCATCGTCGATATAGGAACTGCCTTAAAACTGGATATTGTCAGCCGTGACGGCATTTTTCTTGGCGGGGTCATCCTGCCCGGCCCCGAAACCCAGCTCGGCTCTCTCTTTAAAGAAACAGACAAACTTCCCGAACTCCACTGGTCGGCTCGCAACATTCCCGCCTCATATCCCGCACTCAATACAAACGATGCAGTTCAACTAGGCGTGGCGGGTGGAATTGTCGGCGCCATTTCTTACTTCTACCAAAGGGCGTGTCGCGCTGTCAGGCAGATGTCTCTGCCGATCATCGTTACCGGCGGCGGATCCATTGGGTTCGAACCCTATCTCCGAAACGCGCTGACGGAACAACATCCCGAGACTTCCGCGACATGGATACGAACCGTTCGTGATCTGGTTCAGTCTGGCATTGAGCTCACACGTCAATCACTCGCCCTGCACCAGTAGGCCAAGACAAAATTCAGAGATTAACCCGATGAAGAAAATGCAATCGATTATTCGAATTCTTTATATCACGGCTTTTCTTCTTCTCGGATCTGTTTTTTTCCCTTTTTCCCACATATGCAAAAACCCCGGCAAAACGGTTTACTGTTTGGCCGATGTCAGCCGGAGTATCACGCCGGAAAATTTAAAATATGAAGAAGAAATCATCAATCGATTTCAACTTCAGGCTCGCGAAACAAAAGCGGTTTTTAAGATTATCACATTTGCCGAATCGCCCTCGCCGCCTAAAGAATATTTCTCTCCCGTAACGCCAACCGATGCGAACCGGACCAATCCCGAATCGGCGCTTCTGAGAGCCGCCGAATTCGCGCGTTATGACACATTGCCTGAAATCCTCCTTATTTCAGACGGCGGTGAAAACATTGGAGATCTCTGCCACGCCGCCCGTCGGTTTCGCCTTCCGATTTCGGTCATTCCTCTTCCACCTACGCCGACACCGGAAGTTTCGATAGCGCAATTTAAGGTTCCGTTTTCCGTCCGACGTTGGGAACCCTTTTACGTCATCGTGACGATATTCTCAAATACCGAGACCAAAGCCCGACTTTCCCTTTACGAAAACGAAACACTAATCGATGAAAAGGCGGTTCCCATTCAAGTTGGAAAGTCAGAGCATACCTTTTTTTGTCGCTCCGAATCGAGCCATAAGTCTCTCTGGAAAATCACACTCAATTCGGATGATGACACGATCGTCGAAAACAACGCAATCTCGGCTGTTACCGAAATTTTACCTCCAAATCATCTCCTTTTTGTCTCACTTGAACCATCGGAACTCTCTTTATTTATCGAAATGTTAAATAAGTCCGGATTTACATCGACCGTCATTTCCCCAGAAGAGTTTCCCGAAAATACAGATTCACTCAAAAGCTTCGATATTATATTTCTTTCCGACATCCCGGCGGAGAGTCTTAATCCGCGACAATTTCGAACACTCGACGACAATGTCCGCAATCGCGGATCCGCTCTTTTCGTAACCGGCGGTCCCCATTCGTTTGCCGTCGGTCAGTACGCCGGTTCCGACTTGGAATCTATCCTTCCGGTCCGCGCCGACTATACTCCTGATCAAAGCGATGGGAATTCCGCGATCAGTTTTCTCATCGATCGTTCCGGATCGACGAAAGGGGAAAAACTCCGCTATGCCAAAAGCGCCCTCACCGAAGCGCTCAGGCTCCTTTCGGGAAAAGATCGGATGGGAGTTATCGCCTTCGACCAATCTCCGGAAGTGATTCTACCTCTCCAATACGCGCTCATCACTCCGACGGTACGCCATGCGGTCGAAAATATTTCTTCTGGCGGAGGAACGGATATCACTCCGGCCATACGCAAAGCAGAAGAACTTCTGAATAACACATCTATGAAAAAGAAGCACATCATCCTCCTTTCCGACGGGATATCCTCTCCGATCGATGACAAAGAACTGATCGATGATCTGCGACGTGAAAAGATCACACTTTCAATCATTCTTTCAGACGACTCCCCGCAGAAGAATATTCTGCGTTCTCTTGCCGAAGAAACAGGAGGACGATTCTACCAATCGACCAATCCGTCATCAATACCACGTCTTTTCATAAACGAAACAGAACGAATCCGCCTGGCGGCCATTGAAGAAACAGAAGCGGTTCCCGTCAAGATTCTTAACAACGATCTGACCGCCTTGCTTCCAACCCCTCTTCCTCCGCTGAAAGGATACATGCGTACTGAAGCCAAAAATGGATCGAATCTGCTTTTGGCAATGCCGGATCATCGTCCTCTCCTAGTTCAGCGGCGTCTCGGCCTTGGGTCAGTTACTGTCTGGACATCGGACATTACTCCCCGATGGTCGGCCGCATGGCTTTCTTCCGACGAAGCTCCGCTCTTCTGGTCAGCGCTTCTCCGCCGCTCCGAAAAGGCGCTTCCCCAGCCTTTCGCCCCTGTTATCGAATCCTCTCCGGAATATTACCCTTCCGCCGGCGGAGAAGATTTTCTGAAAAAAATTTCTGAAATCACCAACGGTCAGTTCAACCCGACACCGGAAGATTTCTTTAAAAACCGACATCGAACTTCAATTCGGTTAAGCTCACGCCGTTTCTTTCTCTTCGCGGCGTTTTTCCTCTTTCTAACGGCTTCTCTGCTCGATCGGCTTTCTCAAAGAAGAAATGAACATCATACCCCTTTTCCTCCGAATAGCCGTTTCTGGGATTCTCGTTGACCCGAAAGAGTAAAATGTTTAGAATGAAGCGCGCGAACAGAGGTCTTTTCGCGCCTTACCGATAAACATAATTTCATGAGCTGTAACTGACGATATGATCATTCTTGCCACGGCAATCGTTTCCTTTCTCGCCGGATTCCTTTTCTGTCTGAAACTCCAATCCGTTCTGACTCGCAAAAAGGGTATTCTCTATCATCTTGCGAAAATTCTCCATCTCATTCCGGCGCATCAGCAGTTTTCCGAAGAAGACGTCTCGGCGCCTGGACAGAAAGACGCCGAAGCGCTCTATCGGAAAGGACGTTCATTTCAGTCGGGTCGCGGCGAAAGACAGAATCTCTCCGAAGCTCAGATATGGTACCGAAAAGCCGCTAAATTGGGCCATCTACGCGCCCAACTTGAACTGGCATCCATTTCGGCACATGGGCCCGCGGAATTACGAGACCCGGTCGAAGCCGCCCAGTGGTGGAAGGTCGCCGCCGAGCTCGGAGACGAATACGCTCAATACGAACTGGGTCTCTGTTACTTAACCGGGACCGGAATCAAAAAGAACACCGCCGAGGCCCTGCGCTGCTGGCAAAAGGCGGCTCAACAGGGAGAAATGCACGCCACCTGTGCTATAGCCGACTGCTACGCCAAAGGAATCGGCGTCAAACAGGATTACTCCGAAGCCGTTCGAATCTGGAAGAAGGCCGCCGAAGCCGGAAGTATCGAAGCTCAGGAAAAACTTCGAATAATCCATCGATGAAAATATTTACTATTCATCTTGTGAATTTCGAATATCTTATCCATTTCTCGATATTGTTTCGAATCCCTTCACGAAACGCTTCAAAATACTTTTCAATCGTCGTTTGATCGAATAAAATAGCGTAGGACGGTAAGTCTTGAATGAAGGAATTCTTTCCCGAGTTTTAGACCAGACTTTCGATGCAATTCCGACCGCTAACAGAAAGTAACAATAATCATGAAACGAATCACCTGTCAGATTTTTTTTATTCTCGTCGCTATCCTTCATTCGGCGCGGGCAGCCGATATTTGGGTTTCGCCAAACGGAAGCGACGACGCACCGGGAACCGAAAACAAACCGGTCCGAACCCTTGCCCAAGGTATCGAGACCTTACGTCGGAATCGAATGAAAAACCCGGACGTTCCTTCGGCCATTCATATCCTACCCGGACGGTATCAAATGACCGAGACGGTCCTTCTCAACCAAACCGACTCGGGAACGCCTGAATTTCCCCTCCTGATCGAGGGTGTCAACCCCCCAAAAGATAGCGCGGCGCCCGAAAGCGAACGTGTCATTTTCGCCGGGTCAGAACCGATTTTCGGCTGGAAAAAGTCGTCTTTCCTCGGCCTTTCTAACGTCTGGGAAACTGATCTGACCGGTACGTCCTTTGATGCCCAACAGGGGGAAACTCCGAAAAAGATCAAAAATCTCTACTGGAATGATAAACGGCTCATTGAGGCGCGTTATCCAAACTTTGAACCGAGATATCCGTATGCCGGAGGTTACGCGTTCGTTCCGGGTCGACTAATCGGCAAATTCGAGCAGTCGGACACCCCCGAAACGCCGACACTCCTTCCTCTGTTGCCGGAAGACTTTCACAATTGGTCAAACCCCGTGGAGGGAAGCGTCTGCTTCTTCGATCGCTTTAACTACGGAAACAGTATCGCCGACATTTCCCAAGTCGATGCCCAAACCAATACCATAACGGTTGCCCGTCCTTTCTCAAACGCGCCGCGTGCGGCCGACCGTTTCTATCTTTTCGGTTTGCGCGAAGAGCTCGACGCGCCGGGAGAATGGTACCACGATGTCGAGGGGAAGAAACTCTACCTGATTCCTCCCGAAGGTGCTGAATTCGACGATGTGACTGTAGTTTCGGCGGCACTCGATCTGATCATCTTGCGACTCGACGGCACCAATCACCTTCGAATTCGCGGACTTTCTTTCACAGGCACGGACCGTCAGGCCATTTACGGCGAAAATTGCCTTGACGTTCGGATCGAACAATCCCGTTTCTATGAAATGGGGTATTTTGATGAAGCGGCGATTGAAATTGACGAAGCGATTCGTTGCGGTGTGATCGGTTGCGACCTATTTCAGCTGGGTGGCTATGGCATATCGTTAGGCGGCGGCGACGCCTATACGATGACCAGAAATGAAAACCTGATTGAAAACAACTACATTCACCACACCGGGCGTCTAAATCGCCACGGATTCGCAATCAGTTTGGGAGGTTGCGCCACCCGCGTTCGAAACAACCTCTGTCATGATCTTCCGCGCGGAGCGATCATCTACAGCGGCGCCTTTCACCTCTTTGAAAATAATATTTTCCGAGACCTAAACACTGACGTCGAAGACACCGGCGCCACCTATACCGACGGTAACAACTGGACCGGTAGCCGCGGCTCGATCATTCGGCATAACCACGTGAAAAACAGTGTCGGATTCGCTTTTTCGATGGGATGTTGGGATTTTCATCGGTTCGCCTACGGATTCTATCTCGACGAAAATTGCGGCGGGGTCGACGTCTATGACAATCTGATCGAAGAATGTTCCCAAGGGGCCCTTCATCTGCATAACGGTCGAGACAATCACATTTACAACAACATCATTGTCGATTGCGGTAGCGAAAACGGTGGACACGGATTCCAACTCTCCCTTCAGGGATGGAAGGACGTTCCCGGCGGAACTTTCTACGATCGTCTTCCGTTCATGATTGATCGGTACACGCGGGCAATCAAACAGCCTGGTTGGGCCCAGATGCGCGGTTTTATCGACCCAAGAACGGCTGTCGGACGTGACGACAAAACGATCATGACCGGCAACTGGGTCGAACGAAACATCTTCTATTTCCCCTCCTACCCCGATTCGATCTATACACGTCACTCGAACTGCAATCTCACCGCGAACGCTTTTGACTGGAATCTGATCTGGAACGGAACCGATCGAATTAAAACCGATCAAGATAAAGGTTGGGAAGAATGGCAGACCGAAGGAGCTGATCCTCACGGCATCGTCGCCGACCCGCTCTTTGTCGATCCCGCGTCCGGGGATTACCGACTCTCCCCCTCTTCCCCCGCTTGGGATATCGGTTTTGAACCCTTCACCTTTGACAATATCGGACTGAAAGAAGACTCCCTGCGAGCCTCCTGGCCGGTCGTCGAAGCCGAAGGACTTCGCGAACATCCGGAATGGTTGACTGTCCCGCGTCAGCCAAAAGTGGACTGACCGTGTCGTAATCTGCCGCAACACTCATAACAAGCGAAAAGAGCGCGCCCCTCAACACTCGAAGGAGCGCGCACTTTCTTTATTCGCACCAAGCGTCTAACAAGTCTCGGGCATAAACGAGGGAAGAAGAATTCCTTTCACAAATGCTTCTCCCCCGCGAATCTGGGCGATATGCGTTTCGGTGTTCCTCGCACCGAGTTTGAACATTTCGCGCCGCAACTCCAAGGCGTTCGACGGGATCAGCCATGCCGGAGACTTCCCGGGATACCGATTCAATTCCCGTCGAATAAGCGCCGCCGCTTCAGTCTCGGATTCCGAGCAACCGGGGCCGACCATGTTACTGCCGGGATCGCAGACGGAAGCGCAGAATCCGGTTATTCGACCGGTCGCGAGATTCCTGGAGAGACTCATTCCCCATATACCCTCCTTATTTTCAACGAAATAACGCAAATCGCTTTCACGGCGAATCCCGCACAAACGGTATTCCAGATCTGCCATCTCGGCGACATCCGAAAGCGCTGCGTCGGTCATTTCCTCTCCCTCCGGAGGAATAACCTCAAACCCGCTCTCCGGAACTTTAACCGACATATCCTGAAAGAACGCAAATGGCACAAAAGCACGGCTGTTGTAAAGGTTAAACGACTCAAAATTGACCGCACTCGATACCAGTCGAAGGGGCAGCTTCTCGCTTTCCGAGATGTGGCAGATTTCATCGAGCACCACTCCAGCCGCTCCCTTACCCCAATAATCAGGATGGGCGTTCAGTATCCCAAGCGAAATATGGGTCGGACGCGGATGAAAAAAAGAAGTCGCCGCAATCCGACCGGATTCCGGATCGGTAGCGACGACACAACACCCCGGATCGAGCGACTCGTAAACCCGTGGAAAGACTAGCATGCTTTCTTTAGACTGAGCGAAGGGATCGATTCCGCGATGAATTCGATACCATTCATTGAGTGAACGGTAGATCAGCTCGGCCACTTCATCCCAGTCGTCACGAATCATCCGCCGTATTTGATAAATCATTTTGAACGTCCTTTTTCCGATCTCTAAAAAAACGGCGGAGCGCCAAGACTCCGCCGTTTTGGGACCTGTTACATGTGAATCACTTCTTTTTCGCCGACGACTTCAAAAGCCAAAGGAGGCACGGCGAAGCGATAAAGAGCGAGCTGTATGTACCGACAATCACCCCCAGCGTAATAGCAAAAGCGAAAGTGTGGATTCCGGCACCGCCAAAAATATAGAGGACCAGCGCGACAAACAGCGTCGTCAACGAGGTCAAAATCGTTCGGCTCATACATTGATTGATCGTCTGATCGACAATATCTTCATTGATCGTCACGTTTTTACCGGTAATCTCGCGCATTCGGTCAAACAGAACAATCGTATCGTTCAACGAGTACCCGATCAATGTCAGAATCGCGGCGACGGTCGGAAGACCGATTTTAAACTCAACGATTCCAATAACTCCAAGGTAAGGCGCAAGCCATTTACTCAGAGCCATAAATCCGAGTACGATCAGGACGTCGTGGATCAAGGCGACTGTCGCTGAAAACCCGAAAACGAGTTTCTTAAACCGGACGCCAATATAGACCACGATACAGAACAAACTCCCAAGGAGAGCAAGCCCACCCTGCGTTCTGGCGTAACCGGCAACAGAACTGCCGATCACCTGCGACGATTCGAAGACCGGCCGACCGGTTACATCATCGGCCACCCGTTGGGCAAGGAGTCCGACCAACGACTCGTCTTCGGTATCAAAGACAATGCGCCATCGACTGTGGACCTTCTCTCCCTTGACATCTTCGGGATCGGGACATTCTACGGTATACTTGAGATCCTCAAGTTTATTCTCGTCAAGAAATGCGGTCAGGTGGTCTTTAAAGTAACCGTCAACCTCTTCTTTGGACTGGGCCGGTTCAATGTCAAAATCAAAAAGAACGCTCTTTTTCACCTCGCCGATCGTCGAGCCGGGAACCGGCACATCTTCGGTTCGGATATTTGCGAACGAGCAGTGACTGGTCACCAGATCATCGCCAAACGCCTTGCCAAGAACCGATTCGACTTGATGACGGTATTCTTCAGACTGAACATCGGGCGGGCAGGACGTACTGATCGAGAAACAACAATCGTCGGAAACCTTACTCCCCGAATGATCTTGTGTCAGCGAGAGTTTACTGACGGCAAGGTCGGGCAGTTCTTTCAAACTCGACCGGATCTCGCCGATTTGTTTCGGCTGATTAAAGAGAACTTGAACCTGAACGCCTCCGACAAAATCAATGTCGAATATCCCTTTCCCGCGGGCAAAAAGTCCGACAATTCCGATCACGATCAGAACGAGGGAAAGGACGATAAAATAGACTCTGGACTTCATGAAATGGATGTTTGTCTTCGGGAACGGCTTGAGACCGGGAAGGATCGGATAGACACATCGAGTGCCGATCCACCCCTTCCGCTCGCAGGTTTCGAAGATGATTCGCGAGACGTAAGTTGCGGTAAACATACTGAACAGAACGCCGAGGAAAAGGGTAATCGCGAACCCTTTGATCTGCTCGCTCCCGACGCTGTAAAGAATAACCGCGGTCAGCATCGTCGTGATGTTTGAGTCAAAAATCGCGGTAAACGCGCGCGAGAAACCGTTGCGAATCGCCATGCGAAGCGTCGCGCCGCCGGAAAGCTCGTCTCTGATGCGCTCAAAAATCAGAACGTTGGCGTCCACCGCCATACCGACGGTCAAGACCAAACCGGCGAGACCGTCGAGTGTAAACGCCGCGCGAAGACTGAGCATGACCATCATAATCAACAGGAGGTTCATCAGAACCGCGAAAGCGGCGACACATCCTGCGAAACCATAGTACGCGATCATAAAGACGATCACAAGCAAACCGCCCCAGAGAATCGAGTTCTTTCCGCGTTGGATCGTATCTTCACCAAGCGTCGGACCGGTCAGCATTCGTGTCACCGGTTCGTCGCTCAGCTGCGCCGGGAGGACACCGCTCTTCATCACTTTCAAAAGGTCGTCAACGTCACGGTTGATCCGGCGAACCGACTCCTCGGAAAGGTTATTCCCAAAAGTGATCACGCCGCGGCTTTCGATCTTGTCATTGATGGCCGGAGCCGAATAAAGACTGTCGTTCAGAATGATCCCAAGCTGTCGGCCGCGTGTTCGCTCGGCTCCTCGCTTATAGCGGTCGGTCAGGTGCTTCATTCGTTCGGCTCCGTCCCGATTCATCTCAAACTGGAGCTCCGGTTCTCCGCGGCTGCCGACTGACTTATTGACACGGGCCATATGTCTGCCATAAACGTCATACAGATCGGTCAGCTCTAGGACAAGCACTTCAATCGTCTTTTCAGATTCCTGACCGTTTTCCGCGGCGGGCTGTACCGGCGCTTCACGGGTGACGACATCGGGCATCGTCCGCAGATCTTCCACCATCGTCGGATCAACGGGAACCCACGATCCGCCCAGAATGATACGGTCTTTCCCAATCGGTTCGGGAAGACGGATCAAATTATTATCCGCAAGGTCAGGGCGACGGGCAATATCAATCAGTTCCTTTTCTTCCGGCGCCTGGGTCGAAGCGAGGATTCGGAATTTCAGTTGCCCGGCTTCATTGACTTTCCGTTCAATACGTGCGATCTCGGCCTCATCGGCTTCGGGGATCGTGATCATGATCTCTTTATTGTTGCCGAGCTCCTGAATTTGGATTTCTCTCACCCCCCCCTGGTTGATACGTTCGGCCAGGACACGTTTGAGATCGTCCATCGTCTGAGCGTCAACACCTTTCTCGGCGGCTACGGCACGCTCTTCGTCGGTCGCTTCGTCCGAAATCTTCTGCGTCACCTCATAAACCAAGATCGAACCGCCACGCAGGTCGATCCCCAGATTCAAGCGATGTCCCAAAAGCCCGTAAACGGTCGAAAAAAGCGCCAAGAAGAAGCAGAAGAACACAATGAAATATCTTCCTTTGTAGTCCTGCATCCGCCAGGCTTTCGCAAAATAGTTCGCCAGAAGCCAGGATACGAGAAAAATACCGATCACCGTCGCAAAAATGATCGATCCGCCAAGCTGGAGTTTTTTCGCCTGCGGAACGGGTGTCACGGTAATATCACTCGGTGAAATCTCGACATCGGGATTGTCTCCGTCAAAAGCGAGATCTTCGGTTGCCTGCGCGTCGCCGGTAGAATCGCTCTCTTCGGCAGAGACCTCATCGTCTTCAGGCGCCGATTCGACCGCCGTCTCCCCGACTGAGGAAAGCTCCTCAGCAGGAGCCTGATCCGATTGGGCGACGGCGGACTGTTCGGTAGGCGCAGCTTGCGGATCATCCTGCGCAAACGCAAAGGGAGCCATAAGAAAGATCGCGATGGCTACGGAGCCGATGATCTGACAGAAAAAACTACGAAATACTTGTTTCATCATGAACATCTCAAGTTGTTACGGAACGTAAACAAAAACTCGCTTACCTAATATTCGTCACTTCTCAGAAGAATCCGACTTCTGATCGGTCTTTTCCGGAAAAACATAATAGATCGACTGAATCGAAAAACGGATTTTGGTATTATTCGAGTCATCCACTTTGAGCACAACCTCACCGGCTTCTTTGTCCACGGAATGGACCAACGCGATGATCCCGCTCGACGTCATCACCTTGTCGTTCTTTTTCAGCGAATCAAAAAGCTGCTTCATCTGTTTCTCCTGCCGACGTTTCGGCAAGATAAAGAGAAGGTACATCGCAATCAAAAAAAGAAAGATCATGCAGATGAAACTGAACATCGTCTGTTGGGGACTTTGTTGCATTTTCTGGGCAACCGGTTCTGTGTCCTGCGCAAAGAGAACAAGTCGGCACAAAAACTGGGATATCATTTAAACCTCCAATAATTCGGTGCGTATACCAAATAACTCGTCTTCATTTTACAACGAGATCTCTTTTCCAACAAGACCAGATTGAAGGAAACGCCGTACCTTAATCTGGTTTGCGATAGTCTGGCGAATATAGAAAGAATGGGAGAACGGGTCGATCCAGATCATCCCTCCGGATCGAGAATCGGTTTGCCAGCTCTCGGGCGCGACTGATTTACGGATTCGATCGGCTAGAGCGGCGGCCTCGTCGAGCGAAATGTCTTCCTCCGGCGTCGCATAGAAGTGAATCTCGGCATCAAACTCCTCGCCGGCTCCGCTCGAAGTCACCGCAAGCAGATCTTCGGTCAGAACGACAAATTTAAGTCCCAGAGGGCTTAAGAGTTCCGAAAGAACCTGCTCCAGCGGTTGCTCTTTGACAATGAGCCGAACAGGAGTTTCCAGGACTTCCCCGCCGCCGGGAATCGCTGCATAGTCGAAAAAGAAACGAATTTGATATTCTCGTTCTATAAGGATGAGGGCTTCTGAAAGAGGAACCGCGCGCAGAAAGGAAATCGAAATTGGATTCGAAAGACGATTTTCCCAACAAAGGGTTTCTGGAATCAAAATCTCGGCTTCAACGATTCTTTTTTGCGGAAGGTGGCGTAAAGAACGAAGCCGATCAAAAAAGACGTAGGCTTTTTCAATTGTCTTCCGGTCGGCCGATAAGACCAAACTCTTCTGATCGGTTCCTCGTTCGAGAATTGGTGATTTCTCCGATGGGAGAAGTGTCTGATCCAAGACTAGATCGCGAAAGGCGGATTCGAGAATCGATAACGAAAGCTGTTCCGGAAAAAACGATTCAGTTCCTTTGTCGGCTGAAAATGGGGATGATTCGGACTCAAAATCATCTCCAATGAGATCGGAACAGTCAAAAATAACTTTTCCGGGAATATCGTTTTTAATCGATGGATCTGTCAGTATGACTCGATCCTCCCCCATGACAACTTCCAAATGAAAGGAGGTCGCGAACTCATTGATGAACTGCGACGCCGTGAGATTTGCCGCCTCATAAGGTGTCCGTTTTTCCCAAGTCACGACCGGCGAGGGAAAATCACGCCAATCAAGTTGAACCGGAACACCAGTCAGCTGATAAAAGAGGCGGATAAAATCGGCAAGCCCCGCTTGAGCCAATCTGACCTGACGAATGTTCAGGTTAAGACGTTGCTCCAGATTGATCGGATCGTTCGAAGAGCGCGTCATCGCCGAGAAAAGAACCGTCACATCGCTATCGGCGTTCGTCGTCACGTCAAAACTTTCACCATCGTTCGCGTTTTCATTCCTATTTTCTTCGGAATGACTTTGTGAATCCTCGGTCTGAACGGGATCGACGGCAGTATCCCGCAAATCTTCATGAACGTCGGAGAGCGTTTCGGAAGCCGTCTGTGGTTTATAGGCTTCGGCTGATTCTTCGATCAATACTGTCTCCTCGTCGTCGGTTGCCAAGTCAAGATCGTCGTTTTTTTCGCCGATTTGATCGGGAAACGCGAAATCATCATACCGATTCTCTTCAAGGAAGTCCGGATCATCCGGAAGTGTGCCAATCTCTGCGTCAACAGTATCGTACTCTCCCGAAACCGCTGAAATCTCGGAATTGGAAGAGGGGCGATCTTCCTCATCTGATCGGTCGCTGAGGGTTTGCGGAACGTCCACGGAAATATCAGATTCTAGGACAGACGGATCTGCGGAAAGAGATTCACCATGAACAGCTTCCTTTCGGCCGGAGCTCAAAAGGAAGGAGATCACCGCAGCCAATAGAAACACGATACAGGCAAGAGTGACAATCAAGGGGAACGCGGGAATCCCCAAAATCCGAAATTCATCGTCTGGTCTGTCGAAGTCTTCCGCCCCCTCAATAGCGTCGGAACCGCTAATCGAAGGGAGATCAGATCGTTCGTCAACCGGAATCACAGGAAGAAAAACCGTTTGACAGTTCGGACAGACCTCAGTTAAATCAGGATTGTTCCGATCCTCAATCAGAAGGACGGAGCCGCAATGCGGGCAACTCACTTCAAAAGAGCGTTTTTCCACTCGATCTCCCCTGGTCATCCTGACGGGACTCTTCCCTTAAAGTGATTTTAAGGTAACATAGAACTATCTTGGTGCCATTGTACCAAACATACTCAAAAAGGACAATTCCCTTCGCGGAAAATGTCGTTGAGGAAGGCAAAAATGACAGAACAACTGAATATTCTCTGGGTAAACGGTAATAACGAAAACATTCCCGAAAAGATCGCGGAACTCCGCAGAAAACTAAGTCCGCAAGGCGATATCGTCAGTCCCAGAGGTAGACAGAAAACGATAGAGACGTTCGGCGAGGCACTCACCCCGCAAGAGGTCGTTAAACGGATCTGCGCCGATATCTCAAATAAAGGGATCAAAGCGCTCCTCGACTATAGCCGCCGGATCGATGGTGCCGATCTAAGCTGCGAAACGATCCGCGTTCCTCGGGAAGAAATCAAGAAGGCCCATCGGAACGCCGACCCCAGCTATCTGACCGTCATCCGCCGTATTCGCAAAAATATCGAAGAATTCCAGAAAGCGATTCTGCACAAAGACGTCCGGATTCAACGTCCTGGCGGCTGGCTGGCCGAACGATATCTTCCGCTCAATAGAATCGGGATCTGCGTTCCCGGCGGTGCCGCGGCGTATCCTTCCACGCTTCTCATGACCGCCGTTCCGGCACAAGTCGCGGGGGTTAAAGAGATTGCCGTTATGGCTCCTCCGACCCCCAACGGCGCCTACAACCAGGGTCTCTTAGCAGCTCTTGAAGAAATCGGAGTCAGTGAAGTCTACCGGATGGGTGGCGCACAAGGGGTTGCCGCCCTCGCTTATGGCGTTGAAGGAATCCCCGCGGTTGATAAGATTGTCGGGCCCGGGAATCTCTTCGTGGCCCTGGCCAAAAAGCATGTCTACGGTTCTGTCGATATCGACTCGATCGCCGGTCCGAGCGAAGTCGTCGTCATTGTCGACGAATCGACCCGAGCCGATTACACTGCCTACGACCTTTTGGCGCAATCCGAACACGCGCCCGGCTCAAGTATCCTAATCGGATGGAACGAGGCCAAATTACGGGAAATCCTCACCGAACTGGAAATGCGGCTCCGCCAAATTGAACGGGGTGACGCTGCGCGCCTTTCTCTCGAGGAGTTCGGCGCGGTTATCCTCACTAAAGATTGTGACGAAGCCTGTCGAATCGCCGACCTGATTGCACCGGAGCACCTTCACATCGCCACAGCGGACGCCGAAACTCTCGCCAAAAAGATTCCTCATGCCGGCGCGATCTTCCTGGGGAACTACACACCCGTCGCGGTAGGTGATTATGCGGCAGGTCCATCGCATGTTCTGCCGACCGGCGGGACAGCCCGATTCGCCAGTGGTCTTACATCCAACGATTTTCTCCGTTCGAATAGCCTGATTTATTTCGATCGAACAGGACTCGAAAATATGGCCGACGACATCCATCTCATCGCGACGCTCGAAGGACTGACCGCCCACCGCGAAAGCGTCGACATCAGACTCGAACCAACGAGCGAAGCGTCCGAAGGTTGACATCGTCCCAATCTTCGGTCTTCCCGTCAATTTCGACCTCTCCTTTCGGTGTTTCCAAAATCATCGGAAGACCGGCTAGCCGCGGATCGTTGACGAGAAAGCCGAATGTTTCTTTCCCGATGGCGCCGTAACCGATTGCGGCATGCCTGTCAACCCGGCTGCCGCACCCTTTGACCGAATCATTTAAGTGAATCGCTTTCAGACGATCGATCCCGATGACCGTGTCGAATTCGGTCATCATCTTTTCGTAGGTTTCTTCCGTACGAAATTCATATCCCGCCGCGAAGATATGACAAGTATCCAGGCATACACCGAGCCTTTCGGGGTAATTTGAAAGGTCGATAATCCTTGCCAGATGCTCAAATCGCGCGCCTAAACATGTCCCCTGCCCCGCGGTGGTCTCGAGGAGAATTCGTGCCGAGTTTGCCGCTTCTCGAAACGCCTGGTCAAGCGAGTCGGCCACCAACCGAAGACCCGACTCTTCGGTACCCGTCGTATACGCGCCCGGATGCATCACCACGCCGCTGATCCCCAGCAGATCGGCTCGATTCAGCTCGTCGACAAGGGCATTCACCGACTTGGCTCGAAGTTCCTCGTTCGGCGAGGCCGCGTTGATCAAATAGGAATCATGAATGATCGGGTTTACGATTCCCGCCTTTTGAAGAGATCCGCGAAACTTTTCCGCAATCTCGGTCGGAATCGGTTTGGCTGACCAGCGATTACTGTTTTTCGAAAAAATCTGTAAAGTCTTAAATCCTTTGCTCGCGGCTTGGAAAACGGCTTGATCAAATCCTCCGGCGATCGATTCGTGGACTCCGAATAACGGCATATCTCACCCTTTGCTGTGCGAAATTTCACGAAAGAATCTTCCCTTTCCCAAGACCATCATACCTTATTTTTTTCTCCAAAAACAGTCGTCTTCAATTCCTTCATTCTTTCGAATCCCGTCGGTGTCTTTTCGGAAGCGTTTGGCGTCAACCGGATATCCGGCGGTCGGTTCCAAATCGAACCGGCGCCTTTGCCAATATCGATTAAACGCTTCCATCGATATTTCCCGTTGATATTTACTGACGATCGATGAAAGTGCGGTCGGAATATTCGATTCCCCTTTGGCTTGAAAAAGAACGGTCATCCTTCCTCGAGAGAGTGGAACCCAATAGACACTTAGGGCCCGTGATTCAATTTCTACCCGAAATTTCGATTCGGGAAAGAAACGGGTCAACAGATCTCCGTAACGATTTCGGCCTCCCAGCTTATCGCAACAGAGAATAATCTCTTTCTTTTCGGAATTCCTTTTAAGAATCGGACGGAGAAGAGAGAGCGCCGTCTCCATTGTAATCTCCGCAAGAAGTTCGCTTTTGAGTCCTAATCGGTCAATCAGAAGGTTGAATTCTTTCGGTTGAACTCGCCTCGAAGCGATCCCAATGAGACGGACCCCTTCATTTTCCAAACGCGAGTTTGTGACGGAATAATCCTCCGAAAACCTTTCAATCCAATCTTGAAAACCGGTTAGAGGAAGCGAAAATGAAATTTCCTTCTCCCAGGGCGGAATAAATTCGATCTCTGCCTGCGGGGCTGATGAAATTTCGTAAATCATCGAAAGCCAGGAGGGATAATAAAGGCACGACGGCTCCTTCCTACGAAAAAGAGGAAGTTCGTCTTCCCATTTCGCTACGCACTGAAGCGCAAAAAAAAAGGAACGCTCCAATGGGGCGAGATTTCCAGGATGATAAAGACGCTTCGAATCGCATATCCTAAATCCCCCTTGAAACCCCATCGCATTGAGGACACGGCGATTGAGAAGTGATAAAGGATCCTCTGTACATGGCGAGTCAATCTCCCACAACGAAGATGAAACCGTTAACGGCCCAAGATTTGGGCCGTAACCGGCTTCATCTGTACCGAGAAAATAATATTTCATCAATCGTCAGAAAATCTCAATCGTCGATGACGAAGAAAGCGAAGAAAGCGTGTCCAGGAAGGGATAGAGTCTCTTCGCCCGCATCGGATGTTGCAGTTTTCGAACGGCGTTAGCTTCAATCTGTCGAACGCGTTCTCGCGTCACTTCAAATATTTTCCCGACTTCTTCCAGTGTATAGTTGTATCCGTCAACAAATCCATACCTAAGACGAATGATCTGCCGTTCACGTTCCGAAAGAGCCGATAGGATGTCTTCCAGAATCCGGCGCAGGTCCGAACGGCTGATTTCGACCATAGGATCGACCTGGCGGGTATCTTCAATCATATCGCCGTAAACATTTTCACTGTCTTCTCCGACCGGAGTATCGAGTGACAAAGGTTGGCGGCTGGCTCTGAGCGCTTTATCGAGATCGCCAGGCGACGCGCCCGAGGAACTCGTGATTTCCGCAAGCGTCGTCGACGAATCCCGGTTTACCGAAATCTCTTGTGAAGTCGCGCGGATTGCGCTGATCGATTCCATCACGTGGGCCGGTACTCGAATATTCTTCCCCTGCTCCGAAATCGCGCGCGTAATAGCCTGATGAATCCACCATGTTGCGTAGGTCGAAAATTTACATCCGCGTTTGTATTGAAATTTTTCCACCGCGCGCATCAGCCCCGTATTTCCTTCCTGAATCAGGTCAAGAAAACCGAGCCCGCGGTTTTTGTATTTTTTTGCGATACTGACAACCAGACGGAGATTTCCCGACGAAAAATCGCGTTTCGCCAATCCGTACATTTTCGCTGCACCGTCGAGATCCGAAAACTTTTTTTCGAGCCCTAATGCGGTCTCCCCGGTGCGACGCATCAGTTCGAGGAGTTGCTTCCTAAGATGTCGTGCCTTCTTTTCACGAAAAGAGGGATCATTAAATTTCAATTCGCCTGACTTTATCTTAGCGATCTGTTCGCGGAGACGAGTCATCCTGATGCTCATCTTTCGGAGCTTTTCTAGGTAGGGAATCAGAACCGAATTTCTAATACCCAATTCGGTAAGGAGACGATACCCCTTCTGACGGCGATGGCGAAGACGCCGGAAAGAAACCAGACGCTGCTCAGGCGAAAATCTTCGACTTCGAGCTCGTAATGCGTCTTTACGATTTTCGATAACAATTTGTTTTAGCGTTTCTAAATGAGGCCGCAACAACCCGTTCAAATGTTTTTTCCGCGGAGCGTTTGTCACCGAGACTTCAAGCGTTCGATCAAGTCGAAGCGTTCCGTTCTTCACCTTTTCGAGAAGAAGAACGCTTGCGTAAAGGATGTAATCGAGTTGAAAAAGGTACCGTCTGTATACGACCCGCGTCTTTTCGATTCTAAGCGCCGCAACCTTTTCCTCCTCTGGACTCATAACCGGAGTTTCCCCCATTTGAATCAGATAGAGATGGATAGGATCGTCCATCAGAGAATCGGAACCTTTTCGTTTTCGGGACGATGTCAATATTTCGTCCCGTGACTGTTCATTCTCCAGCTCGTCTTCATCGTTCCAAAATCGATCGGCCGAGAGATCATCGAAATCCTCGGGTTGTCCTTTCTTCTCCATATTTAAATCTATCATCCCGTTGCTCTGCTATTCTATATCAATCTGCAATCCCAGCTAACTTAGTATACATTGCCATGCCTATTTATTTACTCTATTTTCACTATTTTCTTTATTATTCTTTGTGTCCCCACATCAAGCTATCGTTAAAATCGTTAAAATCGCATCTTTTAGTCCCAAGTTGAATGGAATGGGGTTCTCCCGACGCGATTTTCGTATTAGAATAGCGGCCTGGCATTGAGAATATAGTCCACAATGGAAAATCAAAAGAGAAAGCGCAAATAATTTTGTCTGAGATCACCGATTTTGTCGTAACGATCGACGGTCCCGCCGGGGGCGGGAAGAGCACGGTCGCCAAAAACCTTGCAAAAGAACTCAATTTTAACTATCTTGACACAGGAGCAATGTATCGAACAGCGGCGCTCGCGGCTTATCGTGCCGGAATCCCTCTGGAGGAATACCCTCAAGTCGCTGAATTCTTGAAAGATCGTCGTATCCTCAACCGAGACGGTCGTACATTCCTCGACGGAAACGATATTTCTGACGATATTCGATCCCCGCTGATCACCTCGCTGACCCGACACACGGCCGATAATCCTCTCGTTCGTCGACAGATGGTTCTTCTCCAGCGGCAGGCCGCCAAGGGACGAAATATCGTAACCGAAGGGAGAGACCAGGGGACGGAAGTCTTCCCAGACGCCCCCTGCAAGTTCTACCTTACCGCTTCGCCGGAAGTCCGTGCCATCCGACGCATGAAACAGCTTCAGGAAAACGGGGAATCACCCTCATATCCCGAGATTCTCGCCTCGATCATCAAACGGGACGAGGGTGATATGGCTCGCCAGGTCGGACCGTTACGTAAACCTGACGATGCGCATATAGTCGATTCGAGCGATCTGTCCGCTCAAGAGGTTGTTTCACTCATGGCTTCGGTTGTCAAAGAAGCGCTCAAGACCAAATCATCTTGTGAGATTTAGCGTTTTTGCCTATAATGCCAACGTTTAACTCCCCTTTTAGCCGTTGAACTACCGGAATAAAAGCTCGAAAAGAGATGCTTTTATTTCATCCGGATGTATCGGAACGACCCGCATGATTCCGACGGCAGGAATATCTCAAGTTAAGGACGGATGAGAAATATGTTTGTAAAGGAAACGAAGTTTTATCTCTTCGGAATCGGTCTTTTGCTCATCGGTGGGATTATCTTTACCGTCCCTGTGTTGGAAGCGCAAAATCGCTCCGCCGCGCAACGTCAGGGGGGGCTCCCTCTTCCGAGCCGCGGGGGCGCGCCAATACCGACCCCATCCGCTCTCCCTTCGCAACAGCTCGCCTCCCAAGCTCCGCAACCGGCGATGGGAAAACAGCGCGAATCATGCCTTCTGCGTTCGTCTCGAAAAGTCGGGACTACCGATATGGTCGAAATCGGCATCGAAGGAAACGGAACGGTAATCCAAACCCTTCTGGGGAGCGAAAGAGTTTCCCCATCCGACAAGATGGAATTGGTCGCGGGTTTCTGTTATGAAGAACGAATCCTCGAATGGAATCCCCTCGCTACAAATCCGCATTTAAAGTCGATACGGCAATACACACAAGCCGGAATGCGACGAAACTTCCAAGGGGGAATCACGCGCCCTCTTTTGGACATTTCGCGTAAAAATATCATCGTCGATTATGACGGTCAGTCCCTTTCGCTTTACTCGCCGGCCGGTCCTTTTAAAAATGACCAGTATCTCCTGGTTTCGGAACTCCCGATCAACTCGATCCTTCTTGATTATTTTCTGCCGAACAAAGAGGTGAAACTCGGCGAAGAATGGACACTCCCGACCAACGTCCTTCAAGCACTCCTGGGACTTGAATCGATTGAAGCGAACACTGTCCGCTTCGTTCTGACTGCTATTGTCGATGATATGGCCGAGGTCGATCTCTATCTGACGGGAAATCAGAAGGACCCGCAAGGAAACCCACTTCCGAGTACAATCCAGGGAGCTGCGCTTGGCGCAAGCATCGCGATGGACATTCAGGGTAAATATCAATTCGACCTGAAATCGAATCGTATGACCTGGTTCGGAATGACGATCTCCGAAAAACGCACCGAGAGTCTGGTTGAACCCGGCTTGGACTGGAAAGGAACCATTCGAATCCGAATAGCTCCGATGGAAAACCCAGAAGAGCTGACCGATGACAAGCTGGCCGAACTGAACGTTCCTCCCACCGACGAATCGTTCAGCTTGATTTACAACGGCCAGAAAGGTCCGTGGAATTTTCGCCATGGCCGAGACTGGCGGATGATCGAAGACGGCGAAACCGCTGCGGCTCTGACCCTGGTCGATCACGGTGACGGAATCGCCCAGTGTAATCTGATGTGGAACGGAAAGATTGATCTTAAATCGATCCCGACAATCTCCGCCTATCAAAACGAACTGCAAAAGGGACTCGGCGAGCAATTCGGCCAGTTCGTCGACGCTTCGGAATACTATGACCAGGAAGGGCGTCATATCATGTCGGTCGTCATTGACGGAAAATACGAGGACGTACCGTTCCGACGAATCTACTATCTCCTTACCGATCAATCCGGATATCAGGTTACCGTGATGTACGACATTGCAGCCGACAAACTTGACCGTTTCGGTGATTCGGGACGCGAGATTATTGAGACCCTCAACATTATCCCGCCACCCGAATCGGCGCCGACCGAAAATAATACCGCTGAGGACGAAAACAGGAATACGAAAACGGAGAAGAAAGACGGCAAAGACAAGGAGTCTCCCGCTGAACCCGCACCGGGAAATACCGATTCCGCCGAAGAAACAAAAAAAGACAATTCCTAAACGCACACTTCTCCATAGTCTTAATTTGAATTCGACAAATTTTTCTGACCTGGTTGAGCGCCGCCGCGTCGGTTTCTGCTGTATTTTGGGCTATGGCGGGCAGGTACTGGTCGAGGCGGCTCATGAGGTCGTCATGGTTTTGAGACTGATTATCTTTGAGTGAGTCGATCGCCATTTCAACGGGGTCTTTCATGTGGCCGAAGGCGGAGGCCTGGAAACGTTCCCAGGTTTCGGCCATACCTGATTTTTGTCCGACGTTTTCGTTCATGATGCGGTCGGCCATCATATCTTTCAGTTTTTTGTTGTTATCGAGGTCGGCGGATTCCATGGCCTGTTGATTTTTGAGTTGTTGCCGTTCGAACTCGGTGACATTTCCTCGGGACTCGAGTTGTTCTTGCATAACATCGGTGGCCGATCTTCCGTATGCGGTAGCGTTCGTGATTTCCGCAGAGAGTTGTTTATCGAGCATACGGAAATAGGCATCGCGTTGTTGTTTAACGGCATCGAGGTATGCCTGGAAGATTTTTGTATTGTTTTGGAGTGCGAGGGCGTGTTCTTCTTGGATATTTCGAACTTGGAGTGAGAAGATTTCGGTTTTGAATTTCTTATCAAGGTCTACTTCTTCTCGGGCTTGGGCGGACTCGAGTTTTCTTTCGTCCTTTTTTCCGAGGATTTCAAGATCTTTATCGAGCTTATACTCGCTGGCGGCTTGTGCGTCGCCGGCATATCGCCGGGATGCGAGGACGGCGTCTCTTTGGAGTTCATCGCTCCGGTTTGCCATGATTTCGTAGAATTCTTCTCCGGTTTTTCTGTTACCGGTACCGAAGAGACCGGTCATATCGGACTCGTATCCTTGTTTGACGGCATCGCGGAGGTTTTTGAGGAGTTCTTCTTGTTTTTTGACCTGTTCTTGGACGAGGGCGAGGGAGGCCTGTTGGTAGGAGAGCATTTTTTCGGCTATTTTTCTTTCTTCTTCGAGCCGTTTTTGTTCTTCTTCCGCCTGTTTTTTTGCGATGACGGCGGCCTGTGCTCCTTCTCTTGACCTATCTTCTTCGAACTCTTCTGCGTTTTTGACGGCGATGGTGATGCCGTTTTCGTTTTGGTAGACATAGTGATCGGTTTCGTTATCATATTTGATGAGACCGGACTGAACGCCTTTATTGAAATCGCCCTCGTAGACGGCTCCTGCGGCCATCTGAACCTGGTTTTCCGAGGAGTTTTTCATCCATTTTTCGCTGTCCTCTTTTATTTTGTTGATTCGGGCGGCGATTTCGGGTGCCATCGCTCCGACCGTTGTGGCGGAAAGGGTATCGGCGAACGACTCGTAGGCCGTGACGAACTCCTCAAAATCGGCCTTCACAGCGGCCATCGATGTCTCTCGGGCCATCTTGGCAGTAGAAAGGATGCTGGTGAGGGCACGCTGTTGAGTGCCTTTAGTAGACCAACCGATACCGCGTACGGCTGCTTTAACTGAATCGTCCGCCTCAACACCGCGTTCATCAACAATAGAACGCTGGCGAAACCCCAGAGAAAGCGCATTCAAAGAAGATTCAACAAAACCAGTTCTGAACTGGGCCGAATCCCTCACCTGTGCTTCTTGTTGGACGTATGTGTCGTAATGCTGTCTGGTTTCTTTCGCCTGACTTACCTTCTGTTTGAAGATTTCCACTTCCTTTTGGGCGGCCAGACGTTGTTTTTCGATGTTCTGAAGCCGTTCTTGCATGGCAAGATCGGCTTCGTTCATTTTGGTTTTGGATTCGGCGAGGATACGGAGGTTTTCGAAACGTTTTCGGTCCATCTCCTCTTCTGCTTTGAACATTGTCTGACGAAGTTGGGATTCCTGCTGGATGCCGGTGATGGCGATCTTGTTGCGAAGGGTCTGGTGCTCCAACTCCTTCTTCATATCCCCTTCTTTTTTCTTTTGGTGCCGGTCCCAAAGGTCCTGTAAGGTTAAATATGCTATCTGAGCTGCAGAACCCCAACCAACACCTGCCAAAGCACGAGTTGCCCCAGACGCCATACCAGCAGCCCTCGTAAAACTACCACTTCTACTAACAGAGGAGGCAACTCGTCGGGCAGAAATTACGTTCTGGTTGGAAGTGGCTATCTTTGCTTGTGCCTCGGTAAGCGCTCTTGTATTTTGGGTCGAATACCTCGAAGCGCGATAAGTGTCTCTATAGGCCGTGCGCCGTGCTCGTTCGGCAAGTTCTTCGGGTCTGCTATAACCAGCACGTCTCGCTCGCTGTAGTGTGTCATTGTATGCCCGTTGTGCGGCTTCGTTAGCGGCATCTGTGCTCTCTCTTCTTATTTTGTCAAGAAGCTCGTTTGCATTGGTCCGTGCTTCCCTGGCTTTCTGTCGTGCTTCCTTTGTGGCCTCGCGGCGGTATACCTGTTGGGCGGCACGTAGCTTATCGCCTTTTGACCCCTCAGTTTCTCGATAGGCTTCTCGTGCTTTAACAAAAGCCTGCTTATTCGTCCTTCTGTCAGATCCGGCAAGCTCATTCGCTAACTCCTTATCTCTACGTTTATCCAGGTTATCGATAAGTTTGGACAGACCTTCGAGACCTTGCCTAAACTTAAATATTGCCGGAACCAATGTCATCAAGGTCACCCCCACTGTGTGTGATGCCTTAATCCACTGCCCATGGAACTGCAGTAGCTGTGCGAAGATCGGGGGCAGTTTTGCACCCGACATCGTAAGGTCGCGGACAAGGTCAAGCAGTTTTGAAGCCTGATCCTCATATTCGTTATTATCAAGAGCCATAAAACAAGCAATAAAAGCTAAAAGAAAAATGTAGAACTAGGCTATCAGGAGATGCTTAAAACAGATGAAAGCCATCAACACGCAAGAAACCAACAACCTTAACACGTTGGTTCCGCGTGTTGTGTTGCAGGTATCAGTCCACAGAAGCGAAGCGAACACGCCGTACATGTAAACAAGAATAATAGCCACGGTCTTCCACGGCACTATAACAGCAGCAATGATCACGGCCAGATCAAACAACCGATGCAAACCAATGTAGCCAAGGTTCAGCCAAATCCAATAAAAAGGAAGTCCCGGAAAACATACAAAGTGGACATAACAAGGATCACCACCATCCTCAAACAGTGTAAATATACACAAAAGGACAAGAACAGCACAGATTGTTACCAACAGGATGCAACCAAAATGATCGTTGCCCTCCATAAGGCCACAATGAGAAAAAACACCATCTACCGTAACCGACAGAAAACTACTCGTATCAAGTAGAAGGGAAATCAGTGTACAAAGAAAGAAAATCGAAAAAGAAAGAATGGAACCACGCCCGTAACCATCAAGACTCGGTGGCCACAGTCCCCCCCGTTCCTTCGCCATCTGGCTCTTCCTTCGTTTCTTCATTTACGGAATCACCCAGATCAACCGGTAATTCTGCTTCTCCCCCGTAGGCGGCATTCATCATATCGATAATGTTTTTCAGACCTTCTTCGGTCAGTACGCCATCCGGATATATGATCTTAAAATACTCGTCAAACGTTAAACCGGGGTTGTCAATAAGCTGATAACCCAACCGAGCAAAACCCTGAATGTCCGAAAGCAAAATGTCTCGGCCCTCCCCCTCCTGGAACGTCAACGTAGCGGCCCTCGATAAAGCCGCCAACCGAAGCTCCATCTTCTCCTGCTCGCCCAAACCAAGACAGGCCTCCCGAACATTCTCCATATACTTCAAACGGATCCACCGGTTCACCGCCGTATGATCGTCAACACCATACGCCCGAACCAAAACATTCGTCCCGTCCGGTAAAGTAAACGGATATTTCTTTACGTCCATCATTATACCTATTCAACCCCTCTAAGCAAGTCATTAAACATAAAAAAATCGGAAAATTTTCACTGGCTGGTCTGACGCGCCTTCCACGCCTCATACTCCTCCGGACTGTTAAAATGAATAACCCCAGGCTTCGGACTCGGTGACGCTTCCGCCCCCCTCGCCTCCAACGATGCCTTGCTCTGGTGAATCATCGCGTCAATGTCCTCATAATGCTCCCGCTCCTCCGGGAACATGTAACCGAACCAAAACGCCTGGTAATCCGTCAGGTCCAAAATTTGATCGTACGTCCAGTGATACTTCTCCGCCAACATATGGTAAATCCGTGCTTCGCTCTCCTCCTTCGTCGTCTCATAACGAGGCTTCTTCTCAACCACCTTCAACTCCGGTACCGGCGGCAAATCACGCCACACCGACCGCTTCATCTCCGTTACCACGTCAACAGACTCCTCCGTCAGGCCGTTCGGAAATATCAACTCCCGAAGACGATCCTCCTCAACAACACCGCGAGTTAAAAGAACCGCCAGATGAAGAAGCGCGTCGGCGTTGCTCCACAATAAACGGTACCCTCGACCAGAGGAACCGTTTATCCCGGCAATAATGTCAGATAAACCGGCAACGAACTCCTCCCGCTCACCAGGCGGGAGGAGTTCGACCTGATCATGATACTCCTTCACCACCCGAGACTTCAACCACATGTCCATATCCAATACGTCACGAAGCCGAAGCGGATAAATCAACAAAACCGCGTCCTTGTAAAAATAAGGCACTGGCACCTGTGCCAGTGCCGCTGAATGGGGATATGGGAAAATCATGGGATTCAAGTAAATAGTTGTTGCGATAGACAAAAACTTGAACCTTTCTCCCGTTTAGCAGAAATAGTAATAACAAATACTACAGAAAAATTACCCAACTTACCAGGATTGCATGACGGTACCGTTCGCGTTTTAGAAAATCTATAGAAAGAAGGTTGATGAATGAAATCCTGAACCGATGTTTTTTTCTTTGGTTCCTGTTTCGTGACGGGTTTCCCATCTTTAATAACTATTTTGATGATCTCCCCTCCGCTAAAAATTTCTTCTTATTCTGTGAAAACTTCTGATCCTCCCCATTTTCCCAAATAGATTTTCCTTCGCTTGATTGAAATAGATGTCAAATCTCGATCTTTCCGGTGTTGAAATTGAGGAAGTTTTTTCATTAGTTTGGACTCCTTTTTGGATCTCGGTTTGGGTCTCAAATGACTTTTCGATGGGAGTCCAGATTGAATGCCAAAGGAGAATAAAAAACGCCCAAATGCCTTAAAAATAGACGTTTGAGCGCTAATACCGGATCTCGGACTCGAACCGAGACGCCCTCGCGGGCAATGGATTTTGAGTCCATCGCGTCTGCCAATTCCGCCAATCCGGCAAGGAACAACAACCACATTCTAAAACAAAGAACCGATTTTGGAAGGGGGCGTCATTTTCAAAAAACTCTCTTGCTATAAGACGCCGGAAAGATTAAACTCCCCCAGGAGTTAATATAGAGGATCCGAGCGATCCTGAAATTCAATGTTTACCGGATAATTACGAGTCGATCACATGACCACCATTCCGAAACGGTATCTGTTCTTCTGCGCTCTCTATTTCTGCCTGACCGCTACGATGCTTTTCGGTCAGATGCCGCCGGAGAACAAAGGGGTTCTCTCCTTTTCAGTCAAGGTCGCCGAAGAAAACTCACCACTCTATTCTTCACCGGATGAAGAAAACAGTTACATGACCGGTCGCGTCAAAGCCGGGGAGATTTTGGAAGTCTGTTTCCGTACTGACGACGGCTGGTGCGCCGTCCGTCCTCCTGAGGGGAGTTTCTCCTGGATCAACGCCGACTACGTTCTTCGAGGCGGTTCCGGTACCGGAACGGTTATCTGCTCCGACTCCTCCAAGGAAGTCCCCGTGCGCGTCGGAGCGGCTTCGATCCTAAACAGTTCCGATGTTCAAGTCGGTTTAGAAAACGGTCGACAGGTTCAAATTCTTGGCGAACAAACCCTTACGGGAAACAAAACGTGGTTGAAAATCTCTCCCCCGCGCGGTGAGTTTCGTTGGATACGTCTCAGCGCGTTAGAACAGGACGAATTTCTCTCACAAATTCCGCGTCGTCTTACGCGATACGAAGAATTGCTCGCGGAAAACACTCCTTCCGCGATGCCCGAAAGCAACCTGCAAATCAATCCTGAGACATTCAGTCGGCTCGACGAAGAAAAAATCGACCCGAATGCACCGCGAAGAGACGACATATCCGATCCGATCCGAAAGGTCTCGTTTGACAACACGTTCAATAAAGAACTGGCGCTTCTCTATCGCGATTTGTTCGCAGCGATCGGATCTTCCGAATCCGAGGAGGCGTTTGAATACCTATCGCGTCGCGGCTCGGCTCTCGAATCGATAGCCTCCGATGAAAACCAGCGTGCTGAAGCCCAAAAGCTCAACGCCCAGATTCTGATTCAGCGTCGTGTACGATCAACGAAGGGCGCAGAAAATCAAACAGCCGGTTTTCCCATCCCGGCAGAAGCCCGTTCTGTTTATCAATTCCCCGCACAAGAACCCTCAAACAGCTCGGAACAGGTCCTTTTCGCGGTACCTCAGTCGCGTTCAGGATCGTCCCAGCCGCACATTCCGCTGCCTGCCTCGAAAACACCGTCGGAAAAAGCATCAAACAGAATCCGTTTTGCCTTCGCACCCCGTGATGAAAGAATCTCTCAGTCCGCCCCGTCCGAAAAGAAGGGACTATTCAGCGCGAAGCCTTCCGCGATCGTACCGCCCGCCAATTACACTTATCCCGCTCCCGCACAACTGAAGATATCGTCTCCATCCGGTTCCGGGTCGAATCCAATCCCTCCCGAATATCCGATTCCGTCCGCGACACAACCCTCGCCTCAGAACCAGGCCGATCCATCAAAAGTCTTCATCGCTCACGACCAGCCCTCTCAGGAAATCCGACAGGTCTCGGCGCTCTTTGTCAGGCCTGATATTTCAGGCGCGACGGTCTCAGATGCCGTCACGCAGGATATGGTAAGTAGTCAATCCTTTCCGATTCCGCAGAGCGTGTCCCGTCCCTTACCCACAAATTCCTCCCACGATATCACCGGTGTCTTAGGTTATCTCCCCAATAGTACCGATGGTGCCCCGTCGTATGCGCTCATATCCAAGATTGGAAACCGAAACAGTATCCTCTGTTACGTCGTCCCGCAACAGGGAAAAAGTCTCGACCCATATGTTGGAAAAAAGATCGCGGTTAACGGTTCCCGCGGGTGGTTTAAAAAGGGGGAAGAAAACCGTAAAATGATCGTAGCCGAGTCGATTCGTATCTACTGAGATTTTCCTTCGCGTGATCGAGGCGGGCAAGCCCCTCTTGATCACGCACTCTGACGGTACGGTTGTCAACAGAGAAAAGTGGTCTTCGATCATGAAACCAGTGTTAAAGTCTTTTGCTCTCCTGATCGCTCTGGCCTCAGCTCTCCTTCTCTATCTGGTACTCCCATTTCCCCTTTTAAGCACGCAAGACTCAGTTTCCTCTCCGTTCCTTCGAGTAGGACTCGTTTTTCTCCCACTGATCAACGCGTCTCTGTACTTCAACCAAATCTTCGGTGATACGTTCACTCTTTTTGATCCTTGCCGAATAAAAATTATCGGAATCGGTTTGTTCCTACTGGGGTCGGTGCTCGGAACGGGTCGATTTGTTTTTCTTTCACTACGTCATCTATTTGACCCGAAAAACGGATTCAAAGATTTCACACCGTGGGAAGAACTTTTTTTCATCTTTATTTTGGGAATGGCCGCTCTTTCCGCCTATCTTTTCTGGGCGGGATTCATCGGGTGGATCAATCGATACACAATTGTTCCTCTCGTTCTTTTCGCTTTGACCGAAATCTTCTTCTGGATCAAACAGATATCGTTTCGACTGACAGGGCGTCGACATCAGACCTTTGGATTTCGAATGCCGCGTCTTACCGGGACCGGGATACTCGCGGGGTTCGTCTTGCTGTTCGCGTCGCTCTATCTTCTGGCGGGAACAATCCCCCCCTACGAATACGATATGCTCGAATACCACGCTCAGGGAGCGCGTGAAATATTCGAATCGGGCAGGATTGCCTTCTCCCCTCACAACATCTATCTTAATATGCCGCTCGGTTCGGAAATGTTCTACCTGGCGGGTATACTTCTCACTCCGCCCGTTGGTCCCGACCGGCCCGACACGCTCTGTCAGGGAGTCACAGCCGGAAAGTTCTTTCTTGCCTTTGTTCCCGTCTTTTGCGCGTTGGGGACGGCGATTTTTACAGAACGTTTGCTCAATCTTCGGGGACGCGCCAAGCCGGCATCCTGGGCCGCCGCGCTTTCTCTCTTAACCTTTCCCGAAATATTTCAAGTCAGCGCAAACGGTCTAAACGAAGCCGTCTTAGGACTGACGGCCGTCGGGTCGCTCTATGCTGTTTATTTTGCGCTAAAAAACGATGTTTCCTTACGTCAGTGTCTTTTCCTTCTCTCACTTTCTGGTCTCTATGCCGGTTTTGCCGCCGCCTGCAAGTACACAGCGACTCCCTTTATCGTTCTTCCGATTGCCATCGGGTTCTTTTTACTCTCGTGGAAACGTTCATTCAGAACTGCCTTCGCCGGTCTTTCGCTCTTTACGATTACCGCGACAATTTCCGGCGGCGGATGGTATCTGAAGAACTTACTCATGACGGGGAATCCCTTCTATCCTCTGGCATACTCTCTCTTCGGCGACCGAACCGGCACATGGAACGCGGTGAAAAACACTCGTTGGCTTGCCGCCCACACCCCTCGCTCGTTCCATCTTGAAAATTTTCTCGACGACGTCACACGACTTTGGACCGATAATTTTTCTTCACCGATTCTTCCTCTTCTGGGAATATTCCTCATTCTCTGTTTCGTCAGATTTTTCCGTCGAAAAAAGGAACGCCCCGTTTTTCTTCTCTCGCTCTATTTTCTTTTTTTCTTCTTCCTCTGGTGGTTCTCAACGCATCGGCTAACGCGGTTCCTCGTCCCCGTTCTCCCGATCGGTGCGATTGTCACCGCGGTTTTCTGGTTCCGCGGTTATAAAGCGGCTCGTTGGCGACCTTTGCGCGCGGCATATCTGACTCTTTGGATACTCGTCGCGATCTACTCAATTTCACTCGGTCTTCTTACGACTCCGGGAATACTCGTTCCGGTCAAATCCCTTGCGGCTGACCCCGACCGTTACGGCGTGGCGGCAATCCTGCCCGTTTCACCCATCGGCGAAATCAGTTCCGATTCGACGCTTCTCCTGGTCGGCGAAGCTCGGGCCTTTGCTTTTCGATCCTCACCAATTCTTTATAACACATGTTGGGATAATTCCCAACTGGCAAATCTTCTGCCGAAGCGGGATATGAACTCTTCCCGTTTAGAATGGACTGACGAAGAAATACTCAAAATCAAGACGAACTTCCGCGCAAAACGTATCGAATCTATCTTGGTCGACAACAACGAGATCCAGCGATTCCTCTCCAAGGGAAACTACGGTCTAACCGACTCCTCATATGCTGAACCGTCCCTTTTCAACAGTCTTGTCCGTTGTGGAATACTCGAGCCTGTTCCTCTTCCGGGAGAGTTCCAAAACGTCGACTACTATCGCGTAACAGAGAACTGAACTTCGAATGAAAAACGGCGTATCCGCCGGTTCTCCCAAAGTCAAGCGGCAATCAGAGAATCCGGGCCGCTCTCCATTTGGCCTATGCGAATTTGCCGTCCATCGCCCGCGTAATCAGACGTTGCGCCGTCCCGTGGAAGATTTTCTCAATGTTCGCCGCGTCGCCGCAACCACACGAGTCGCAGGCCGAAAGAACACTTTTGATATCTTCGTACATCATTAGCGTATAGTTCTTTTCCACTTCTTCCGGCTCGCGAACTTTATTGAAGTAAAACGGGTAACTTGTTCGATTGATATATTTCAACCCCTCGATCTGACGGCGCCCCCGCATATAGAAAATCGGATTGTCGCTCCCGTAGATCAGACGATCCGGACCGATCAATTCGAGTGCGGCCGTATGCGCCTGGGGATTAATCACCGCGGATGAATCAAAATAGAGACCTTCGTCATCGGCAAGTTGCGAGATCCCCTCCACGGCATGTTCTTTCGAATAGCAACGGCCGATATGGGCAATCACCAAAATAATATCAGGATATCGCCTGCGCAACTCTTTTATCTGACTGATGTTACTAGGATCGGGGAGTCTTCCCGCTTTCGGCACATGGAGTGTCACCCACGCCTTCTTTTCGTTGAGAACTTCCAGAAGCGGATGGGGCATAAAATCAAAGATATTCGCTTCGAGATACTCGTCGCGCGTCTCGGGACTTCGGCCGATCAACGCGTAATACGGTTTCACTCCAATGATATTCGGCTTGGCAAGTTCCTGTTCAAGACGTTCCGGAGTCCACTGGGGAATAAGCATGGTCAGTGCCGGCCAGTGTCGTTTCGTCGCTTGAACAGAGACATAGTCGTTGCTCCTGTCGACATCGAGTTCAAGCGAGGGAAAGCCAAAAACTAAATGCTGGACTTCCCGTCCAGGATAGACAAGACGGTCGGCGTAATCGAGCTCCTCGGCGGTCAGCGGCGAGTTGACCTCGCTGACCCAATACTGACGTCGCATCTCTTCGGTCATTTCTTCGTAATGAAACTCGGCGCGATCGAGATGAATATGCGCGTCAATGATCGAGTGCGGAAGACGAGACTCGAAATGCTCGTTCCAGAACTCGCGGTCACGATCGTTGTATTCCCAGACAAAATGAAGATGTTCGGCCATATTTGAAACTCCCGACTAACCGATTACGGAAAGATCACATAAAAACTGAGGATCACCAAAGCGATCAGAATGTACCAGAAACCCGGACGCGCCAAGCCGCGAACCCGCTGATTTTCCGGAAGTTTCAGACTCTCTTTGTTCCAGATCAGGTATCCGATTTCCGATTCCGGCCGCGGTTTCGTCACCAGGCTGATCAGGAAACAACCGACCATACAAATCCAGAAAACGATCCCGGTACGGTTCATAAAAGGCATACTCGGGAACTGCCACTCCAACAGGAGCGTCAGCGGAATCGTCACCAGCCCCGCAAAGACCGCGCCGGCATACGTGGTCCGTTTCCAGAAGATCCCCATTAAGAACATCGTGGCGATCCCCGGAGTAAAATATCCGTAAGCGCTCAAGAGGTAGAGGAAGATCGGCTTATCCATATCTTGAGCAAGCATTTCGGCCCACCAAATACCGACGATAATGCAAAAAACGCCGAAACAACGGCCGAAGAAAATCGCACGGCGATCCTCGTCGGAAATCTTTCCCGACTCCTCTTGGTCGGACGAAGCAACAAGAACGTCGGCCCGCCGGGCGTCTCGCTCTTTGCGCCATTTAATAAACGGAAGATAAAAGTCGATCGTCGCAATCGTTGAACAAGAGTTCAGCGCGCCGGAAACGTGCCCCATAATCGCGGCGACAAGCCCGGCCAGAACCAGACCAATCAGACCATGAGGCAAAAGTTCTTTGACTAACTGTGGGAAAATCTCGTCCGGCTTACCGACTTGCGAAATCGTACCGTCTTTGATCATCACCGCCGCCATAAGCCCGGGAACGACAATGACCAAGGGGAGGAGGAATTTCAAATAACAAGTGAAGACGACCCCCATACGGGCATGCCACTCGTTTTTTGCCGAGAGAACCCGTTGAACGACAAACTGGTTTGCAGCGAAGTAAAAAATACTTATGCAAAGAAGTCCGCCCAGATACATCGTCCAAGGAAAGTTTGGATCGTTTGCCGGCAGGATCAAGTGCCAGCCGGGCTCTAGATTGGAGGACGCTCCTTCGGAAAGTGCCGGAAGCCACGTATCATGGGTCGCCCAGAACGCCTCGATACCGCCCGCCTTATTAAAGGTCGCCAGCGCCAACGCGCCCGCGCCGAGCAGAAGTACCGCCAACTGAAGCATCTCTGTCCAGATCACCGCGCGCAATCCGCCGGCAATCGTATAGATTCCCGTGGCGACCGCTAGAATGACCACGCACCATCGAAGTGGGATATCAAAAAGGTTATGAAAAACCAACCCGCCGAGTACAAGGACCCCGCTGATTTCGGCAAAAAGATAGGTTAAAAGGATCAACAATGCGAACACCACCCGCGGTCCCGTTCCGAACCGGCGCTGGAGAAATTCGGGCATCGTATAAAAACCGTTTCGGAGATAAAACGGCAGGAATATCCACAAAAGCGCGGCCAGACCGACCAACACCGCACCCCATTCGTTGCAGACCGTCACAAAGCCGAGCGAAAGAGCCATCCCCAGCGCGCCGACCAGATGATGACTTGAAATATTCGAAGCGACAATACTTCCGCCAATCATCCACCACGGCATCTGGTCGCCGGCGAGAAAATAGTCCCGTTTCGAGACGTTCTTTCTAAGCGAGGCAATAACCCCTAGAACGATCACCGCGACCACGTAGAGGGCGAAAACAACAACGTCGATTCTGGTAAATGATTGCATGGTTTCGGTTCACACCTCAAAAAAAGCTCGTTCATTTTTATAAAGACCGTCCCCAATCGCCGCCATCAGCGCCGCTCCGACCGAACCGCCGAACTGCCGGTGCGGGGTCACAACAGAACGGCCGATCAAATGGGAAAGGGCGCGTATCCAGGCCGCGTTTTGGCTGGGACCACCTGTCATAAAGAGACGGTCAGCTTTAAAGCCAGCCTTATCGAGTTCTTCAATTTTATTCCGCACGTCGGTACTCGTCGAATAGAGGATCGAGGCGGCGATCGTTTTGGTATCGAGCCCCTGCCATGCCTTGCGGCACGACTGAGGATCGGTAATCGACACATAAGGGGTATTTTCGAAATCGATTCCGTCTCGAGTCAAACTTTCAAGACGTTCAAATTTCGTCGACGAGGAATCAACATATTCGTCTACCCGAGCGTTAATAAATTCGCCGTACTGAGTAAAGGCGAATATCGCGGCCCAGTTCCCTTCAGAGCGCAAGTACGGATCGACGAGCATGCCGGCCCGGATCGCCGCGTCCCGTTGTTTGGTCACAAAAAGGCCCGCCCAACTCGTACCGCACGAAAGGAGCAGGCTCCCTTCGTCAAGAGCGCCGATTGATCGGGCGGATGCCGGATGATCGAACGAACCGAGTACCCATTTTGTGGAAGTCGAAAGTCCCGTCTTCGCGGCAAAATCAGGACGAAGTGCCCCGAGAACCGTCTGTTCGTTGAGAATGGGAGGCAGCATTTCTTCACGAATACCAAACCAGTCGAGATAGTCTGCTGAATAACGGCAGGTTCGCTGATCCTGAAGATAGAAAGTCGTCGCCGAGGAAGGCTCGATCCCCCAACGGCCTGTAGCGCAGTATTGCAGATACTCGGTCGTCATGGCAATCCGCCCCAGTTGGGCAAAGAGTTCGGGGCGGTCTTTTTTCAGCCAGGCTATATGCGCGAGGGGGAAAATTTCAAGATAGGGCCAACCGACACGATCATAAACTCCAGCAACATCAAAGCCGGGCAGGTATTCGCTCGTTTTCCCCTCAATCCGCCGGTCTTCCCAACTAAGCGCGTTGCAAAGCGGCTTGTCGTGAGAATCAAGAAAGACGGTGTTTCCGCTCGCGCTGGCAGTTGAAATCGCCCTGATATCCGACGGAGAACCGGCATAGTCGCGCGTCAGCTTCCAGAGCAGGTCAACCACGCGGTCGACAAAAAAATCGGCTGAAAATTCATGGATTGCCCCGTCGATCAGCATCGGCGCGCGTACGGACGCCGTAACGAGAACGTTCATTTTCTCGTCGGTAATAACCCCTTTGAAATTACTGGTACCCAGGTCAAGGCCGATATAGCGGGGGGACGTGTTCATAGACTCTCCAATGCGCGGCGCATACGGTTCAGAACAGCTTCAATCACGGCGGGACTACTGATTAGCGGCAACTTAGTCAGGACCGCCGGAAGGCTCTTCGGCTTATATCCGTGCGCGCTGGCGTCGATTCCGCCCTGATTCAGTTTTTTCGCAAACTCTAGTCCTTTCCCGGCATCATGGAAATGAATTCCTGCCAGAAGTCCGATCCCCTCGATCTTTTCGAGAAGAGCCGGGAATGACTCGACCAACTTGCGAAGCCCCGATTCGTAGAGATCGCCCATCCGTTGAACCATTTCACCGTTCTCCTCCACGAATTTCATCGTGATCAGATACGAAAGTGAAGCGAGTTCTTCCTGTCCGTTAGTCACCAGGGCGCCAAACTGATTGAGATTATCCATTGCTGCGGTCGTGATAATCTTCGAAGCCGGATATTCGCCGCCGGAAAAACCTTTACCGATAATCACAAAGTCGGGAGTCAGCTCATAGAGACGGAATAAGTACATCCCCGGATACCACATACACGACTGAATTTCGTCGGTCATAACGGGGACGTCGTTTTTATGACAGAGATCGTGAACTTTTTGAATATAATCCCGATCGAGAAGCGTTCCGCCGTAATTCATCAGGCAGATCTCGTGCAAAAATCCGGCAACCTTGTATTTGCCGACGTCAAATTGCGCAAGTTTCGCCTCAAAATCGGAGAGGTCGTTGATCTTAACCGGAACGATCTTCATCGCGTCGCCGAGATCCAGTTTTTCGCGGAATTCCGGCCAGAGTTCGCGCATCGTCTGGATCAAAACGGTCGTCCCGTGGTAGTTGGCAACCGAACCGCCAAAATCGTCGGCCATCACAAAGAAAACCGGGATTCTTCCACTGTATTTCGGGTCAGCAAAGGTCTCGTCAAGTTTATAGAACCGAGCCA
>CADBQY010000030.1 GCA_902796885.1 uncultured Planctomycetota bacterium
CCCTTCGCGGATCGCCTCCAGAATGAGCTGGTACATCCGTTCGAAAACGGCGTTCTGCGAGGTCTCTTTGGTGATGTGGATCGCTTCCAGAATCGGTACGCCGCTCTGAATCAGCGTCCCCAGGGTACGCGTGGTGCGCGCGACGACGTTCTTTTCGAAGAGGGGACCGAAGACCGGGACTTTCAGCAGGAAAAGGTCCCAACCGAATTTCATGTACTTGAAACTGGTCGTTACCTTAATGAAGAGCCAGATCGTAAACGGGATCCCCGGGATCAGGTACCAGTACTGAATCGTGGCGTTCGAGGTCGCCATCAGGAACTTGGTCAGGGCGGGGAGCTCGATATCGAAGTCTTTGAAGATCGTCACGAACTGCGGAACGATCTTCGTCATGATGAAGATCAGGATCCCGAGCGCGAAGGTCAGAATCGAGATCGGGTAGGTCAGCGCCGACTTGATCTGAGCTTTCAGCGACTCGGCGCGTTCGAGGAATTCGGCCAGACGCTGGAGGATCGTCTCCAGGGCGCCCCCCGCCTCGCCGGCCTTGATCATGTTGACGTAGAGGCGGTTAAACGCTTTGGGCGACTTGGCCATCGCCTCGGAAAGGGAGGAGCCGCTTTCGATCTCGTTGCAGACGTCGATGAGCGAGTTGCGCAAGGCGCCCGGTTTCGACTGCTGCATTAAAATGTTGAGGCTTCGCAGAATCGGCAGACCGGCGTCCTGCAGAATCGAGAGGTTTCGCGTGAAGTCGCGCAGAACCTTCGAGTTGACCCTCCCGAACGAGAAGGTCTTTCCCGACTTGTTCTTCTTTTTCTTTTCCGCCGTCCGGTCTTTGTGAAGCGAGATTTTCGTCACATGATAGCCGGCGGCGCGCAGAGTCGCGTTCGCTTCGTTTTCGTCCTTGGCGTCAATGACATCGGTAAACCCCTGTCCCTTGGCGTCAATCGCTTCGACTTTATATTTCGGCATCGCCTCTGACCTCTAGTGCTGCAATCTTAATCGAGAACGGTTTCGCGAATGACCTCGTCGATGGTGGTGATCCCGTCGAAGACCTTTTGCAGTCCCGCGGTGCGAAGGGTGAACATTCCGTTCCGTTCGGCCGCCTCGCGGACTTCCGACGCCGCGGCGTTGCGGATGACCAGGTCGCGGATCTCTTCGTTCATGATCATGAACTCGTGGATTGCCGTCCGCCCCTTATAGCCGGTGTTGTTGCACTTCACGCATCCCTGTCCCTGATAGAAATGCTTTCCGGCGATATCCTTTTCGGTCAGCCCCATGTCGGCCAGCAGGTCGGGCGCGGGAGTATACTCGGCGCGGCAGTCGGGGCAGATCCGGCGGACCAGACGCTGGGCCAGGATCGCCTGAACCGTGGCGGTGATCAGGAACTCGGGAACCCCCATGTCTTTCAGACGGGTGATAGTGTTCGGCGCGTCGTTGGTGTGAAGGGTGCTGAAGACCAAGTGGCCCGTCAGCGCCGCCTGTACCGCGATCTGCGCGGTCTCCTGGTCGCGGATTTCACCGACCAGGACGATGTCGGGGTCTTGCCGCAGAATCGAACGGAGACATTGCGCGAACGTGTTGCCGATTTCGGCGTCGATCGGCATCTGGACGATCCCGTCGATGTCGTATTCGACCGGGTCTTCGGTGGTCATCAGTTTTTCGGTGATCACGTTCAGTTCGGAAAGGGCCGAATAGAGGGTCGTCGTCTTACCGGAACCGGTCGGCCCGGTCACCAGGACGATTCCGTTCGGCTTTTTGATCACTTCGCGGAACTGCGACATCAGTTCGGGGGACATCCCGACGTTGTTCAGGTCGAGCGAAATGACGCTCTTGTCGAGGATTCGGCAGACGACGCTCTCGCCGAACATCGTCGGCAGGACGCTCACGCGGAAGTCGACCGGCGTGCCGGCGACGAGCATTCGGATACGCCCGTCCTGCGGCAGACGCTTCTCGGCGATATCGAGGTTCGCCAAGACCTTGATGCGCGTGGTGATCGCGCTGGCCAGGTGACGTGGCGGAGGAACCATCTCGTAAAGGGTGCCGTCGGCCTTGATTCGGATTTTGAACTCGTCTTCGAACGGTTCGAAGTGAAGGTCGCTTGCCTTGTCCTTGATCCCCAGCAGGAAGACCGTGTTGAGGAGTTTGCGGACCGGCGCGCTTTCGGCCATCGCCTCGGCGCTCGCCAGGTCGAGTTCGCCGTTCTCTTCGGCCATCGCCTGCTCGAGGAGCTCCTTGTCGTTCGCCAGTTCCGACATGATCGACTCGACGCTGTCCCCTTCGCTCGAGGCGTAATACCGTTCGAGCGCCGCGTCGACCTCGTGCGGGGTGGTGACCGTCGCCTGGATGTTGTATCCCAGAAAGTTGCGCAGCTCGTCCAGGACTTCGAGCCGTTCCGGCTGGCTGGTGGCGATCGTCAGCGTGTCGTTGCGGAAACTGATCGGAATGGCGTTATACATCCGCGCCATCGGTTCGGTCAGGTGGGCGAGGACTTCGGGCGGGATCGTCAGGTCGGAAATGTTGACGACCGGAATCCCCATCTGTTCGGCCAGCGCCTGGGCGAGCTGGTCTTCGGTGATCATATTCATCTCGACCGCGATGGCGCCGAGCTTCACCCCCGACCGCTGCGACTGTTCGTCGACGAGAAGGTCGAGCTGCTCTTCGTCAATAAAACCAAGGTCGACTAAAATTTGACCGATTCTGCGGGAAGCCATGGGTTCCTCTTTGTCTGATCGCTCTTTTGCGCGTTACGGCGCCCGCCGGGCGGATCGCCCGGCAAACGCCCGAAGGCTGCGGCCGGAAGGACTCGGCGCGTCACTTCTTTTTCTTGCCGTCGTCCTCTTCTTCCTCTTCGTCTTCTTCGTTGCCGCCCGTATCGAGACCCGCCTCGTAACGGCGGATCTTCTGGTCCAAAATGTCCGGGAAGTTCGACTTGATCAGCACGTCTTCTTTGGTGACGATCCCGTCGCGCCAGAGCTGGAACAGGTGGTCGTCCAGCAGCTGCATTCCGAGCTTGTGCCCCGTCTGAATCGACGAGTTGATACGGAACGTTTTGTTTTCACGAATCAGGTTCGCGATAGCGGGGGTGACGACGAGCATCTCGTACGCCGCGACGCGCCCCCCCTGGATCCGGGGGAGGAGCTGCTGCGAGAGGATTCCCAGAATCGAGGTCGAGAGCTGCGTTCGTATCTGGTCCTGCTGGTTCGTGGGGAAGACGTCGATGATACGGTTGACCGTCCCCTGCGCGCCGGTGGTGTGAAGCGTGCCGAAGACGACGTGCCCCGTTTCGGCCGCGGTGATCGCCGCTTCGATCGTTTCGAGGTCGCGCATTTCGCCGACGAGGATGACGTCGGGGTCTTGTCGCAGCGCGCCGCGGATCGCGTCGGCGAACGACATCACGTCGACGCCGACCTCGCGCTGGTTGACCGTCGATTTTTTGTGGTAGTGATAGAATTCGATCGGGTCTTCGATCGTGATGATGTGGTGGTCCACGTTGGTGTTCAGGTAGTCGATACACGCGGCGAGCGTCGTCGATTTGCCGGACCCCGTCGGCCCGGTGACGAGGATCAGACCGCGCGGACGGAGGATCAAGTCGTGCATCACCGCCGGCGTGCCGAGTTGTTCCATCGAAAGGAGCTCGGTCGGAATCTGACGAAGAACGAGCCCGGTGTTCCCTTTTTGCTTAAAGACCGATACGCGGAAACGCGCCTTGGTGCCGAACGCGAACCCGAAGTCGGTCCCCCCGCGTTCCTGAAGCTCCTGCTGGCAGCGCTGGGGCGTGATGCTTTTCATCAGCGAGACGGTGTCGGCCGGTTCCAGGCTTTTGGTCTCCAGCTTGACCAGACGGCCGTGCAGACGGAGAACCGGCGGCTGACCGACGGCCAAGTGCAGGTCGCTCGCCCCGCGAACGACGACGGTTTCCAACAGTTTATCGATTAAGATGGTACTCATAGAGCTTTGTGGCCTTTAAGTGTTAATGTGTGACTCTTAAAGTGAAATTTCGCGTTATTCTTCGAGCCGCGCGACCCGCATCACCTCTTCGACGGTGGTGATCCCTTTCAAAACCTTCGAGATGCCGTCTTCGTAGAGAACGTGCATCCCCTCGCTCCGGGCGGCGCGGCGGATTTCGGAAGTCGTCGCCCCCTTGTAGGCCAGCTCGCGCACCTTCGACGACATCATCATCAGTTCGAAGATCGCCTGCCGTCCGCGGTAGCCCGACTTGTTGCACTCGGCGCACCCTTTTCCCTTGAGAAAAGTGCCGCGCGCCGCCATCTCGGGAGTGATCCGGGCGGCTTCGAGCTCGGCCGCGCTCGGCGTGTAGGGGTGCGCGCACTTCTTGCAGACGCGGCGGACCAGACGCTGAGCCATGATTCCGATCACCGAACTGGAAACCAGATAGGGAGGAACCCCCATGTCGACCAGACGCGTGATCGCCCCCGGCGCGTCGTTGGTGTGCAGGGTGCTGAAGACCAAGTGCCCCGTCAGCGAAGCCTGAATCCCCATCTGCGCCGTCTCGAGGTCGCGCATTTCGCCGACCAGGATGATGTTCGGCGCCTGGCGCAGCATCGAGCGGATGACCGCCGCGAAGTCGAGCCCGATCTGGTGTTTGATTTCGACCTGGTTGATTCCGGGAAGGTAATACTCGACCGGGTCTTCGGCGGTGATGATTTTACGCGTCGGCGTGTTGAGTTCGTTGAGCGCGGCGTAAAGAGAGGTCGTCTTCCCCGACCCCGTCGGCCCGGTGACCAGAATGATCCCGTTCGGACGCGCGATCAGCGAGGTGAACCGCTTGTAGTCGCGCTGACTGAACCCCAGCTGAAGGAGCGAAACGCGGATGTTGTCTTTGTCAAGAATACGCATGACGATCGACTGACCGTGGTTGGTCGGGATGACCGAAACGCGCAGGTCGAGGTCTTTGGTGCCGAGCGTCAGCTTGATACGCCCGTCCTGCGTACGACGGCGTTCGGCGATGTCCAGGCGCGCGAGGATCTTAAAGCGCGAAAGGAGCGCCCCCTGGAACCGTTTCGGAACCGCTTCGCGTTCGACCAGCTTCCCGTCGATCCGGTAGCGGATCCGAACGCGGTCTTCGAACGGCTCGATGTGGATGTCCGAGGCGCGGAGCTGAACCGCCTCGCTGATGATCTGATCGCAAAGACGGACGATCGGCGCGTCGCTGGTGCTGTCGCCGAAGTTGGCGCTCGTCGGGTCTTCGGTCGCCGCCGACTCGACCTGGGTGAAGTCGATCGCCGTGTCGGTCAGGTCATGTATCATCGAGTCGGCGCTCTCGGCGATATTCTGGCTGTAATGGCGGTTGATCGCTTCCTGAATCGCATCTTTCGAGGCGACCATCGTCTCGATCGGCCTTTGAAGGATGAAGCGGAGCTTTTCGAGCGTGTCCATGTCGTTCGGATCGCTCATCACCACCTGAAGGGTGTCGCCGTCTTCGTCGTACGGAATGACGCCGTTTTCGCGGGCGATCGATTCGGAGATCAGTTCGATGATCGCCGGACGGATCGTCACGTCGCGCAGGTCGACATAGGTTTTGCCGTACTCCTCGGCCAGCGCCTTGGCGACCTGTTCCCCCGTCACGTATTCGAGTTTGATCAGCGCGTCTTGCAGTTTGATCCCCGACGCCTGAGCCAGCTGTTGGGCGTCTTTGACCTGGGTTCGGCTGATCAGGCCGTCCCGGTTCAGTATCTCCAGGTAATTAAGTCTTTTTGCCATGACGGTTTCAGGATAACGGTACGTGCACAATCTCCTCTTCGGCGCGAGCCCCTTTCAAGGACTGCCGCACGGAATCGATGTAAAACGGCGGAGGGAACGGCGTTTTGGCCGATTCTCCCCACTAATATAATTTACCCGTAAATTCCCGTTGAGTCAATCATTTCGCCCGATTTACCTATTTTTTTCTTTCCTTTTCTGCTTTAATGATTAAAATCATTATATCGGGAAATTCCGGCTTTCGGAGAGAGAAAACATCGATGGTGATCAGGTATTTTTGGGTCGTCCCTTTCTTGGAAGTTATTGCCGTCTTTCTGCTCGGAGCCGTCTTCGGTTTCGGACGGACCGTCGCCCTGTTGGCGATCCTGAGCCTGGCGGGGCTCATCCTCTTTCGGCTCGCCCCCGCTCTGACGACTCCCCGCCCCGGAAAACCTTACTCCCCCGACGACGCTTTCCTCTTTAAGGTCGGCGCCTTCCTGATCATGGTTCCCGGTTTCCTTTCGACCCTGGCGGGGGCCACTCTCCTGTTTCGGCCGGGGCGCCGTCTCTGCCGACTCCTTTTTGAGACGAAACTGGCGCCGAACCTGCCGATGCCGCTTAGGATTCTCGCCTCTTTCTTTGGATTCGGCGCGTCCGCGGCGCCGGGGGCCGACTCCGGACCGGGCCGCGCGTGGAATCCTTACGGCGCGTCCGAAACGTCGCAGGACGAGGTCGTCGAAGACGACGATTTCGACGCCGCCACCGCCTACAACGGCGATCTTTCCTCCGGCGGCGCGGCACCGGAGGACGACGAAATCATCGATGTCGATTACACGGTCCGATGAACGAATACACCTGGCTCCCCTTTCCGTCTCCGACTCTCGGTTCCGGCTCCGACCCGCGCCGGCGCCGGGCTCTGTCCGAGTTTTTGACGGGGCCCGAAAACCGGCTCGCCGAAACGGCGGTGCGTCTGGTTCTGGGGGGCGTTCCCTTTTTCGCCGACTCTCCCCTCTCCGATTCCCTTTCGAACAAAGTCCAGGGGAAAAAGACTCCCCGCCCGTCGGCTAGACGGGAAGGGGAATTCGGACGCGCGGCGTTCGACTGGCGTCTTCCCCCGCCGCGCCGCGGCGACGGGACCTTGGCGAAGGTGATCGACTATATGCCGCCGGCGAACCTTCCCGACCTCTTTCCGGTCGTCTTCTACGGCCCTTCGGGGTGCGGCAAAACGCAGTTGGCAGGGGGGATTTCCCACGAACTGCGCCGTCGCGACCCCCAGGCCGAAGGGGTCTTTCTCGGCGGAGAACAATTCTATCGTTCCCTTTCCGACGCCATTCATCAGAACCGCGCCGAGGAACTCCGCGGCTATTTTTCCCGATGCCGCTACCTGATCTTCGACAACGTCGACGAACTCGAAGAGCATCCCGCCGGCGCCGCCGAACTCTTGGCTCTCCTCAGGACGGTACGGGAGACCGGCGCGGCGGTGATCCTGACCCTTTCGCGGCATCCCGATCTGATTTCCGCCTTCCCGGCGGCGCTCCGCGCCCGACTGGCCGGGGGATTGGCGGTTCCGCTCGCGTTTCCCTCCCGCGCGGGACGCGCGCTCCTGCTTCGCCGTTACGCCGAAGTCTTTCGGGTCAAACTTCTCGAATCGACCGAAAAATTTCTTTTGGACACGCTTCCCGAGCCGCCGGGCGAGATGTACGCCGTCTTCGAACAGCTCTACCACGAACACCGCTGGAGCGAGACCCTTCCCGATCCGGAAAAGATCAAACGGTTCCTCGATAAGCGCCGGACCCGCGCCCCCCTGACGTTGGAGGCGATCGCCAAGGCGGCGGCGCGCGCCTACGCGGTGAAACTGAGCGATTTGCGGAGCAACACGCGCCGCAAGACGGTGGTGACCGCGCGGAATATGACGCTCCTGATCGCCCGCGAGTCGATGGAGGTGACCCTCCAGGAACTCGGCCGCTATTTCGCCGGGCGGGATCACTCGACGATCCTCCACGGGATCCGTACGATCGCGAAAAAGATGGAGATCGACGATGAGTTGAAACTTCAGCATGAACGGATTGTGGGCGAATTGAATAAAATAGTAAAAACAGGATAACCCTGCCGGTTATTCTTTTTCTAATGAAATTTACGATTTTTCGGTTTTTATCAATATTTCCGGTTCGGCGGGCCGAAAAAGAGATTAGCGGGTGATTCCCGCCCCGCGCCCTTTTATACCCCCGGCGGCAAAAAGGGGGACTTTCCGAAGCGATTCGGGGGGCGCGCGGAAAGAGTTAATCTTGATCGGAGAGAACCAATGTTCCAGAAAACCGTTTTGATGATCGTCTTTACGTTTGCCGTCGGATTGGTCGGGTGCCGGTCCTGTTGGGGGCCGTACGACCACTGTCAGCCGACCTTCGTTCCCGAAGCCGGCGACCAGTGTATGGGTGAACTCTATCGAAACGGCTCCATTCTCGGAGGGATGGAACGCCGCGGCAACGACGGCTTCTGCTCGTCGTGCGCCGGCGGCGGCACCGTCGATTACGGCTACTCCGATTACGGTTACGGCGACTACACCGAGGGTTACGCGCAGCAGGGATTCGTCGAGGAAAGCGCCGGGAATTATTCCGACGCCGGCGCGACCGAACCTCTTCCGCCCAACCCCGCTCGGAACTCCGAAACGATTCCGACTCCCGATCCGCAGGGGAAAGGCTCGATTCAGGATTACCTTCCCGATCCCGTCTACAACGAAGGGATCTGATCGACGGCGTTCCACCTATAATCTCTCCACACTCTCCGTAGTTGGGACGCGCCCTTGCCCGAGAAGCTTTTCAAGCTCCTTGGGCTCTTCTTTATTTTATACCGACGTTGCGTCCTCCCTTTTCTCCGTTCGGTTCGCTCCGCTTCCCGCGGCGCCGATCCGGACGGCCCGGATCCTATTGAAGAAAAAACGCGCTTGAGATATAATGGGTAAAATCGTTTCGGGGCGTTCCGAAACGAGTATCCAGACTTACCCCAAATTTACAGGGACGTTTCAAGATGCCGCAGGAAGAGATCCCTTCTGATGTCAACGAAAGCGCCGTGTCCGACGCCAAACCTTCCGATTCGGTTTTGGAGCCCGCCTGGACGGGTTGCCGCTACTCGATGAAAGCGTTTCGGTTTAAGGCGATCTGTCTTTTGATCCTCTCGGTTGTTCTTCCGGCCATGGCTGCGTATCTCGTCCGCTCGGCGGGTCAGGAAAAATACCGCCTGTGGTTATACGGGGGGACGGCGGCTTTGTTGGTCGTCCTGTGGGCGGCACTTCTGGCAAAGATGATCTATCGCCACTACACGATCTCGTACAAACTCGACCGGGATCATCTCCTTTTGACGCGCGGCTTCTTTCGGCAGACGACCGATACCATTTTGATCCCCCAGATCGACGACATCTCCAAGGTTCAGACCTTGGTCGATCGCCTCGTCAACCGCGTCGGGACGATCGAAATCTACGCCAACGACCGTTCCGGCGGCCACATCCTTCTGGAAGCGGTCGACGACCCCCACAAGGCGTTCGAGTCGATCGACCTTCTGCGCAAAGAGTATATCCGCCGGCGCGGGATCAAACCGTTCGTGTCGTATGACCAGGGGGGCGACGTCGGCGACGCGGGCCTTCACCTCGAATGACCGCCGCCGCTGTGTAGATGACTTTGAAAGATAATCTTTAAACATTTCAGATATGGAACTAGAACAGTTTTTTGTTTCGATTTCAGACTTTTTCGGATTTATCGCCAAGAAAGCCGAAAGGGGGATCACGTCCCTGTTCGGTTCGTCGAATGAGCGGCAGCTCAAAAAGTATGAAGCTCGGGTGGAGGCGATCAACAAGCTCGAAGGCAAGTATCGGGAGATGTCCGACGACGAGCTCAAAGAACAGACGGTCCTCTTCCGCCAACGCCTCTTCGACGGCGAGACGCTCGACGACATTTTGGAAGAGGCGTTCGCTGTCTGCCGCGAGGCGAGCCGCCGCGTTCTGGGGCTTCGGCATTACGACGTGCAGCTGATCGGCGGGATGGTCCTCCACAGCGGGGCGATCGCCGAAATGATGACCGGCGAAGGGAAAACCCTGGTGGCGACGCTGCCGGCGTATTTGAACGCCCTCGAGGGGAAAGGCGTTCACGTCGTCACGGTCAACGATTACCTGGCCCGCCGCGATATGGAATGGATGGGGCCGCTTTATATGTCGCTCGGTCTGACGGTCGGCAATATTCAGGCGAACATGTCGACGCGCGACCGCCAGGCCGCCTATTCGTGCGATATCACCTACGGTACGAACAACGAGTTCGGGTTTGACTATCTGCGCGACAATATGCGCCCCGCACGCCGGGGCGACTCCAGTTTCGACCAAGAACGTCAGCAGTCGCAGGGGCCGTTGCATTACGCCATCGTCGACGAGGTCGACAACATTCTGATCGACGAGGCGCGGACGCCGCTGATCATCTCCGGGCCTTCCGAAGACGACGTGACCAAATACGGCAAGGCCGACGCCGTGGCGCGGCAGCTGGTCAAAGACGAAGATTTTACCGTCGACGAAAAAGACCACACCTGCAATCTGACCGATATCGGGATCCGTCATGCGGAACGCCTGGCGGGGGTCGAATCGTTCTACACCGCCGGGAATATGCACTGGCCGCATCTGATCGACAACGCGCTGAAAGCGCATCACCTCTATAAACTGAACGTCAACTACGTCATTCGCGACGGCGAGATCATCATCGTCGACGAGTTCACAGGCCGGCTGATGGAAGGGCGAAACTGGAGCGACGGGCTTCATCAGGCGGTGGAGGCCAAAGAAGGTGTGCGCGTTAAAAAAGAGAACCAAACGCTCGCGACGATCACGCTGCAGAACTTCTTTAAGATGTATGACAAGCTTTCCGGAATGACGGGGACCGCCTCGACCGAAGCGGTGGAGTTCTGGAAGATCTACCACCTGGACGTCATCACGATCCCGCCGAACCGTCCGGTGCAGCGGAAGTCTTTCCCCGATAAGATTTACAAGACCGAACGCGAAAAGTACGAAGCCGTCGTCGAGGAGATTGAAAAGGTCCACAAGTGGGACGTCCTGACCTTGAACAACGACAACGAGTATTGGGGTACGGTCGAGTCCGAAACCGACAGCGAAGTCCTCTTCCGGCCGAAAGGGGCGAAAGAGGCGCAGTCGATCGCCAAAAGCGGGATCAAGTCGCTTCAGCGGAAAGGGTGCCCGATCCTGGTCGGCACCACGTCGATCGCCAAAAGTGAGCTGATTTCCAAGATGCTCGACCGAAAGGGAATCAAGCATCAGGTTCTGAACGCCAAGCCTGAAAACGTCGGCCGCGAAGCCGAGATCATCGCGCAGGCCGGGCGTCTGGGCGCGGTGACGATCGCCACGAATATGGCCGGTCGCGGCACCGACATCATCCTGGGGGGGAATCCCGAAACGCTCGCCTGGTCGATCTTCCAGCACAAGTATCCGACCCGGCTCGACGTGCCGCGCGAAGAGTGGAACGCCAAAATCCAGGAAATCGAAACCACCGAAAGAATGAAAGAGGAAGGGGACGAGGTCCGCAGGCTGGGAGGGCTTCACATCATCGGCACCGAACGGCACGAAGCGCGCCGTATCGACCTCCAGTTGCGCGGACGTAGCGGCCGGCAGGGGGATCCCGGCCAGGCGCAGTTCTTCCTTTCGCTCGAAGACGAACTGGTTCGCGTCTTCGCCGGCGACTGGGTCAAGAACATTCTGACCCGCCTGGGAATGGAAGACGGTCAGGCGATCGAAAACGCGATGGTCTCGCGTCGTATCGAAGGGGCGCAGAAGAAGGTCGAAGAGCGGAACTTTGAAATACGAAAGGGCCTGCTCGACTACGACGAGGTGATGGACGTTCAGCGCAAACGCGTCTACTCGTACCGCCAGCGGATTCTCGACAACGGCAACACGCGCGACTTCGTCGGCGAGATGATCGACTACGTCGTCAAAAAGAGGGTGAAAGAGTATCTAGACCCGAATTTCGGCCCGATGGCGTTCGCCGATTACGCGTCGAAAGACGACCAGTTCGGCGTGGAGTTCGAGCCGCGGCAGTTCCGTTCGATGTCGTTCAGAGAAGCCGAGGACTGCGCGCGCGACTACGCCCGCCGGATGGCTGAAACGCAAGTTCTCGACGCCATCGACGAAAACCTTTCGTACGACGTTCCCGAAGAGGAATGGAACTGGCAGGCGCTGGCCGCGTTCGCCAACCAGAAGTGGAAGGCCGCGCTGCGCGACGGCGACCTCCGCAAGGTCGGCCGTGACGACGTGGCGCAGTTCCTGATCAAGAAGTCGTCGGACTACATCGACCGCGTCGATATTTCGCGCGTCGCTTCGGTTCTCGAACCGAACTACGGGGCGCAGTCGGTTTCGGTCTTCGCCAAGATCATGTTCGGGCTGAAGATCGATCCCGCATCGTTCAAAGGGCTCGAACCGGAACAGATTTACGAAAAGGTCCGCGCTCAGGTTCTCGATCTGTATCGCGAAAAGGAAGTTCAGTTTCCGGTCGTCTCGGGACTGATCCATTACACCATCCGCGACGAGAGCGGCCGCCGCCTGAACCGAGAGGGGATCATCGAGTGGGCTAAACGCCGGTTTGGGATCGATCTTCCCGGCGACGAGCTCAAAAATATGCAACGCCGACAGATCGAAGAAGACCTCTTCGGGATCAGTCGTAAGTCGCTGGCCGGCCAGAGCGCCGACGTCGAAGAGCTCGATCGGCGGCTGAAAAAGATTTTCGAAAATCAGAAGGTCAATATTGACAAGATCACCGCCGCTCGGGAAGAGAAAATCCGCCGGAACGAAAAGATCACGCTCGAAGATCGAATCGCGCTCAAGAAAAAAGACCCCGACCTGGCCGACCTCTGCCGGTGGATCGACGAGCGGTTCGGCGCGAACGTTACGCCCGCCGAAATCTGCGACTGGGACGTTCTCTTCGTTCGGAACCGGCTCGAGTCGCTTATCGAAGAGAAATACAATCCGGAAATCCGCCGCGCCGAACGACATATCATTCTGTCGTTCCTCGACGGCGCGTGGAAAGAACACCTCTTGACGATGGACCGGATCAAAGCGGGGGTCGGGTTCCGCGGCTACGCCCAGTCCGACCCGAAGGTCGAGTATAAACGGGAAGGGATGGCGGCGTTCGAGAAGATGTGGACGGCGATCTTCGAGAACGTCCTCCATACGCTGTTCCAGACCGAGAATCTGAACGAACGGTTCCTCGAATCGGTCTGGGTCGAAAGCGAAGCGACGCACGAGTCCTACGCGCCGCCGGCGGCGACGCAGGCCTCCGGCGGTGGGGATATCGGCGCCCAACAGGACGCGGCGATCGAAGCGTCGAAAGCGTCGCGGCCACAGACGATTCGGAACAAGACCGAACGGGTCGGCCCGAACGAGCCGTGTCCCTGCGGCAGCGGTAAAAAATACAAAAAATGCTGCGGCAGAAAAAAATAACCCCGTTTGCGCAAAGATGAGCGCGTCTTTCCGAGTCGGGAAGACGCGTTCTTTTTCGGCGGACACGGAGTTTTCGGGATTCTCGTAAAACGGGGCGGGCCGGTGGGGAGACTTTCCGCACGGCCGCGGATCAACCAAGAAAGCGGAACGATGTTCGATCTCAACGGAAAGAAAGCGATGATCCTCGACGCTCACGGGATCATCTATCAGGTATTCCACACGATGCGCGACATGATCGGCCCGAAAGGTCAGCCGACCGGCGCGGCGTACGGCTTTACGCGCGACGTGATCGCTCTTTTGCTGAAATTCGAACCGGATGCGATTTTCTGCGCGTTCGATATGCCGGGCCCGACGTTCCGGCACGAAATTTACGCCGACTATAAGGCGAACCGTCCCCCGATGCCCGAAGATCTCCGTCCGCAGCTGGTCTACGTGCGGCAGATCCTCGAAGCGCTTTGCGTTCCCCGGCTGGAACTCGAACGGTACGAAGCGGACGATATCCTGGCGACCGCCGCCCGCCGCGGCGCCGAAGCGGGCGGGGAAGTCGTGCTGGTCACCTCAGACAAGGACGCCCGGCAGCTGATCGGCGACCGCGTTAAGTTATACAATCTGCGGAAAGAGTCTTTCTACGGCGCCGACGAACTGAACGCGGACTGGGGGGTCCGTCCCGACCAGGTGATCGACTACCAGACGATGGTCGGCGACTCGACCGACAATATCCCCGGAATTCCCCTGATCGGCCCGAAGAGCGCGGCCGACCTTCTTCGGAAATACGGCACGCTGGAAGAGATCTTTCGGCATGTCGGCGAGATCAAGGGAAAGAAAGGGACGAATATCGCCGCCGCCCGCGAGTCGGTTGGGATTTCCCGCGCGCTGGTGACGCTCGACCGCGACGTGCCGATTGAAATCGACTGGGAACAAGGGGCGCCGACCGGCGTCGATCCCGACCGGCTTACCGAGTTGTTTCAGCAGTTCGGGTTCCGTTCGCTTCTGCCCCAGATCGAGACGCTTGCCGAGCGGTTCGGCCGGCGCGTCTGCCCGCGGGACCCCGCGCTGGACGGAATCTATTCCCTGACCGAGAGGAAACCGGTCGAGCCGGCGGCGCCCTCCGCGACGGGGCCTTCTCTTTTCGACGCCGCGGAAGAAGAG
>CADBQY010000031.1 GCA_902796885.1 uncultured Planctomycetota bacterium
CGCATGAAGACGTCGCTCGATTTGGCTCCGAACGCGCTGTTCCCCCCCATTCCGCCGAAGGCGCCGACCAATCCTCCGCCTTTTCCTCGCTGGAGAAGGATGATCAGGAGCATAAAGAGCATCAGAACGACCATGAAGACGAACAGGAGCGTCTGTAGGACAGAAATCATACTTTCACTTTTCCTCTGTGAAAAAATTGATTCGTGAAATGAACGGCGTTCGGACCTTTCGACAAACTTATTTTTGGATCGAACGGCAGGCGTCGATGATCCCCATGAAGGCGTCGACCTTCAGCGAGGCGCCGCCGACCAGCGCGCCGTCGATATCGGGCTTCGAAAGGAGTTCCTGGGCGTTGTTCGCCTTGACACTCCCGCCGTACTGGATCCGAACGACGTCGGCGACCTCTTTGCCGTAGCGTTCGGTCATCAGGGCGCGCAGATCGGCGTGGACTTCCTGAGCCTGGTCGGGAGTGGCGACTTTACCGGTTCCGATCGCCCAGACCGGTTCGTAAGCGATCACGCATTTTTTCATGTCTTCGGCCGAAACGCCCGAGAAGGAGCCGTCGAACTGACGACGGTTGACCTGGCTGGTAACGCCCGCTTCCCGCTCGGAAAGGAGTTCGCCGACGCAGACGATCGGAGTCAGACCGGCGGCCAGCGCGGCGTGAACCTTTTTGTTGACCAGTTCGCTCGACTCGCCCATGATGTGGCGGCGTTCGCTGTGCCCCAGAATGACGTATTTGCAGCCGAAATCGGTCAGCATGGCGGTTTCAATTTCGCCGGTGAAGGCGCCCGCCTTTTCGAAATAGACGTTCTGCGCGCCGTAGCCGATATTCGAGCCGGCGAGGATTTCGGCGACCGCCGGAATGTAGAGGTACGGGGGGCAGACGGCGATATCGACTTCGTTGACTCCGGCGGCCGCGGATTTCAGACCATCGGCGAGAGCCTTGGCGGAATCAAGTTTCATATTCATCTTCCAGTTACCGGCGATAAAAAGACGGCGCATTTTTTTCCTCTTCTTTTTCTTATGAACGAAAGTCCCGCGAGGGATTCGGTACACCTCGCGGGAAGATACAATGACTCTTTAGATATAATAAGATAAAATCACCTATAGGGGAAGGGGGGGAGCGGGTTCGGGCTCCGGCCGAAGACCCCCGAAAACCGCCTCGGCGCGCAAAACGGGCGTTTCATTGACGAAACCGCCCCGCCGGGTTAAAATAGGCGCGGTTTCCCGCCCCGCCCTCCCCCGTTCCGGGGTAAGTCCGGCGGGACGGACGCCCTCAAAAGAGAGATCCCGAAGATGAAATGCCCGATCTGCGGACGCGAGTTTGAACCGGAGAGCGCCGAGACGTCCCTTCCGTTCTGCTCGGATCGCTGCAAAACGATTGATCTGGGGCGCTGGCTCGACGAGAAGTACCCCTTTCTTTCCGACAAAGACGATGAAGACGACCAGATCGCCGAAGGATGGATGACCGATGAAGACCATTGAAGATTTAGATCAGGGAACAATCCGCCGCATCGACTGGCAGGAGCTCCTCCCCGGCGTCCTTTTCTTCCGCGCTCTGACGCTGGCGTTTCGTGTCGGGCCAATCGCCGCGGGGACGTTCCTGATCATCCTGATGATGGCGCTGACCGGCCGATCTCCCGCCACCGGCGATTTTTTGGTTCTCCTTTTTAAATCGCTCGTCTGCTCCTTCACCTGTCACAGCGGATCGGTCACGATCGGATCTCTCGTCTTTTCGCTGGCGGCGCTCTTTCTGTGGCTCTTTCTGGCGCGGCGGAGCGCCGTGCGCTTGGTCACCACCCAGCGCGTCCCGCTCGGGAAAGGACTAAAATTCGCCTGTCGGCGGTATACTTCGGTCGTCCTGGCGGCCGCGCTCCCTCTGGCGTTTCTCCTCATCGCGGCCGCGTTGTCCGTCGTACTCGGAAAAACGTCTTGGGGCTTCGCCTGCGGACTCCCCGTTCTGCTGGGGTTCGCCTGGCTCGCGATTCTGCTCGGCGTCGGGCTTCTAATCGGTCTGCCGATGCTCGCCGCGGCGGTCGCCATCGACAACTGCGACGGATTCGACGCCTTTTCTCGCGTCTTCGCCTACATCTTTCAGCGGCCGTTCCACACGCTCCTTTACCTCCTCCTGGCGGCCTTCTTCGGCGCGGCGGGATTCTTCGTTCTCCAGGGGTTGGTCTTTATCCTGGTTCGTTTCGTCGACTTCCTCAGCCTATACCTCAGCGGTACCGACGCCGAAGTTCTGGTTTCGCAGAACATCTGGTCGCTCCTGTGGTGGACGGCGACGGTTATGCTCCCCTACGGGTTCCTCTTCGGCTATGTCTGCCATGCCGGGGTCGCCCTCTATCTGCTCCTGCGGAAAAACCTCGACGGGGTGGCCTTCGACGTGATCTACGCCGACTCGGCCGAGCCGGTCCGCCGACTCCGCCCGATCCTGCAAGAGAGCGAAGGCGTGCCGGAATTCGCGGCCGAACCGGCCGACGAGGGAACGGAAAATGCCGGGACGCCGGAAGACGAAACGAAAAACGAGGAGCCGACCGATCGTGCCTGAGCCGTTTTCGATTCTTCCGCTCACTCCGGAAGGACGGGGGGGGATCGGAAGCCTTCTCATTTCCGGGCCCGGCGCCGAAAAAGCGTTCCGCGCCCTTTTCACTTTCCAAAGCGGGCGCGCGCCGAGCCCCGCCGACCTGGAATCTCGGCGGAATCGCCCGATCTTCGGACATTTCTCCCTGGGAAAAGACTTACACGAAGAGGTCCTTGTCCGCGCAATTTCGCCGACCGAGTTGGAGATTCACTCCCATGGCGGCGGGGCGATTCGTTCGGCAATCATCCGCCGTCTGACCGAGGCGGGGGGGACTCTCCGACGAGACGATCCCCCGACGTGGGACGGACCGACCGCCGGAACGCCCGACTTTCGCGCCGAAGCGATGAATCTGCTCCCCCACGCGCGAACCGAACGCACGGCGCGTCTTCTTCTCGATCAGGCCAACGGCGCAGGGAAACGTTTTTTTGAAAAAGCGGCGGGACTCACAAGCCGGGCCCGGCGGGCGGCGCTGGCGCGGATCGAGCTCCTGGCTCGGGTCGGCCGCGCGCTTTATCAGGCGCCCCGCGTTCTGCTGATCGGTCCGGTCAACGCCGGCAAGAGCTCCCTTTTAAACGCCATTTTGGGATTCGACCGCGCGCTGGTCGACCCGATGGCGGGCACCACGCGCGACGTCGTCTCGGCCGAAACGATTCTCGGCGGGCTCCCCTTCCGTCTCAGCGATACCGCCGGCGTGCGCGAAGCGCCCGGCACGCTCGAAAAAGAGGGAATGATCCGGATCGTTCCTCTTCTGAAAAAAGCCGATATTCTCCTGACCGTTTTCGACGTCACCGCGCCGGGAGACGATCCGATCGCCGAGTTCACCCGGGCGTTTCGCGCGATGGGCGGAAATCTCGACACCGGCGCTCCGCCGGATATCCTGGTCCTGAACAAGTGCGACCTTCCGTCGGAGAGCCGGAATCGATTCTGGAAAACCGCGCCGTACGGTCAACACGGTCTCGTCGAAACGAGCGTATTCCGGCCGGAGACCATCGCCGCGCTCCAGCAGAAGCTGATCGACGTCCTCTTCCCCGCCCTTCCCGAACCGGACGAGTTCGTTCCGATCAACGCCCGGCAGCTTGAATACGCCCGCGCGCGATGCCGGTAAAAGAAGTCAAACTAAAACGCGTCTTTGAGATGGTCAAAACGGGGTTCTTCCCCGTCGGGCCAGACGATCATCGCGATATCGTACCGGCAGGGGGTCCCGCGGTCGAGTCCGCGCCAGCGAAGGTACTCCCCCGCCGCGCGGCGAATTCGGTTTCGGCGGGAAACGGGGACTTCGGCGTAGGGATCGGCGTATCCCTCGTCGCGCCGCGTTTTGACTTCCACAAAGACAAGAGTCCCCCCGTCGCGGGCGACGATATCGATCTCGCACGACGGAAGGGAAAGGTTCCGTTCGAGGATTTTCCATCCCCCCTTTTTGAAACGCGCCGCCGCCAGCTCTTCTCCTCTTTGGCCAAGCTCGTCTTTCGCGCGGGGAGCGCGAAATTCGCGCTTTTTGCTCGGCACGACGCTCGGATCTTCGTTTCGGCCGCCGGAAAGCTCGCCGGCCAGGGCCCGCAGAAATTCAAAAAAACGCATTCGCCCCTCCGCGCCTGTCAGCCGTCGACCATTTCGCCGGCGCGGATCGAAAGGTAACTGGCGTACCGGCGGGCGTCGACCCGGCCGTCGGCCACGGCGTCTTTCACCGCACAGCCGTTTTCGTGCGTATGGGTACAGTCCGAAAATTTACACAGATTCTCGTAGGGACAAAGGTCGCGGAAATACGCCATCACCTCTTCGGAAATGATATCCCAGAGCATGAACTGACGGATCCCCGGCGTGTCGACCACGTAACCGCCGAACGAAAGGCGCAGAAGTTCGGCGGCGGTCGTCGTATGGCGCCCCTTTTGGTTTTCGAGACTCACCTCGGCGGTACGCAGACTCAACCCGGGTTCGATTTCGTTCAGAAGCGACGATTTCCCGACCCCGCTCTGGCCGACGACGACGCTTTCGCGGCCGGTCAGCAGACGCTTGACCCGCGCGATTCCGTACCCGGTTTTAGTGCTGGTCGGGATCACCTTGTACCCCATCTGCGCGTAGACGCCGAAAAGGGGAATCAGCTCCGCCGGATCGGCCAGATCGAATTTGTTGACAAGGATGACCGGCGTGATTCCGGCACGCCCGCAGGTGACCAACAGCCGGTCGATCAGGTTCGGCTTAATCGCCGGCTCGGCGGCGCTCGCCACGATCAGCGCCTGGTCGACGTTCGTGACCAGGATATGTTTCCGCCCGCGGCTGGTTCGCGAAAGGGATCCGAAACGCGGCTCGATCCGTTCGATGATCCCCTCGTCGTCCGAGGCGGCGCGGAATCGGACACGGTCGCCGACGATCACAACCTGCCGCTGTTCGGTCGAAAGGGTTTTCAGAATCCGCCGCGTGGCGCAAGTGTAGATTCGCCCCGTCTCTTCCTCCTCGACCCGCGAATAGAGTCCGTGAACGCCGATCACGCGGCCGGGAAGAGTCGGCTTGCCGCTCACGTCGGGAAGAACGCGAAAATCGCCCCGTTCCCCCGACGCGTTTTCGGTCGGCAGAACCGAGCCGACCACGGTTCGCTTTCGGATAAGGTCGCCTTTTCCGCTGATCCTCTCCCCCGAAAGGACGTCCTCGCTTTCCGGAGAAGATTCGGACGACTCCGACCCGGCGCTGTAGCGCCGAGTCCAGTCTTTTTCGCGGGTGCGGGAAGACCGGTTCCGTTTGAACTCGACCCGCAGTTTCCGCGACGTTTCCTTCTTTCCCTTTTTACTCATCGAGCGGCTCGCCGGAAGAAGAATCGCCGTGATCGCGGCAGCCGCAATCGCCGTGCTCTCCGCCGCAGTCACAGACGCCGCCGCACTCGCCGTCGTCTTCGTCGTCCGGCTCGACGCGGTTACCGAACGCCTCGGCCTTTTTCAGGTCTTCGGCCGCGTCCCGGTCGTTCCCGACGGCGGCGTAGGCTTCGGCACGCAGCTCGTACGCCGTGGCGTTCATCGGGGCCAGACGGATCAGTTCCGAGAAGTCCTCGATCGCCGCCTGATAATCTTTCCGTTCCAAAAAGAGACGGCCGCGATTGGCGTAGGTTCCGCTGTCGTCGGGGTCCGACTCGAGCGCTTTGGCGTAATCTTCGAGCGCGCCGTCGATGTCGCCGAGCTTCTGACGCACGTAGCCGCGGTTCCCGTACGCCTTTTCGCGCGCGGGGTTCAGGCGGATCACCTCGTTAAAATCGGCCAGGGCGCTTTCGTAGTCTCCCATGTCGACCCAGTCGTTCCCGCGGTTGTTCCAGGCGGCGGTCATTTCGGGATCCAGCTCGATCGCCTTCGTGTAGTCTTCGGACGCGGTGACGTACATCTTCATTTCGTCGTAAATCACGCCGCGGTTGTAATACGCGTCGGCGTAGTCCGGTTTGAGTTCGACGGCCCGCGTATAGCATTTGAGCGCGGTCTCGGGCGCGTCCATCAAAAAGGTGACCAGTCCGAGGGAATAGAACGTCTCGGCGCTGTCGGGGTTCATCCGGACGGCGATCGTATAGTCGCGGCAGGCAAACCGCCAGTTCCGCTCGCAGAAATACGCGTTCCCCCGCGCCACGTAAAGCCTGGCGCTGGCCGGATGCTTTTCGATCGCTTCGTCGTAAAACCGAACGGCGTCGGCGGCTTTCCCTTCCAGAAGAAGGTTTTCCCCCTTTTGAATGATGTCGTCAACCTTTTGTTTGTCGTTCATCGGAACTCCTTACGATGTTCACTTGTTGCAGTAGTCGATCGCCCGCGCCAATTCGCTCTTGAGGTCGCCCCGTTTCACGATCCGGTCGATAAACCCGTGTTCCAGAAGGAACTCGCTCGTCTGAAACCCTTTGGGCAGTTCGATCTTGATCGTCGCCTTGATGGTGCGCGGCCCGGCGAACCCGATCAGCGCCTTCGGTTCGGCGAAGATCAAGTCGCCCAACGACGCGAAACTCGCCGCCACGCCCCCCATCGTCGGGTTGGTCATGACCGAAATGAAAAGCCCGCCCGCCTCGTGAAGACGCGCCAACGCGGCGCTCACTTTGGCCATCTGCATGAGCGAAAGGATTCCCTCGTGCATTCGCGCCCCGCCCCCGGAACCGGAGATGATGATCAGCGGAAGCCCCGTCTCGGCGGCCCGTTCGGCGGCGCGGGTCAGTTTCTCGCCGACGACCGACCCCATGCTCCCCATGATGAACCGCGAGTCGGTGACGCCGATCGCGACTTTTCGCGCGCGGATCCGGCCGGTTCCGGTAATCACGGCGTCCTTGAGTCCCGTCGATTCCTGGTCGCTCTTCACGCGCTCGACGTACGGACGGCGATCGACGAACGAAAGGGGGTCGCCCGGCACCAGGTCGGCGTCCCATTCTTCAAACGTCCCTTCGTCGATGATCTGGGCGATCCGCTGCTGCGCCGGGACCGGCCAGTGATATCCGCATTCGGGACAGACGTCGAGCCGCTTGAGCGCCTCGTTCCGAAAGATCGTCGCCAGACATCCGGGACATTTGATCCAGAGCCCTTCCGGAACCCCTTTGCGCAGATCCGGACTCTTGTCGGTCGGAGAATGGGGGCGGGGCGGACTCGGGGGATTGACCGGCTTGGCCACAGGTTCGTCTGAGATTTTTTTCACCATGGTTTTCTCTTAAAAAAACGATTCTTCAGCCGGGCCGCTAGCAGCGGCTGGCAATTTTCGCGTCGTTAATTTCGGCTACCCGACAGCGCCGCCTCGTTGGGCGGCTTGGACACTACCCCATTCGGTGATCCGCTAGCAGCGGCTAGCGGTTTTCGCGTCGTCGTTCTCGGCTACCCGACGGCGCCGCCTTCGACCGCGAGCCGACGAAGGAGCTTGATCCGTTCGGCATAATTGACCGCGTCAAAGACACTCGTTCCGGCAACGAACATATCGACGCCGGCACGCGCAGCTTCGTTTATCGTCCATTTCCCGATTCCACCGTCAATCGAAAGGAGCGCGTCGGGTCGGACGACCTCTTTAAACTTTCGGACCTTGTCGAGGACATGCGGCATAAACTTTTGTCCGCCGAATCCAGGCTGGACGCTCATCGTCAGGAGGATATCGACCAGCGGCGCGTAGGGTAAAACCGCCTCGGCGGGGGTTCCGGGATTGAGAACCAGCCCCGGCGCCGCGCCAAGGTCGCGGATCCGGGCGATCAGCTCTTCCGGCTCGGGAACCGCCTCGATATGGAACAGAAGCGAATCGGCCCCCGCCCGAACGAACGCTTCGGCATACCGGGCGGGATCGGAAATCATCAGGTGAACGTCGAGCGGCAGGCGCGTGATCTTGCGGATCGACGCGACGACCGGCACTCCGACGCTGATATTCGGCACGAAATGCCCGTCCATCACGTCGACGTGGAGGACCCGGGCGCCCGCCTCTTCGACCAGACGGATTTCGCGCTCCAGATTGGCGAAATCGGCGGCCAGAAGCGAAGGACTAATCACCGGTCTCTGCCGACAGAGTTCCTGTACCCAGGGGAATGAAGTTAAGGCCATCAATCGCGGTTTGTGGGATAGACCGGGAGCGATCCGCGAAACGAAACGTTCCTTTTGGCGGCGCGGCTCCCCGTTTCTTTTCAATATAATATACCGCAGAACGGCTCCTTTTAAAAAGGGGACCGGAAAAAAAGCGCGCTTTTTTTCGGAAATGGGATAAAGAGGGAGTTGACGAAAGCCGATAGAGTGGTATACTTCTCCTAACCTTACGGGGGATTAGCTCAGTTGGGAGAGCGTTTGGCTGGCAGCCAAAAGGTCATCGGTTCGAACCCGTTATCCTCCACTTAAACCGGCGAAAGCCGGTTTTTTTGTGCCCCGGCAAAAGCCGCGCGGCAGATTTATCTCGTTCCGGCGCCGATTCTGTAGGCCAGATCGAGGAGTTTCGGAAACTCCTTTTCGTGCCGCTTTTTCTTGTGGTCGCCGTCGAACCCTTGCATGTCGTATTTGGAATAGTCGTCGACCTGCATCGTGTCGCAGACCGGGATCAGCTCGGTTTTGCCGTTCAGAAAGCGCATCGGATCGAAAAACAGGTTCATTCGGTCGACATAATAGAAGTCGTAATATTCCTGCGGCGCGTTCATCGGCATAAAGACGGTGGTGTCGATCTTTCCTTGGAACTGCGTCGAATAGTCGTTGTAGGAAAGCGCGGGGAAAATGAGCCGCTCGAAAAGCGCGCGAAACCCGGCGGTCGGTTCTCCGAAATAGATCGGCGTGCCGACGATCAGCGAGTCCGTGTTATAGATCCGCTCGAGGAGAGGGGCCAGATCGTCTTTCCAGTAGCATTTGCACGGGTTGGCGATCCCTTTCCGCTTGCATGCCAGACAGCTGCGGCATCCGCTGAAGGTCAGATCGTAAAGATCGACGTATTCCGTTTCGGCGCCCGCGTCGACCGCCCCCTGGTACGCGGAACGGAGAATTTGCGCGGTGATCCATTTTTTGCGCGGACTGGCGTTAACGACCGTTACGCGGCGTTTCTTCTGGGAAGCGGAGTGAGACATTCGATCTCCCTTTGACTTAAAATGCTCCCCCTGCCCCCCGACAACTCCTTTAAGTTTAACAGCTTGACGGCATGATTTCAATAAGCGGAACGCGCCGCCCGTTTCGGCGGTAAAACGGCGCCGTTTTACCGCTCGATCCGCAGAAGTTCCTCGACGCGATTTTCCTCCGGCCGGTCGGTATCCACGTCGAGATTTACCGGAAGGTACATCTTGAACACCGGGATCGGCTGAACCGAAATTCGGCCCGTTCGGAGAACGAAGTCGACCGCGTGCCCGCCGACCGATCGGTCGCTCGACAGAAAATGAAGATGATCCCCCGGAACGTTCAGACTCCCGACCAGTTTCGGGGAACGGAACCCGACCAGAACGCCCGTTTGATCGGCGTAGCTGAAACGAACCTCGTCGGTTTTCATCACGTCGGCGAGAGGACGATACGGCTTTTCCTGCCTCTTCTCGCTTCGGGCGCCGACCGAGACGAACTCCCCTTCAAAGAGAACGGCGTAAAAGATGTTCGGGTCGGGCGCCAGGCGGTCGACGATCCGGGTGAATTCGTCGCGGTTAATCGGCTCTTCGAATCGGACGCTCGTCAGATGCCCCCGGTCGATTCGATAGACCGTGGCGAACGGAACCGTCTCGGCATTCGTCGCGATCGTGACCCTCCCGTCCGATTTGGCGACATAAGGAACGCCTTGATAGAGGATCAGTTCGCCGTCGATCGCGTCGACGGTGCCGATTCCGAAATTCCCGAACCGGATCAGGTCCCGAATCGTCGCCACCCCGTCGTACTCGCCCGACAGAAGAGCGTCGGTCGTCGAAATCTGAACCAACTCGCGCCCGTCGGGCGAAATCGCTTTCGCCGAAACGGTAACCCAAAGCGCTAAGAGAACGGTAAGAACGAGCGGAACTTTGAATTTCATTGTTCGATCCTGCATGACGCGCAAAAAAACATAAAAAAACCCTTTCGGGCGCAAAAGGCTCGAAAGGGCACAAATGAGAATGTCGGGGCTCGAACCCGAGACCTACGGATTAAAAGTCCGTTGCTCTACCATCTGAGCTACATTCCCATCCTCTTTAAGCGCCGGGCGCAAAAGAGTGAGCCTATTATATCCCCCGCGGGAATCTTGTCCAGTCCCCTCCCGCCGCCGAATCGGCTCCGCGAAAAAACGGAACGTGTCAGTCGCGCCAAGGGTTTTTCGGGACGGCGTAAACCGGGATCGAGGCCGGTTCGTCGGAAATTTGCGTTTCGTCCCACGCCTGACGGTAAATCTGCCGCGCGCGGCGGAATACGTCTTTTTCGGCGCGGCGGTCGGGCGCGGCGGCCAGCGCCTCGAACATCAGGCGGATAAAACGTTTCGTCTGCGGATGAACCATCGGAGAGGGGGCGATTTCCAGGTTGAACCGATCGATCTGCTCGGCGATCGAAAAGTCTTTCCTGCGATAGGCGCGGGCGGCGCCCAGACGGTCGCAGATCAGTTCCAGGGCGCAGTAAAACGGCATCGGAACAGTGATCAGCCCCCCGCGGGCGGTGTTGTCGACCCAGTATTCAAAGTGATGGCGGTTCCGCCCCCGATGATGGAGCCAGGCGGTCGAAAAGGCGTTCGCCTCCCGCGCGTAGTGGATCGGGCTGCGTCGGCCGGTGTAGTAGGAAACCGACTGTCCGAACTCGGTCGGCGAAAATTTCGAAAGGTCGTGGATCAGACCGCGCCACGGAATCCCGGCGGTCAGGGCATACCGAAAAACCCAGTATTTGTGCAGAAGGACGGTTTTCAGATGCCCGAACCACTTACTCATTGGAATTTCTTAAACGCGATCACGCTGTTGTGCCCGCCGAACCCGAGCGAAAGGGAAATCGCCGCGCGGATTTCCCCTTCGACTCCGTGATTCGGCACGTAATCGAGGTCGCACTCGGGATCGGGATTTTGCAAGTGGAGGGTCGGCGGATAGAACCCGTCACGGATCGCCTCGACGCACGCGATCCCTTCCAGCGCGCCGGCGGCGCCCAGGGTATGTCCGATCGCCCCTTTGATCGACGAGACCTTGATTCGGCGCGACTCGACCGGGCCGAACGCGTCTTTGATTCCTTTCGTTTCGACCGGATCGTTCGTCGGGGTCGAGGTGCCGTGGGCGTTGATGTAGTCGATATCGGAGGTCGTCAGACCGCCGTCTTCAAGCGCCATCAAAATGGCGCGTTTGACGTTCACGGCGTCCGGTTTCGGCGCGGTCAGATGGTAGCCGTCCCCCGTACCGCCCCAACCGGCAACTTCGGCCAAGATCGGCGCGCCCCGCTTCTGCGCGTGGTCGAGCGACTCGAAAATGAGGATCCCCGCGCCTTCCCCCATCACGAACCCGTCCCGATCTTTATCGAACGGACGGCTCGCCTGTTCGGGCGTGTCGTTATAGCCGGTCGAAAGAGCTTTGATCGAGCAGAAACAGCCGAGCGTGAACTCGGTCAGAGGCGCCTCCACTCCGCCGGTAATCACCAGATCGGCGCGGCCGAGCCGTATCGCGTCCAACGCGTGCCCCAGCGCGTCGGTGCCGGTGGCGCAGGCGGTCATGATCGTGTGAACCGGGCCGTGAACCCCCAGGTCGATCGAAATGTTCCCCGCCCCCTCGTTGATGATCATCTTCGGCGCGGTCATCGCCGGGATTCGGGAAGGGCCTTTTTCGAAGAGTTTATTTTCGGCGTCGCACTGCGACTCGATCCCGCCGATACAATTGCCGAGCATGATCGCGGCGTTCAGATCGTCGAGCCGTTCGGGAAGTCCGGCGTTGCGGACCGCTTCGCGCGCGGCGACGACCGCCATCTGCGAAAAGCGGGCCATCCGCTGAACCATACGGACTTCGAAATGGTCGCGCGGATTGAAGTCGGCGGCTTCGGCGGCGACGCGACACGGCAAACGCGACGCGTCGAAGAGGGTGACCGGACCGATCCCGCACTTTTCGGTGCGAAGCGACGTCCAATACGACTCCAGATCGAGACCGATCGGGGAGATCACCCCCATCCCGGTCACAACAACTCTTTTGGTCTGCATCTTTTTCTTTTCCGCTCCATAAAAACGGGAACGTTCTCTCTCCCCGAAAACTGCGCCGAAACAGGCCGAAGGCTCGACGGCGTCGTGGAAAGACGGGCGTTTTATTCTTAACCGCCGAGCGAACCGGCGTTCGACTCTATTTTATCCGACCGCGCTTAACCGTCAACGGCGCAGAACGCGCGCCACGGCGCCGGCAGAGGGGCGACGAGCGTCACCCGCCGGCGCGTCATCGGATGGTCGAACGACATTTTTCGGGAATGGAGAGCAATCGCGTTGAGACGTTCGTCTTCAAACTGTTCGCCGAACGGAATCGTCGAGCCGTACTGCGCGTCCCCCAGAATCGGAAATCCGCGCGACGAAGTTTGCAGACGGATCTGGTGGGTTCGCCCGGTTCCGAGTTCCACCTCCAGATGGGTCACTTCCCCGTACTCCGGGAAGGCGTACCGCCCGATCACGCGGAAATTGAGAATCGCTTCCCGCGCGTCGGGATGGATCGGCGCGATCAGTTCCGCTTCGGCCCGGCCGGGAATTTTCCGCATGTAGTCGACCCATTCCCCTTCCTCTTCCGGAACGCGGCCGGCGACGAGCGCCCAGTATTTTTTCTCGACGGTCCGCTGCCGAAACTGTTCGGACAGGCGGTTCGCCGCGCGGACGTGTTTGGCGAAAAGGATCGCCCCCGACGCGGGACGGTCGAGCCGGTGCGGGATCCCCAAATAGCACCCGCCCGGTTTGTTTTCGCGCCGAATCAGAAACGCCTTCACGCGCGCTTCGAGCGAATCGATCCCCGCCGGCGCCTGTGTCAGGATTCCCGACTCCTTGTTTACCGCCAGCACGGGCCCCTCCTCGTAGAGGATGCGGAAAGAGCCGGCTTCCATCCATTTCTCATTTTCGTCCATTGGATTCACGCTCATTTCTAAGACGCGGGGTCAGCGGGCGTCGGCTTTCTCCTGGGCGCGGAGGAAGAAATCGACGATCGGTTTCGGGTCGGGAAGAGAATGGGGATGATGGTCGTTCCCCGGCTTGATGATCACCTCGACCGGGCCGCCATACTCGCGATACCGCGCGACGAACGGCTTTTCGTTCTCGTCGAACGGAACCAAGGAGTCGCTGTCGCCGCAGACGATCAGAATCGGGACCTTGGCGGCGGCGAGTTTTTCAAGTTCCGGGTTCTCGGTCGGATTTCCCCGCCAGACGAGCGCCTCCTCTTCGGTCAGTCCGTACGATTCAAGGACGTCCCGCCAGTCCCCCTCGCTTCCGGCCCCTTTCCCGAATCCGCCGGGCCAGGATTTGAAGTCGAGGACGGGATTGTCGATATAGATCGAAGCGGTCTCGTCGGGATACTTGACCGCCCAATTCACCGTATAAAGCCCGCCCCGGCTGAACCCTTCCAGGTGCGCGCGGGAAGAGAGGCCGAACGTCTCGGTCGCGTAGAGATAGAACCGCTGCCAGAGCTCGACCGATTTTGGGGACCCCATCAACGGGGCCGAGTCGAGCCAGAGAACGTGGTAGCCGAGTTCGAGCATGGCGATATCGGTCTGCGGCTCGTGTCCGAAAAAGCGGGCGCGCCAGATCCAGGGGGCGCCCGGGGCGACCTCTTTCGGTACGACGACAATCGCGGCGCGCCCCTCGAAAGTGAAGTTGTAGCAGTCAAACCCCTGCCATTGTCCCCTGTCGCCGGGATAGTTCCGTTCGGCGGCGGAAACCGAAAGGGCAAGACACACGAAAAAAAGGAGAAAAACGGGTACGGTCTTCATGATGGATGCTCCGGTCAAAGAATCTTCCCGCGTTCGGAATGCCGTATTGGCAAGCGGGAAGAAAGAAACTAAAATGGTTTCAACGTAAAATATAACAAATATTTTCCCTCGTTCAACGAGCAGGCGGTTCCGATGACATCAAGACATCTCGTTCCGTTTTTCTTTTGCGCGGCATTTTTCCTCTCCGCTTTTGCGGGGATGTTGCCGTCGGCGGACGGCGAGACCCCCGATCTGCCGACCGTCGACCTTTCGGGACGAGAAGACCTTCGGGTCGTGATCGCGCAGGGGACACCCGAAGTCTATCAGGGGCATCCGACCGCCGTACTCCTTCCCGACGGCAAGACGCTGATCGCCGTCTGGACGCTCGGGCACGGCGGGTTCGCCGGACCGATGGCCGAAAGTACCGACGCGGGTCTTTCGTGGACACGAATCGACGACCGGGCGCCGGAGGGGTATCGCCGACACAGGAACTGCCCGAGCATTTACCGAATGACCGACCGCGACGGGAAATCGTTTCTCCGGGTCTTTTCGGCCCAGCCGCGAATGCCCCGAATCGTGAGCTGCGACGACGGCAAAACATGGACCGAAGAGGAACCGCTCGGTCTGAAAAACGTGATGACGTTCAGCAGCGTCATTCCGAAACATCCCGGAGTGACCGACGGCCGTTACCTGGGATTCTACCATCGACGCGTCTCGGACGACGGCGAAGTCTGCGACTCCGAACCCCCCGGCAACGGACGGCTTCAGTCGCTCGTCGCCGAAACCGCCGACGCGGGGCGGACCTGGTCCGAGCCGCGCGTTATCGCCGATGTTCCGGAAACGACAATGACCGCGCCCGACGGAAGCGAGGCGATTCAGCCGCAAAAGGACCCGTGCGAACCGTGCGCGTTTTGGTCTCCCGACGAAGACGAAATCTGCGTTCTGTTGCGCGAAAACACCCATACGGGCCGAAGCCTGGTCATTTTCAGCCGGGACGGCGGCGCGACGTGGACCTCGCCGCGCGATACGCCTTGGGGTCTTTCGGGCGACCGACACGCCGCGCTCTATCTGCCGGACGGGCGTCTCTTCGTCGCGATGCGCGACACGGCGCCGGGGAGCGAAACGTTCGGTCATTTTGTGGCGTGGGTCGGCGCCTACGGCGACGTCAAAACCGGAGCGCCGGGCGATTTCCGACTGAAACTGATTCACTCCTACGCCGGACGCGACTGCGGGTATCCCGCGGTTCATCTCCTTCCCGACGGCACGGTTCTCGCCATTACGTATATCAAATACGACGAGGGGGAGAACAGGCCTTCGGTGGTCGAGGTTCGGCTGCCGCCGGAAACATTTAAAACGTCAACCGTAAAACCATAAGGCTTTCCGATGATGCAGATCAACGATTCAGTCCGCCGCCGCGCCCGGTGCCGGACGATTCTCGTCCTTGTCCTGACCGTCCTTTTCGCCGGTCTGACGCATTACTCCTCCTCGCCGCTGCGGAACATCGTTCAGCGTCAGCCGCTTCTGAACTGCGACGGCAATCCGACCGGAACCGACTCGACCGTCTTCCTCTATATAGGGCGGTTGATTCTGCACGGCGGCGTTCCGTACCGCGACGCGTTCGACCACAAGGGCCCGCTCGTCTACCTGCTCGACGCGCTCGGACTCAAGATACACGGAGTCTTCGGCGTCTGGCTTCTGGAACTCCTCTTTTTGACGGTATCCGCCGTCTTCGCGTATAAGACCGCGCGTATCCTCGCGCCGCCGGGCGTCGCGCTCTTCACGACGGCGATCGCCGTTCTCTGGTATACGGCGCGGTGCGACAGCAACTTCTGCGAAACGTGGTCGGTGCCGTTTTTGATGATCTCGCTTTACCACTGGATTCGATACCTGCGCGAAGAGGGTCGGATCGGCGCGGGCGCCGTGTTCACGGTCGGCCTCTGTTTCGCCGGGGTACTCCTCCTCAAGCCGAACCTGACCGCTCTCTGGATTCTCTTCTGCATAACGGCGGCGTCCGTCTCGATTCGCCGCCGCGAATTCGCTTGTCTCGTCTCGCGCGTTCTTTATTTCATTCTGGGCGCGGCGGTTCTCTTGATTCCGATTCTCGGCTGGCTCTGGAAAAACGGCGCCTGGAACGATTTTATCGAGCAGTACTGGGTCTTTAACCGCATCTACTGTCAGGTTCCGACGGTTCAGAAAATCACCGCGTTCGCCCGCTGTTTCGCCTGTATCCCGCTCGAAGCGTACTTCGCCCTCTTCGCCGGAATCGGATACCTGCTTCTGGCACGCCGAGCGCCGAACCGGAACGATCGAGTCGTCTTCCTGTCGATGGAAATCTTTTTGATTCTGAGTTTGGCGCTGATGTCGATGTCGGGCCGGTCGGCGCGTCATTACTCGGCGCCGCTGATCGCGCCGTTTCTCCCGTTTCTCGTCGTGGCGTTCACCTGGTGTTTTGAACGGACGACGCCGGAGGGGGAAAAGCTTTCCCGTTCGGACCTTTTGCTTCGCCGGGGTCTCCTGATTCTACTCCTGGTTCCGACCGCCGTCTACGACATTCCGATGTTCCGCCCGGTTCGCGACATGACCAAAATGGCGGTTCTCCGTCAAATCCATCCGACGACCGATTACTCGAAATTCACCCGCGTCTACGGTTACCCCTACTTCTACGAAGAATTCGACGCGCGCGCGATGGCCGACTGGCTGAAAGAGAACACCGTGCCGGAGACTCGTATCGCCAGTTTCGGAATCGGCGGGCGAATTTTCTACTGGTACGCCGACCGCCGCTGCGCGACGAAATATTTCTACATCCGCGACACCCACCTCGAACACGGTTATCTCCCGGATATCCTCGCCGAACTGAAAGAAAAGTCGCCGGAACTCTTCGTACTCCAAATCAAAGGGGGATACCCCTCGCGGCTCGGCAAAGGAGAAACGGCCCGTGCCGATTCCCAGGACGCGCGCAAAACGTTCCCCATCCCGGGCGAGATTACCGACTGGGTCGCGTCGGAGGGGTATCGCAAGGTCTTCGAAAACGACACGTACGAAGTCTACCGCAAATAGTTTTTGTAGATTTCCCCTCGCGATTCCCAAGAAACGCGCCTTCCCTTTTCCCACTCGAGAGGTTAAACTCTAGGGGTGGGGGCGGGCGCGTTGTTCGGTGAAGGGGCGTTATCGAAAAAATCCTCCTTTCGAAAGCAGAAAGGTTTGCCATGCCGTTTTCCAAACCGTCGCTTGAACGCTTTTACCAGAAGATCCGCAAAGTCCTGCCGAAGGAACGTGCGCTGACCGACGACCTGCGCCGTCTGGCGTGGGGAACCGACGCCGGGTTCTACAGGATGATCCCCGAACTGATTCTCTTCCCGAAGAACGAAAAAGAGATGTCGGCGATTCTCCGCGCCGCGTCCGAAGAAAAATGCGCGGTCACGTTCCGCGCGGCGGGAACCTCCCTTTCGGGCCAGTCGATCAGCGACTCGGTTCTGATCGTCGCCGGCAAGCACTGGGAGGGGTATTCCGTCTCGGAAGACCAAAGTACGATCGACCTCCAGCCGGGGATCGTCGGACAGAGGGTCAACGACATTCTGGCGAAATACGGACGGAAGATCTCCCCCGACCCGGCCTCGATCAAATCGGCGATGATCGGCGGGATCATCGTCAACAACGCCTCGGGAATGAACTGCGGGGTTCACGGAAACAGCGACCGCGTGATCAAGTCGGCGTGTGTCATCTTCGCCGACGGGACCCGTCTCGACACGGGGAATCCGAGCAGCCGCGAAATCTTCGAAAATAACCGTCCGGAATTTATCGACGAAATCAAAAAGATCCGCGACGACGTCCGCGCCAATCCCGAACTCGTCGAAAAGATCAAGCGGAAATACTCCATCAAAAACGTCACGGGACTGAACATTCTCCCCTTCGTCCGATTCGACGACCCGTTCGACATCATCACGCACCTCATGGTCGGCTCGGAAGGGACGCTCGCGTTTTTGGCGCGCGCCGTTCTGCGTACCGAAAAGATCGTGCCCCGGTCGGCCAGCGCGATGGTCTATCTGCCGGGAATCGACTACGCCTGCAAGGCGGTACAAGCGCTTCAGACCGAACCGGTCGCCAGCGTCGAGTTGCTCGACCGGCTGGCGCTCCGGAGCATCGAAGGGCGTCCCGGCATGCCCGACTATCTGGCCGATCTGCCCGAAAACGCCACCGCCCTCCTCCTGGAAACGCGCGCCGTGACCGGCGAGCAGCTGGACGCCCAGATCGCGCAGATCACCAAGACCCTCGAAGGTTTCGAAACGCTCATGCCGGTCGAGTTCACCGAAGACGCCGCGACCTGCGCGGTCTGGTGGGGAATCCGTTCGGGGATATTCCCCTCGGTCGGCGGAATGCGCGAGCCGGGAACGACCACGCTGATCGAAGACGTGGCGTTCCCGATGGACGTCCTCCCCGAAGCGACCAAACGCCTGCAGGAGATGATCGCGCAATACGGCTATACAGACGGGGTCATCTACGGCCACGCGCGGGACGGGAATTTCCACTTTATTCTGAACCAGCGGTTCGACGCGCAAAAAGAGGTCGACCGCTACGCCAACCTGATGCGCGACGTGGTCAAGCTGGTGGCCGACGATTACGGCGGGTCGCTCAAAGCGGAACACGGCACCGGTCGGAACATGGCGCCGTTTGTCCGCCGCGAGTGGGGGGACGACGCCTACGAGATCATGCGGCGGGTCAAACGCCTCTTCGACCCGGAAGGCCTGATCAATCCCGGCGTCATTTTCAACGACGATCCCGACTGCTTCATTCGCGGGTTCAAACCGCTGCCAACGGTCAATCCGAAAGTCGACAAGTGTATCGAATGCGGGTTCTGCGAGGTCAACTGCGTGACCGCCGGGCTGACCCTTTCCTCCCGCCAGCGAATCGTCCTTTCGCGCGAAATGGCGCGCCTGGCACAAACCGGCGAAGACCCGGCCCGGCTCGGCCGGCTCAAGAGACAGTACCGCTACTGGGGGAATATGACCTGCGCCGGGGACGGTCTCTGCGCCACCTCCTGTCCGATGGGGATCAACACCGGCGAACTGACGCACGATATCCGCCAGGCGGACGCGCCGCAGGGCAGCCTGACCTGGAAATTGGGCGACATGGCCGCCAACCACTTGGGACTGATCGAAACCGCGCTGCGTCCGGTTCTGGCGGTCGCCGACCTGGGACACGCCGTTCTGGGAACCAAAGCGATGTCGGCCGTCTGCAATACGCTCAACAAATGCGGCGTTCCCCTCTGGGTCCCCGCCATGCCCAAACCGCACAAGGTCAAAAAGATCGAGACGCCGCCGAGCCCCCAACGGCCTAAAGTCGTCTATTTTCCGAGCTGCATCAACCAGACGTTCGGCGTCGCCAAAGGCGCGCCCGACGCCACGCCGCTGACGGACAAGATGACCGGCCTTCTCGAAAAGGCGGGGTACGACGTCGTCTATCCGAAAGGGATGTCGAACCTCTGTTGCGGCACCATCTGGGAGAGCAAAGGGATGCCCGATATCGCCGACCGCAAAACCAAGGAGTTGGAAGCCGCGCTTCTCGAGGCGAGCGAAAACGGGAAATACCCCGTTCTCTGCGACCAATCCCCCTGTCTCTACCGGATGCGCCATGAAATCAAGTCGATGAAACTCTACGAACCGATCGAGTTCATCGAGGAGTTCCTGGTCGACCGACTCGATTTCCACCCGATCGACGAGCCGGCGGCGTTCCATGTCACCTGCTCGGTCACGAAGATGAACCTGCGCGGCGCCCTTGAACGGCTCGCCGGGCGATGCACCACCAAGCCGTTCTTCCCCGAAGAGGTCGGCTGCTGCGGATTTGCCGGGGACAAGGGATTCACCTATCCCGAGGTAAACCGCTACGCGCTTCGGAAACTCCGGCCGCAACTGATCGAGCATCATGTCAAGGTCGGCTATTCGAACAGCCGCACCTGCGAAATCGGCCTTTCGACCAACGGCGGAATACCCTACATGTCGATCGTCTACCTGGTCGATCGCGTCACCACGCCCAAAAACCTCTAGGATCGCGCGGTTTTCCGCGAATAAATCCCCCCGTTGCGGCCCACGTTTCCGAGCCGCGGCGGGGGGCGTTTTATTCCTCATAACCGGCCTTTTTTCCCGGTTTTCTCCCGATTGACAGACGCCGCTTCCCTCTTGACGCTTTTTACGCCTCCTATAAAATTATAGGGTGGTTTTGTGCGTTTTGAGCGTATAAGGTCATATTAGGGGACTCTCCCCTTACCGTTCGTTGAAAATCATTTGATATCAGGCCGGCCCGGAGTGATCCTTGGAGGGCGTCTCGGGCGGCCGTCCACCCCACCAAAATAAGGGTTTCTTTATTATGGCAAAGTACGTTTACAGTTTTGGACCTCTCGGAACCGACGGTGACGCTTCGATGCGCAATCTCCTTGGCGGTAAAGGCGCGAACCTCGCCGAAATGGCGAAGATCGGTCTTCCCGTTCCTTCCGGGTTCACGATCACGACCGAAGTCTGCACCTACTTCTATGACAACGGCCGTCAGTATCCGCCGGAACTCAAAGATCAGGTTGAAGCCGCTCTGGCCACCGTCGAAAAAGCGATGGGCAAGAAGTTCGGCGACACCGAAAATCTCCCGCTTCTGGTCTCCTGCCGTTCGGGCGCGCGCGAATCGATGCCCGGTATGATGGATACCGTTCTGAACATTGGTCTGAACGATAAAACCGTGGCCGTCCTCGCCGAAAAATCGGGCGACGAACGGTTTGCCTGGGACTGCTATCGCCGTTTCGTCCAGATGTACGGCGACGTCGTTCTCGAAATGAAACCGGCCAATAAAACCGAAATCGACCCGTTCGAAAAGATTCTCGACGCCAAGAAAGAAGCCTGCGGCGTCAAACTTGACTCGGAACTTCCCGCCTCGGCCCTGAAAGAGCTCGTCGCCGAATTCAAAGCCGCCGTGAAAGAAGCGACGGGGAAAGATTTCCCGGAAGATCCGCGCGAACAGATGTGGGGCGCGATCGGCGCCGTTTTCGGCAGCTGGATGAACGACCGCGCGATCGTTTACCGCCGGATGAACGGAATCCCGCACGACTGGGGTACCGCCGTCAACGTTCAGTCGATGGTCTTCGGCAACATGGGCGACAACTGCGCCACCGGCGTCGCGCTGACGCGTGACGGCGCCACCGGCGTCAAGGGGATCACGGGCGACTACCTGATCAACGCTCAGGGCGAAGACGTCGTCGCCGGGATCCGCCTCCCCAAGAAAATCGAAGATACGCTCGGCCAGGATATGCCCGAAGTCTGGGAACAGTTCCAGAAAGTCGCGCACCTGCTCGAAAACCACTATCACGACGTTCAGGACATCGAGTTCACGATCGAAAATCAGAAGCTCTACATGCTTCAGACCCGTAACGCCAAGCGTACCGGTTTCGCCCACGTCCGGACCGCCGTCGAAATGGTCGACGAAGGCCTGATCGACGCCGCGACCGCCGTGAAGCGCGTTCCCGCCAACGACGTGACGCAGCTCCTGCAGCCGGTCTTCTCGGGGAAAGGCCTCAAGGGAATGGAACCGATCGCCAAGGGCGTCAACGCCGGTCCGGGCGCCGCCACCGGTCAGATCTGCTTCCAGCCCGACGAAGCCGAAGCCCTCTGGCAGAAAGACAACTCGGTCCAGCTGATCCTCGTCCGCCGCGAAACGACCCCGGAAGACCTCCGCGGGATGAAAGTCGCCAACGGGATCATCACCAGCTTCGGCGGCGCCGCCTCGCACGCCGCTCTGGTCTCCCGCCAGATGGGGAAGGCCTGCGTCTGCGGTTGCGACGGTCTGGTCATCGACTACAAATCCAAGACGATGAAAGTCGGCGATAAAGTCTTCCACGAAGGGGACTGGATCTCCGTCGACGGGTTCACCGGAAATGTCTACGGCGGCCAGGTTCCGACCGCTCCGTCCGAAGTCCTCCAGGTTCTCTTCGACAAATCGCTCGACCCGAAAGACGCCCCCATCTATCAGCTCTACGCCAAACTGATGGGTTACGCCGACCAGTTCCGCAAGCTGGGTGTCCGCACCAACGCCGACAAGCCCGAAATGGCTCAGCAGGCAGTCGCCCTCGGCGCCGAAGGGATCGGTCTGACCCGTACCGAACATATGTTCTTCGACCATATCGACGAATTCCGCACCATGATCCTGGCCGACAACACCGCCGACCGCGAAAAGGCTCTGGAAGCGCTTCTGCCGTTCCAGCAGGCGGACTTCGAAGGTCTGCTCGAAGCGATGGACGGCAAAGAGGTGACGATCCGTCTCCTTGACCCGCCTCTCCACGAATTCCTTCCGCACGACGAAGCCGGCCAGAAGGAACTCGCCGCCAAGACGGGGATGACAGTCGAATTCATTCAGCAGCGCGTTCACGACCTTGCCGAATCGAACCCGATGCTCGGTCACCGCGGCTGCCGCCTCGGGATCGTCTTCCCGGAAATCACCAAGATGCAGGCGACGGCGATCATGCGCGCCGCGTGCGCCGTCAAGGCCCGCGGCAAGGATGTCCATCCGGAAATCATGATCCCGCTGGTCACCTGCTACAACGAATTCCGCAACCAGGAACAGATCATCCGCCAGGCCGCCGATGCCGCCATCAAAGAAGCCGGCGCCGATATCCACTACATGGTCGGAACGATGATCGAAATCCCGCGCGCCGCGCTGACCGCCGATGAAATCGCCAAGGGCGCCGAGTTCTTCTCCTTCGGGACGAACGACCTCACCCAGACCTGCCTGGGAATCAGCCGCGACGACTACGCCGGGTTCATCAACGACTATCTCGAAAAGGACATCTACCCGGCTGACCCGTTCCAGGTCCTCGACCAGACGGGCGTCGGCCAGCTGATCAAGATCGCCGCCGAAAAGGGACGCAAGACCCGTCCGGAAATTAAGCTCGGCATCTGCGGCGAACACGGCGGTGAACCTTCCAGCGTGAAGTTCTGCCACCGCGTCGGTCTGAACTACGTCAGCTGCTCGCCGCTGCGCGTTCCGGTCGCCAAACTGGCCGCCGCTCAGGCCGCTCTCGAAGACTGAGCTTTCAAACACTGCCGTTATCCGGGCGTCCGGAGCCGGGCGCCCGGCGGCTGAACCGGGAAGCCGGAAGGGGTTACAGCGCGCTGTTTTCCTTCCGGCTTTTTCATCAGATCTCTTAAATCAGATTTCGATATGCCGATTCTCTATCCGCAATACCGCGCCGACGCCGTCACCGACCTTTCCGCCGAACGCCTTGCCCGGCTCGGCATCAGGGCGCTTCTGCTCGACGTCGACTGCACTTTGAAGCGCTACACAGAGCCGATGCCCGCGCAGGACGTGCTCGACTGGCTCGGCGCGATGCGCCGGGCGGGAATCTTCCTCTGTCTCGTCTCGAACGGGAAAGGCCCGCGGATCGCCGAAACGGCAGAGAAACTCGGCCTTCCTTATATCGCGCTGGCGCTCAAACCGCTGCCGCGCGGATGCCGCCGTGCGCTGAGAGAGCACAGTCTGCGCCGCGAAGAGACCGCGATGGTCGGCGACCAGCTTCTGGCCGACATCGTCGCCGGAAACCTGGCCGGGCTGACAACAATCCTCATCACGCCGATTCACCCCGAAGAGGAGCATCTCTACACACGGATCAAGCGGCCGCTCGAAAAGTTCTTTCTTCTGTTCCGCAAAGCGCCGGCAATCACGTCAATCGATTCCTGAATAAGGCGTCATACATAAAAGGGGAGAACCGAAAGGGTTCTCCCCGTTCCGCCTGCCGCAATACGGCGTCGGGTGCACACTAAATCCCCAGGTGTCCCGACTGCCACGCCTCGATCGCTTCCAGGACATCGCCGGTCAGGCGCTGGTCGAGTGCGGGAGAATGTTCCGTGGCGTTGTATTGCTCATAAAGGCGGTTCACGTCGGGCCGGTCCAGCAGAAGCCCGTACTTGGACAGATGGCGGCGGAACAGGTCAAGCGCCTCTTCCCTCTTTTCCGTCTCAATCGTACTGTCGGCGACCAGGTCGCCCAAAAGGTTCTGAATATGCGCCGAGGGAATCGACAGGGCGATCTCCCCCTTTTCCGGTGTGTTGCCGGCAATCAGACTGAAAAAGGTTTTCCGGACCTCGCCCGAATCGCCGGGCCACGGTCCGCTGAAGATGTTCAGAATATCGGGGCCGCGCAGAAGGAGTCCGTACTTTTCGATATGGCGCTGCAGCGCGTCCAGATAGCGGCGGCGCACGTCGGAATCGAACCGGCCGTCGAACGTCAGCAGACTGAGGGTGACCTGAACCGATTTGGCGGGAACGGTCATCGCGAAATCGATCCCTTCGCGCGTCAGGGCGGGCGTCGCCAGGTAGCGGAGCGCCAGGTTTTCGACGTCCTCGATGTAGCAGTTGTTCTCCCCCGTCTCGCGCAGGCGGGTCAGGAGTCTCACCGCCTCTTTCGACTGCTCGAACCGCACCTTGGCGGGCACCTGGCGCGGATCGGTCTTCGCGTAGAGTTCTCCGATCAGACGCGCGCCCGACTCCCTGTCGAACGGAATCACCGAGACCTCGGCGTTCGGTTCCCCTTCCCCGTAACGGCGCGCCTGGTCACGGCGCGTGTCGTCCTCGAAGACGATGAGAATCGGTATATCATGGGTGCGGAAATCGGCGGCCAGGTTCTGCGCCACGGTACGCGGATCAGGCGTTTTCACATCGGAAAGGGCAACGATGAATTCGACATCGGCATCCCCCTGAGCTTTGGTCAGGATATCGCGGCCGGTTCCCGCCGGTGTGGTCAGGACCCCTCCGTCCGAAATGAAGTTCCCGACTTCGCTGATCGTCTCCATATCGGGCGCCGCCACAATGGCGCGGCGTTTCCCCGTCGAGGTGGTGAACCAGATCAGCGACGCGGTCACACTGCTCGATCCGGTATAGGAGACGCCGGGCGCCAGGCTGACGATCGCACGGAGCGCGGCGAACCGGAGCCGCCGGTCGCGCGAGACCGCGGCGCGTACCAGGTCCGACGGGCCGTTCTCGCCGACACAGAGGGATGAATCCCCTATCTCTTCCAAAAGGGTGACCGGGATGACCGCACCTTTTTCGTGACCGGTTTCAAGCGCCAGACGAAGAGCGGAGGCGCAGTCGCCGCTCGTCAGATCGGGGAAGAGGGCACGGAACGCGTCAGTATCAGGTGCGGAATCGAGCCCGTCCCGATAGAGAAGCATTTCCGCCGCGGCAGTCTGCGCGGCGGCGCGGATCTGCGCGTCGTCGGGGTTGAGCCGATACGCGTCACACAGGGCCTGGGCGGCCAGCGTACGCAGCGCCGTTTCGGTCGGCACCATTTCGCGCTGAACCTGCCCGTCCTCCTGAACGCTCCAGATCGGGTACTCGCCGCCGACGGTGTTCGGCAATACGATCTTCCCCTCGAAATACGCCATGCCGCGGCGGTAGGCCCGTTCGGCCTCTTCGGCGGGGGCCGGCAGGGTGCCGGTCTGCGCCCGGATCACCTTTTCGAGCAGTTCGCGCGACTCGGGAGACGTCTTTCCGTCGTAATAACGCAGCAGGAGAGGCGTGATTTCGGGCAGTTCGCCGCTCCGCTCCAAGATCGGCGCCAAACGCCGGAGTTCGTCCTCGTCACAGGCACGGACCCGTGCCAAAAGCCCCTCAGCGGCAAAAATCCCCCCCTGGGCCAGGATCGACGCCGCGCATTCGCTTTGGCCGGCATCGGAGGAACCGAGTTTTTCCAGAAGAAAGTCAAATGAGTCGGGATACCCCCGTTTGAGATCGGCCAGCGCGGTGGCGCGTATTTCGGGAGAGCGCGCCCCCGCCCGGTCGAACGCGTCCTGAATCCGGTTCGGGTCGCGCCATTCCTTCTTCGCTTCTTCGAATATCTGACGCACAGACTTTTCGGCAATCCCGCCGACAACCTGGTTGCGGCTGAACGCGATCAGCTTGTCTTCCCCAACCGAGTCGACCAGCGCGGCGTATTCGGCGGGGGTTCCTTCGGCTTCAAGCCCTTTTTCGGCCAGGATTTTGGCAAACTCGGGACGGCCGACACGGGAGATGCGGACCGCCGCTTCGAAGAACTCGGGAGCGGAGACCGGAGGGGTGGTCAGAATCACCTTTTCGGCAGGGGTCATCGATTTGTAGAAATCCTCCTCGTTCATTTCGGAGGGGGACTTTTCGGAAGGATGTTTGAAGACCACCTCACCCCGATCGTTGATGATCGGCACATCGACCCCTTTTCGGTCGCGGAAAAAGCGCTGCGGCATCCCCGGCTGAACCGCGCTCATCGGATCGGCCGGCACCTCCGGTTTCGGGGACTCTTTCGGCCGCTGCGCAATGGAATCGGTCTCGGCGTCTTCCCCGGCAAACGGATCGTCGGCGGCGGAAAGGAGCGCCGCGCCGCCGAAAAGAAACGCGGCGGCAGCCGCCCATACCAACAGTCTGCCCGGTCCGTATCCGGATTCGGAACTATTCCCCGAAGGAGGGAATCGGAAGATCGTCATCGCTGAACCTTTATTCAGGAAACCGTTTCAGGAAACCGCCTCGGCGCTGGATGCCGAAAACGGAACGCGTAATATAAGAGGATATTATCCATATCTGATGAAAAAAACAAGAGAAGATAGAAAAAATGAAACTCCATCCGCCCGCGCCTGCGGCGAAAAGGATACGGGGTTCTTGCCTTTTTCCGAACTTCCGATTAAATAACTTCTGTCAGCGGCTGCTGCAGAACCCGCCGCGCCGTCACAGAAAGAAGCCGCCCGATGAAATCCGAAGAAAGCCTGATCCGGCATTTCCGCCGGACGTCCGAATCGATTCCGGAACTGACCCGCGCCCTGCGGCGCGGGATCGGGGACGATGCGGCAATTCTCGAAACGTTCCGCGGCAATCTGGCTGTCACAACGGACATGCTCTGTGACGGAATCGACTTCGTCTGCGGAAAAGACACGCCGGAAGAGATCGGCCGCAAATCGCTTGCCGTCAACCTGAGCGATCTGGCGGCTATGGGGGCCGCCCCCCTGGCCGTCGTCATTTCGGTACTTCTCCCTCTCGATCAGCAGGAGCGCATCGGTCCGACTGACGAGTTCGCCGAGCGTCTCTTTCAGGGGCTCCTGCCGACCGCGCGGCAGTTCGCCGCGGCGGTCGCCGGAGGGGATACCAACGCCTGGCACGGTGATTTTGCAATCTCAGTGACCGCTCTGGGAAGGGTCGAGCCGAGCCGAGCGCTTCTGCGCAGCGGCGCGCGCCCGGGAGACCGCATTCTGGTCACCGGCAGAGTCGGCGGATCGATCTTCGGCCGGCAGTTCCGGTTCACACCGCGCCTCCTGGAAGCTCTCTATCTGGCGCGCTTTCATGAAATTCACGCGGCGATCGACATCAGCGACGGATTGCAGCTCGACGCTTACCGTCTGGCGCGGGAGAGCGGCCTGGTCTGCGAACTGAATACCGAATCGATTCCGATACACGCCGACGCGCTGAACCCGCCGCCGGGCGCGGAACGCTACCCCGGCTGGGAAACCGAAAAGTCCCCCCTCGAACACGCGCTGGGAGACGGTGAAGATTTCGAACTCGTTCTGGCGGTTTCTCCCGATGAGGCAAAGCGTCTTGTCGATACACAGCCGTTCCCGGCCGCGGCGCGGGGAGACCGGAAAATCCGCCGCGCCCTGGAAGAGATCTGCGGCGAATGCGGCTTTCAGTTTGACGAAGAGGATTTTTGGAAGCTGGCGCAGGTTCCCCTGACCGACATCGGTGTCCTGAGAGAGGGGAACCCTTCCGGAACGCCTCCCGCCGCCGGCTGGGAATACCGGTTCTGAAAAGAACGTATTATTTGTTTATTTGTCTTCCTCTTTGATGTAGAACCGCTCCAGGTTGATTCCCCCTTTGAGCTGCTCTTCGAGGAGCATCACGCGGCTTTCGAGGAGCGCGATCCGCCGTTTGAGCATCGGAACCTGGTTCTCCTCTTCGTGAATGTGCAGCGGACGGGGCACCTTTGGATAGCCCAAGTGCCGGTTCAGCGCCGAAAAGAGGAACGCCGGATCCCGCCCGCGGGAAGCCCAGCCGATCCGCCCTTCCCGTTCGCCGAAGAGAACCTTTTCGTCCGGATCGTCCCCGGTCCGTTCGCGGTAATACGCACTCCGGACATAGATGAGCGCCGCCAGGTCAACCGACCCCAGCTGGCGGCGGAGAATGACGTTGATCCAGTGGGCCCACTGCCCGTCATACATCGGATCGGCGGCGATCGCGCCGAGCGACTCGTCATATCCGAGCCGGTTCCGGCTGACCGTCTCGAGCTGGTAGAAGAAAACCCCCTGAGGGGTCGGTTCCCCCGCCATATAACCGGCGAGACGTTCCAGAATCCGGAGAGCGGTTTTAAAGTCGAACCGCCCCCCTTCCGTCTCGCTCTCTTTAACGACGAATGTCTGAAACGGCGAAAAATAATGTTTCATCACCGCCATCGCGCCCGACATCGTACCGCGCAGTTTGATCTCGGCCAGCAGGTAGTCGATCGCCATCGGAAGTTTGACGGTCGAAAGGACTTCGCTCTTCATGGCGCGGAGAATCTCCTGCGACGAATAGCCGTCGTCAAGACGTTCCAGAAACGTCTTGAAAAAGAAACGCTGTTCGACATATTCATCTTTTTCCAGCAGCATCGCGCCTGCTCCCGACCCGGGGAGTCTTCCGGCCTAAACGGGACCGGCCTCCCCGCGGAACCATTCTACCCGAAACGGGGGCGAAAAAAAACCCGCCGAACCTACGTCCGGCGGGAATTCCGTGATCAGGACTCAATCCCTTCGGGGTCAGGGATCGAGACGCCGTTCGATTTCAGGATCGAAACGGCGGGAAACCGCCACTCCGGGCTGGCGGGCTTCGTGCGACTGACCGACTTCGGGCCACGGGCTGACCGTTTCAAACTCGGGCACGATCTCCAGAATCTGGTCGATCTGATTCTCGGCCATTGTACGGATCCGCGATTCACGCGTGTGCTGGTGAATATACTTCGCCGACTTCATGACTTTCAGAAGTTTGGCGCGGTTGCGGATCGGATTCTGAAGCTCGTCCTCGAAGGGGCCGACGAGTTCCGAAAGGGGAACGTCGAGCACCTCTTTCCAGGCGATCAGCTGCGAGATCGTCAGATCGGATGTCGGTTTTTCCTGCTCGCGGGCTTCCTGAAGCGGGATCCCGAGTTTCCGCGCACAGTTCTGGATCGACATGCCCTGGCTTTCACGCACCTGCGCGATCTGATGAAACGTCCGCTTCGCCTGTTCGGGCCGGACCTTCTTCACCTCTTTGGCCGGAACGACCGGGGCGGGACAGACATAACCGGTCATGACACCGGTGGTAATGGGGATGCTGGGAATTGAGGGAGTGCTCATCTTCGTACCTCCTTACCGGTTTAATACCGTCAACGTAGTATATCCGAACACCTTGGTTTTCGTTCCTTTGCCCAGGAACGGTTGCCGGACGGCGTTCTTTCTTTCTCTTGAGCTTTTGAATTTTTCGAGCGTGCCCGACGCTCTGAAACAATCCGCAGCAGATTACTAGTTTGCAAAGAGTGTGCCAGAACAGACAACACTTTAAGAAATTTTCTGATTTTATCGTTTTTTCCGCAATTTTAATCCGTTTCAGCGTTGAAACCGTAAAATTCAGCGCGGCTGCGCGGTCCAAACGTGAAGTTCTGAGACCAATCGGCGTTGAGAGCTGCTGAAAAATGCCGACCCCGAGGCTTCCCGCCCTGCCGACAAAAAAAGGACTGCGGCATTTTACCGCAGTCCCATGTGAGAAACCGCTTCAGATTCACCGGAGTCCCGAAACGGGGCTCATCGGGATGTCAAGGAAATAGGGCGTGCCGTTCCGAACCAGATAAACCTTGGCATTGGCCGATTCGGCGGCGAAATCGTTCCACTTCCGGGCAATGACATAAAGGATATCGATTGAAGTGGTCGCCCAGCGGTTGTTCGAAGAGTTGTCAATCACGAACCCGAAGATGACGTCGCCGACCTGAATACCGCTCTTCGTCGTCTTGAAAAGAGTCGTATCGCTCACGCGGGTAACGACCGCGCCGCCGGAAGGCATGATTTTATAGTTGTCCATCGAGACCTGCGCCAGGAACGGATAGCGGCGGAGGAATTCCGATTTGTCGATCGGCTCGGCTTCGATTCCGAGTATTTTATAGACGGCCTCCTCTTTGGTGCTCCCGACCAGCGAGAGCTGCTCGCCGGCATTTCGCGAATAGGAGGGCGCGGCTTTCGCTTCGCTGAACCCGCTTCCCGCTCCGGTCTCCTCGTCCAGCCCGCGAGCGGCCGCCGGACGCTGCGCGGCGTAAAGAACGCTCCCCGCGGGGACAGCCGCCGCGCCGCTCATCGCGACCTGTTTTTCGATCTGTTTGCCGTGGCGTTTCACCTTCACATCGATCTGGTCGGTCAGGGAAACGCCGATCAGCGACCGGGTAAAGTCGAGTGCCGAATGGATTTCGATTCCGTTCGATTCAAGGAGAATATCCCCCGCTTCAAGTCCGGCCGCGGCGGCGGGGCTCCCGGGATCGACTGACTTGACACTGACGCAGTCGGTTTCGCTTTCACCGAGCGGGTATTCGTCGGTCGGAACCACCATCTCTTCCAGATGGAGTCCGTGATGATTGATTTTCGCGACCGAAGCGCGGATCAGCCGGTCGGCGACCGAAGTCACGATGTCGACCGGAATGGCAAACGCGATATTCTGCGCGTCATCCCGAACCGCGGCGTTCATCCCGATCATTTCACCGTCGAGGTTCACCAGCGGCCCGCCGGAATTCCCCGGGTTGATCGGAGTGTCGGTCTGAATGGTCCGTTCATAGGAGACCGTCTCGCTCGAGGCGAGAGGACGGTTCAGCCCGCTGACAATCCCGCGGGCGGCGGCGTTGGCGTAGCCGAACGGGTTGCCGATCGCAAGGACATCTTCGCAGACATAGACCCGTTCGGTCTTGCCGAACGTGATCGGGGTGAATTCGCGGTTCGCCACGATCCGCAGGAGGGCCAGATCGGTTCCCGGATCGTGCCCGACGAACTCGATGTTCCGGTAGATTTCGCCGTCGAACGTGGTCACCTGAATATTTTGGAGTCCTTTGACGACGTGATAGTTCGTGATCACATAGCCCCGTTCGTCCATGATGATCCCGGATCCCATCCCGGTCACGCTCTCCTGCTTCGACTTTTCGGCGAGCTGGCGCTTATAGGCGTCATTCCGGACTTCGGCGACATCGAATTTCTTTTCACCCCGGATACTGACCACCGAAGGGGCGGCTTTGTCGTAGGCCCGGGCAAACGCGTTCTTCTTGCCGGCGAGCGATTCTTTTCCCGAAACGGGAATCGTCATGAGAAGAGCGCACAGCACGAGAAGGGCAGACCGCCAAACCGGGCGGAATTGCTCGCGATCGAAACAGCGCTTCCGCGTAAACGGAATCGGGAGGAATCGCTTCATGGGTGAATCTGGATAAAACCGGTAAACTGAGAGGGAATCCTCCCCCTCCGGGCTAGGTCAACGGCAAAGAAAAAGAGTCTCTTTGCGGGTTGTTCCGGTTGTAACGGAAATAACCTTTACCCTATTTCGGTCATTTCCAACCCAGGGCTTTATCAAAAAACGATTCTCCGCCTAAGAAGTCCAATTCCGTCTTCACCCCCCAGACCGGCCGGCCGGCGATTTCCCCTTCCGGAAGCTTCACCAGATCCTTGACGGTGGTCAGAAACCCCGCGGCGTCGGGCGAAGCGGCGGCCAGACGCCGGATCCCCGTCCGGTCCGGCGCGGTATGGTCGGGAAACGCGATACCCGGAGCGGTCCTGACCCCTTCGGCACGGAGCATTTCAAAGAAGCCGTTCGGATTTCCGATTCCGCAGAAGGGGATCCAGAGTTCCCCTTTTAGCAGGTCAAACGGCGCCGATTCCCAGCCGCCGGGAGTTCGGCGCAGAAGAGAGACCGGACGAACCGCCGATTCGGCCCATAAAACATGGGGGGCATACCGGCGGACCAAAGCCTCGATCCGGCGGCGTTCACGTTCATCGACGAGATCGGCGCGGGTCAGGATCACGCCGTCGGTACGGCGGAGCGCGCCGAGCGGTTCCCGTGCCATTCCGGCGGGGAAGAGTCCGCCCCCGAACGGGTCGAGCGCGTCGATCAGAACAAGGTTCACATCCCGAACCAGACGCCGATGCTGGAATCCGTCGTCCAGTATGATAAGTTCCGTCCCGGGGTAGTCGGTCAGGAGCGCACGACCCGCTCTGACACGGTCAGGCGACTGGTAGTGGGGGACGTCGGGAAAATCGAGCGCCAGTTCCGCCGCCTCGTCATTCCGCCGGCGAAACGGACTCGCCTTCCCTTCCGGCCCGGCGTAGTTCGACGCGCGGTAGCCGCGGCTTAAAAGGGCGGGCCGGATTCCGCGCGCGAGCGCCGCACGCAGAAGGGCTGCGGCCGCCGGGGTCTTCCCTGTCCCCCCCATCGTGAGGTTTCCGAGACTGACGACCGGCACACCGAGCCGGTACGCCTTTTTCAGCCCGGTATCGTAGAGGAAGTTCCGAAACCGGACGATCGGGGCGTAGAGGAGCGCACATCCCGAAAGGAAAAGATGCAAGGCGCCGTAAAGGCCGCGCCGTTTCTTAACCAGTTTCCGAAAGTCCATGTTCGATTCACCCCTTAAACAACGTTCCGCGGCACGCGCCGCGCCTGCCGTGATTATACCGGACGGGAAAAAGAAGGTCTATACGCGCCCGCCGGCCGCGGCGGCGGATTTCGTCCGGCCGATCCGGCCGAGCGCCTCGGCGATTATCAATCCCGTGAACCGTACAGACGCCTTTCCCATCACAATACAGAACTGTCCGGACGCCGAACAGGTGCGGACTTTAGCCGCACGCCGCGCCAATTGACAAAAAAAGAGAGGAGAGATACGATAAACGGCATGCCGCGGAAGGCAAATTCCCCCTTCTGGGATACGAATTCGAAAGGAATCATTTTGGAACTGTCGCAGCTGACCGATTACGCCGCGAAAAAATACGGGATCAGTGAAGAGTTCAAATGGGACTCCTTCCCCGGCTTTTCGGTTCTCGCCGACCCGGTCACGGGCAGCTGGGCCGCACTCCTGATGCGGACGCGCGATGATGCGACCGGCAAGGAGATCCAGCGGTGCGACATCCGGTGCGGACAGCGGACTCTTTCGGCAATCCGCGCCCCGTTCGTCACCCTGCCGTTTCGAATGACCGGATACCGGTGGGTGGGGGTCGTCTTCGACGAGACGACCGTGCCGGAAGTCGTCTTCTCCCTCTTCGACCGCGCGATTCAGAGCGAAAATCCGCGGGGATACACCGTTCAGCTCAACACGTCCCCCGACACGGGGGTGGAACTGTACCGCGAAACGCCGCTGCCGACCGTCGGGCCGCCCCCCCTCCCTGCCTGGAAAGAGGTTCCCGCGAAGATCATCGAGATGAAAAAGCTCTTCGGTAACGGGGGGAGCGGATACGGACGGAATGCGGAACGGTTCTACCGCCAGGCAAAGTTCATGGAGGACTACGAAGACGATGCCGAATGGACCGAACGGTTCACGCTCTACTACCCCACCTACAACGACCTGAGCCTGCGCCGGCTGCGCGGCTATTTCGGCTGGCGGTCGCGGGTTCGGAAAGGGGTCTACGGCCCGATCTCCGCGTCGCTCGCCTATCTCTACCTCTACGAACTCCTCTGCGGAATCGGCGCCGCCGCGCCGGAAGAGGCGTTCGAGAAGATGAAGGCGTTCGAAGCCGGATTCATCGATTCGGGAGTCGGCGAACCGTCGATGCGCCGGAACCTGCACCGCTGGATGTTCGAGTACGCGGTCATTCATCATCTTCCCGCCGAGGCCGCCCTCGAATACGCCGACCCGAAAGACCGGACGAAAGATGCGCATCTTGCGGTTCTGAAAGTCCCGAAGGCGCACACCGATGAAGAAATCTTTTCGGCGCTCCTCCATTTCACCGACCGGAAGCCGATGCGCACGATGGTCTGCAAACGGAACGAAGAGGAGGCGAAACACCTTTTCGCCGCAATCTGGCGGCATCTTTCCAAGTTCTGCCGTCCGAACCACGAGACATTCTTCACATCCTGTTTCGGGAGACGGCATTCCTACCGGTGGGCCCCCCTCTCGAACGCAATCCACCGGGAGGAAAAACCTGTCCGCAATGCCGATTACGATCTCTCGGCCTGCCGTTCGTACCGGTGCCGCGACGGCAAGTGGCGTGAGCATTGCTATGTCATGCTCTACTTTAACAAGAACCGATTACTTGCCGTTATCCGGGAAACGGATAGAATCTTTCGCAGGAGAGCGGGGACGGGACCTTACCTCGAAGAGAAGCCGGAAGACGCCTGGCTTACGCCTTTTATCGAAGAGGTCTTCGACGCGCGCGACCGGGAGCGGGCCGAGGCCGCGCGTCCGGTCATCACGCTGAGCCTGTCCGAAATCGAACAGATCCGCCGCGACGCCGACGTGACCTGTGAACGCCTGATGACCGAAGAGGAACAGGGCGGCGCGGTGCCGCTTCCGCCTGCGGAACACTCCGCACTGTCCGCAGGCGCAGATCCTCTCCCCTCCGCGGCCGGGGGGCCGGCGGGCGAACCGAACGGACAGGCGGTGCAGGTCCGCGGGCTCGATGCGGTACACACCGCCATTCTGACCGCGCTGACCGAGGGGGAAGATGCCGCCGCCCGGATCAGGGCGGAGCGGCTGATCCCGTCGGTTGTCGCCGACCGGATTAACGAGGCGCTCTTCGATGAAATCGGGGACAACGCACTCGAGTGCGACGGCAGCACAATCACCCTCGTTGAAGATTACCGTGACGATCTCAAACGGATATTGAGAGGATAGGACCAGATGAACGACGAAACCAGAAAGGTGCCGCGGCGAATCGCGCAGGCCGTCCTGGGCTCACTCAGAGGAGGTGTGGTCCCGCGGATCGGGCTCCCCTACATCGCCGTCGGGCGGAAGAATGAAATTGAGGCGCTTCTGCACGACGTCGACGTCATCGGCGAAGGAGGCGCTTCGTTCCGCTTCATTGTGGGGCGTTACGGGTCAGGGAAAAGCTTTCTGATCCAGACGATCCGCAACTACGTGATGGACCGGGGTTTCATTGTCGCCGACGCCGATCTTTCCCCCGAACGGCGGCTGCACGGCACGCAGGGGCAGGGGCTTGCCACCTACCGGGAACTGATCGGGAATCTCTCGACCAAAACGAAGCCGGAAGGGGGCGCCCTTTCGCTCGTCCTCGACCGATGGATCAGTTCGGTACAGACCGAAGCGGCGCGGGAAACCGGCCGGGCGCCCGGCGATCCGGAACTGACGCGGGCGGTCGACCAGAAGATCTGCGCCGTCACACAGGCGGTGAGCGAACTGGTGCACGGATTCGAGTTCGCCCGGCTCCTTTCGCTCTACTACCACGCGTATATCGACGGCAACGATGAGATGAAGGCGAAGGTGATCCGGTGGTTCCGGGGCGAGTACACGCTCAAGCGGGAGGCGAAAAGCGAACTTGGAGTCAACATCATCATCACCGACAGCGACTGGTACGAATATCTCAAGCTCTTCGCCGCCTTCTTCCGGTACGCGGGATATGCCGGCATGATGATCATGATCGACGAGCTGGTCAACATCTTCAAGATCCCGAACCTGATCACCCGCCAGTACAACTACGAAAAGATGCTGACCATGTACAACGACACGCTCCAGGGAAAGGCGAAATACCTGGGGATCATCATGGGGGCGACCCCGCAGGCGATTGAGGACAAGCGGCGCGGGGTCTACAGTTACGAGGCGCTCCGTTCCCGCCTGGCCGAAGGGAAATTCTCGCGGCCGGGCGCGCGCGATCTGCTGGCACCGGTCATTCGGCTCGAGGCCCTGACCGCCGAAGAGATGCTCGTCCTCTGCGAAAAACTCGCCCGGATGCACAGAGACTACCGCGGATACGACCGGACCCTTTCCCCCGCCGAACTGGGAAGTTTCATCAAAATCGAATACGGCCGGATCGGCGCCGATCAGAACATCACTCCGCGCGAGGTGATCCGCGACTTCATCGAGCTGCTCGACCTGCTCTGCCAGAACCCGAAACTGACTCTCGACGAACTGCTCCGATCCGGCGAGTTCACCTACGCCGAGTCGGGCGCCGTTTCGGACAAGGGTGAGGGAAACTACGCGGAGTTCACCCTATGAACGTCTACGAGCGCTACGCCCCGTTCATCCGGGATTACATCTACCGCAGCGGCTGGCAGTCGCTGCGCGGTGTGCAGAACGGCGCGGGCGAGGCGATCTTCGGCACCGAAAAGAATCTCCTGCTGACCGCATCGACCGCATCGGGGAAGACCGAGGCGGCGTTCTTCCCGATTCTGACCCTTCTCGACGAGGATCCGCCGGCAAGCGTCGGCGTTCTGTATATCGCGCCGCTCAAGGCGCTGATCAACGACCAGTTCGGCCGGCTCGAAGAACTCTGCGAGGAGGCGCGGATTCCGGTCTGCCGCTGGCACGGTGACGTGCCGCAGACGCGCAAACGGAAACTCTTAAAGCATCCGGCGGGAATCCTCCAGATCACGCCCGAATCGCTCGAGTCGCTCATGATCAACAAACGGATGGAGATTCCCTCTCTTTTCGGCGATCTGCGGTTCATCGTCATCGATGAGATTCATTCCCTTCTGCGCGGAGACCGCGGAATGCAGACCTTCTGCCTGATCGAACGCCTCTGTAAGGCCGCCGGCTGCAATCCGCGGCGGGTCGGACTTTCGGCGACGATCGGCAGTCCCGAGGCGGCGGGCGAATTCCTCGGCGCCGGAAGCGGACGCGAAACCGCAATCCCCCGCTGTGAAGGCGGGCGCGAGGTCTGGCGCCTTTCGATGGAACATTTCTTCAACACGTCTCCCCAGGCCGACGAGGGGAAAACCGCGCCGATTGAGGCGCTCGCGGCGGAAGAGCCGACCGATACCGCGCCGGCTGCCGCCGACCCGGGGATCGGCTACATCTTTGAGCACACACGGGGCAGAAAATGCCTCATCTTCACCAACTCGCGCGAAGAGTGCGAAGCGGTCTGCCAGTCCCTGCGGCAGTATTGCGAGGCGAACCGCGAACCGGACCGCTTTCTGATCCATCACGGGAACCTTTCCGCGTCGTACCGCGAAAGCGCCGAAGAGGAAATGAAAGACGACGGCTCGTGCATGTCGGTCTGCGCCACCGCCACACTCGAGCTGGGAATCGATATCGGCCGGCTCGAACGGGCGTTTCAGCTCGAGGCCCCTTTTACCGTTTCGGGGTTCCTCCAGCGGATGGGGCGGACCGGACGGCGGGGAGATCCGTCGGAAATGTGGTTCGTCATGCGCGAAGAGCATCCCGAAGCGCGCGCCATGCTCCCGGACATGATCCCATGGCATCTGATTCAGGGAATCGCGCTGGTTCAGCTTTACATCGAGGAGCGTTTCGTCGAACCGCCGCGCACCGGCCGTCTGCCGTTCAGCCTCCTCTACCATCAGACGATGAGCACGCTTGCCTCGTGCGGCGAAATGACCCCCGCCGAACTCGCCTCGCGCGTCCTGCCCCTTTCGGCGTTCCGGCGGATCACCCCCGACGATTTCCGGGTTCTGCTGCGGCATCTTCTGGAGACCGATCATATCGCCCGCACCGAAAACGGCGGGCTGATCGTCGGTCTGGCCGGAGAGCGGATCACGAGCAGCCACAAGTTTTATGCCGTGTTTCAGGAGAACGTCGAGTACTCGGTCCGCAGCGGTTCGGAAGAACTCGGAACGATCGTCAAGCCGCCGCCGGTCGGGGACAAGATCGCCATTGCCGGCCGGGTCTGGGTGGTCGAGGAGGTGGACCATCAGCGGCACAGCGTCTACTGCACCCTGGTCAAGGGAAACGTTCCCGCCTATTTCGGCGACTGTCCCGGCGACATCCACACGCGCATTCTGGAGCGGATGCGGAGAGTCCTTTCCGAAGAGAAGCGGTATCCCTACCTGATGCGGCGCGCGGCCTGCCGCCTGGCCGACGCGCGCGAGGCTTTCGCCAAGTCGGAGATGCTCAGCCGCCCGCTCGTTCATCTGGGCGGGAAGATGTGGGCGCTCTTCCCCTGGCTCGGCAGTTACGCCTTCCTGGCGATGGAACGCTTCCTGAAACTCCGGTGCGCCAAACGGCTCGAACTGCGGGGCCTGAACCCTTCCCGGCCGTATTATCTGCAGTTCACCATGCAGGCCGGCGAGGAGGAGTTCTACCGCGTCCTGGCCGAAGAGGCGGCGCAGGAGTTCGATCCGCTCGAACTGGTCTATCCGAAAGAGGTTCCCGTCTTTGAGAAGTATGACGAGTATCTTCCCGAAGAGCTGGTTCAGAAGGGATTCGCCTATGGGGTTCTCGATATCGAAGGGATGAAAGAGCGCATCTTCGGCTGGGCGGAAGAACGGGGACTCTGAACGGCGCTTCGGCCGCCGGAGTCCGTCCCGGGCGATTTTTCGGGCCGGCCGGCGGGACCGGGATCATTTTCGCTTTCCGTCCCCGATGAAATCGGGATGCCATCCGCTATAATGATTGACGCGGCCCTCCGTCTGCGGCGGCCGCGGAACCGCAACAACATTTCAGGAATCAGGTTATCGTCTATGGCCAACATTATCGCTGTCATCTGGGATTTCGACCGCACGCTGATCGACGGGCATATGCAGGACCCGATCTTCAAGGAGTACGGAACGGACGCGGGCGCCTTCTGGAACGAGGTGAACGCCGCGCCGGGAGAGATCGCCGGCGCCAAGGGAATCCGCGTCAATGCCGACACCTACTACCTGAACCACTTCATCCGGTGCGCCCATAACGGCACGTTCCCCGGCCTGAACAACGCAAAGCTCCGCCGGATCGGAAAAGAGCAGAAGTTCTATCCCGGAGTCCCCGAGATCCTGCGGAAGACCAAAGAGCTTCTCACCGCCGACGAGTCATACACGGAATACGGGATCCAGGTTGAGCATTACATCGTCAGCACCGGATTCGCCGAAACGATCCGCGGAACCGATCTCGTCCCTCTGCTCGACGGGATCTGGGGCTGCGAACTCCTCGACGACGAGACCGGGGTGATCGGCGACATCGTCTACACCATCGACAACACCACCAAGACGCGCGCCATTTTCGAGATCAACAAGGGGATCGGCAAGCTCGACGAGATCGACGTAAACTCGATGATTCCGAAAGAGCTGCGCCGGGTTCAGTTCGAGAACATGATCTACATTGCCGACGGGCCGAGCGACGTGCCGGCGTTTTCGCTGATCGGGCAGAACGGCGGTTCGACGTTCGCCATCTATCCGAAAGGGGACATGGCCGCGCTCAAACAGGTTGAGCAGATGCGTTCGGACGGCCGGGTCGACATGTACGCCGAAGCGGACTACCGGGAAGGAACCACCGCGTATATGTGGATCACCAATAAGATTCAGGAGCTCGCCGATAAGATACGGAATCGGGAAAAGGGGAAGATTATCTCATCCGCCACGCCCGCGCCGCATCATTTGATCTGAACACAA
>CADBQY010000032.1 GCA_902796885.1 uncultured Planctomycetota bacterium
CCTGTTCAATGTTTTCAAAGAGACCGAACCGGCTCAGCCATTCGGTTTTCAGTTTTCCCCAGAAGCTTTCACAGGGAGCGTTATCCCAACATTCTCCCTTTCCGCTCATACTTTGGATGATGCCGAATCTCTTGAGTTCGGATCTGAACTCTTCTGACGTATATTGAATTCCTCGATCGCTATGAAAGATGATTTCTTTGGGAATGTTTCCCCGGCATTTTTTCAACGCCTGCTTCAAGGTGTCGACAACAATCTGTGCCTTCATCCAAGGTTCGACGACCCAAGCGAGCACTCTTCTAGAATGCAGATCAAGGATGGCTGAGAGATAGACGAAACCGTCTTTTGTTTTGATGTAGGTTATATCTGCGAGCAATTTCATGTTCGGTTTATCGGCTTTAAAGTTGCGGTCAATGATGTTGTTGTTAATATGATTTGAAAGCTTGGAATCCGTCGTTTGAGGCTTAAATCGCTTTCTTTTTAGGGTACAGCTGTAGATATTGTTCTCTTTGCAAATTCGTCGGACTAATCCCAAGCTACACTCCATTCCCATTTGGAGAAGCGCTTGATGGATTTTTCGATGTCCCGGAATGTGGAATTCTTCTTCGTAAATTTCTTTAATCAGAGCGGTTAATTTCTCCCTGAACAACGCTCTCTGGCTCGGTGCCGTTTCCAGTGACTTATAATAGCCGCTGTCGCTGACTTTGAGCAGTTCGCACTTAATTTTAACGGGAAGTGAGTCTTCATTTTCTCTAATAAACGCGTACTTTACTTCGACTCTTTCGCAAAGTACGCCGCCGCTTTTTTTAAGAATTCAAGCTCCCTTTTCAGGAGATCGTTCTCCTTTCTGAGTTTTTTGATCTCCTCGTCGACGGACATCGATGGGTTCTGGGGCAGAACATGGTTACGGTAGATTCCTACCCATCTTCGAACCGATTCTCTGGCGCATCCGAGAGTGGCTGCGGCCTTCTCGACGGAAAATTCATCGATGAGAACCATTTTAACGGCGTTGATTCGATATTCCTCGGAATATCGAATCGACGAATTGTTTCCATCACGTTTTTCAAGGCTGTTTTTTGACATAGGGAATCTCCTTTTGCATAAACATTATAGTTGGCAAAGGAGTCCACTAAAATGGGTACACCTCACGACTGCAGTAACCATGAAAAGCGGGGTAATTTGGAGCAATTTTAAGTGATTGCCTCCCAAACCGCCAAGCGCGGTTAAGCCTTAAAAACAAGGTATATCCCATAAAAAAAGCCCTCTCCGGCGCGGAGCCGAAAGGGGGCAAAAGCACGCCCGGAGGGCTTAGTTTGAGCCTTTGTTTTGCGGTGTTTGGCGTTGATTTGGTATTTTTTTGGTCGTTTGACGGTTTAAGGTGGATAAGAGGGGTAGTTTTTTTTAGGGCGAAAAGCGGTCCGAAATGTTTGGTCTCGGACCGCTTTTTTAGATTTTTGGGCCGGATTGACCCGAATGGGACAGTATGGTATAGTCTTGTACCGGGATTTCGGGAATTTTCGATGTTCCGGCGGGTCATGCAGGGATAATCTATGATGGATTCGGAGGCAAAATCATGACCGTTACAGCTATTCTTCGATACGGAAGACGCGCGCTGCGGAACGCTGCGTATTCGCTGTCGCTCTTTCCGGAACCGTATAAGCCGGCACCGCGGGACAAAACGCCCATTGTGCCGCAGAAGACTATTTTTGAAGAAGCATGGAACAGTGTCGGCCGCTGCATGAACGACGCGATTGAGACTTTGCGCACGGAGGGAAAACTTGATGGACGAACAAAACAGTCAGAATAGCGACTTGTCGCTGTCCGTTACTCCGGACAATGTCGTTTCGCAGGAAAAACCTAATCTGATTCTGAACTCCGCAAGCATTCAGGCGACATACCAGGGGCCGATCCCCACTCCGGCCATGTTGGAAGACTTCGGGAAGATCGATCCGGAACTCCCGAAGATCATTGTGAAGATGGCGGAGGAATCAAACCGCGCGATGGTCAACAAAGCCGATTCGGAAGCGGAAAAGAACAGGGCGGAAGCCGACCGAATTCGATCCGACGCTCAAGTCACAAAACGCGGGCAGTGGATGGTGCTTGGCATCATCGCTGCCATTCTAGTCTCAGCAATAATTCTGGCGTTTGCCGGCCACGATGTTGTCGCCGTAGCATTTGTCAGCGCGCTGGCCGCCGTCGGGATTCTGATGGGAATCCACAAGCGGTCTGGCAAACAGAATTAGGACGGCCGCGACGTTTAAAAAGCCCCGCGATTCGGCGTGGCTTTTTTTGTCGGATTTCAGGATTCCGCTGCGATGTTCGATTCGAGGGGAACCAGAGGGCGGAGCTTGAGGTTGCCGACGCAGAGGGCACAGTAGCGGTCGCTGTAAAGGTCAAGACCGTAATACTGGTCGAGATACTGGCTGGTCAGCGGTTCGGAATAGGCGGGGTCGTCCGCGTCCTTGTGATCGGCAAGGAGCAGATCCGGGACGTTCGAGCACCGCCAGACACGGCCGGCGCGGATGTTCGGGCCTGAACAGATGCAGTCGGCGGGGAGCGTCTCCCAGAGTTCCTGCTTCGGCAAAACAAAATGGTCTTTGACCGAATAGTCGATGTGCAGGCAATCCGGGCGGTAATCCGGCTCTTTTCCGTAGTAAGAGAACGTAATCTGCGCGCCCGCTTCGTCGAGGCGTCGGGTCAGTTCGTCGCTGATCATTCCAGTGAAGACGTAGACGTTCCGGCTGAAGATATCCGTTTCGCGGAACAGGCGAACCGTCTCTTCCAGGTGCGGCCAGAGATACGGGTCGCCGCCAGCGATGGTCACCCCCTCGAACCGGAATCCCTGCAGCTCCGAGCACCGGATGAAGAACTCGACGTCTTCGAGCGAGGCCTGCCAGTCCGGGCGTAGCGCGCGCCACTGCTGCTGCGTGCACTGCCGGCATTTCCGGGGGCATGAGCTGTTCGAGAAGAACTGCGCCAGCCGCAAATGCTTCTTGACGTCGTCCGAGAACCCGTCGAGCCGGCCTCGGAGGTAGTTCCGGGGATAACGAGATGACATCAGACGGTAATTGCTGAGCTGCTGGCGGTAGTTAATCCCGTTCCAGCCGCGGGACGTGCGGTGCGGCTGGTGAACCGGATAGTCGGCATTGTTGTAGACGACCTCGTACCCCTCGCTGATCCGGTTGAAGAAGAATCCGGTGTCCTCGTAACCGTAGCCGAACATCCGCTCGTCGAGCCCCCCCGTTTTGAGCCAGTCTGACGCGGTGAGCGCGTTCCAGGCGCCGTAGCCGTTCTGGTTGACGGCGCCGCTGTCATCAAAGCAGCGGGAAAAAAAGTAAACTCCGTCCTTTACCGCCCGGCGCGTCTTTTCGAGGAGCTCCTTCGAAATCGCAATGTCGATGTCGGTCTGAATAACGACGCCTTTCCCGTCGCGGATCGCCGCGGCGATGGCGGTGTTCTTGCACCTCGCGGGATTGTAGGGGCCGAGGGTCGGTTTGTCATAGAGGAAAACGTCGTCGCCGGGGGCAAGGATGTCCCGGACGCGGAGGAACTGCTCGACCGTTTCGCGGTCAAGGTTGTTCGCGGCGACGGCAAGCCCGACAGACGGTAGCGGTTTGACGTCGATCCGTGCCGGCGGATCGCTTTCGGCGGTCTGTTCGGGCTCCACCGTGTGTTCCGGCTCGCCGGGGGCATGGTCAAGGTAAAAAAGCATATTCCGCTGATACGCCAGGTTGTTCGGCTCGAATTCGAGGCACTTTTCGGCGTGCCTTTTCGCCTCGTCTTTCAGGCCGAGGTACCAGTCGGCGACCTGCGCCAGCAGGTGCGGCAGCGCGCCGTAGCATTCCGGGTCGCGGAGGTAGACTTCGTTCCGCGGGATGGTCAGCGCCAGGTCGGCGTAATATTTTGCCTCGTGCCACCGGCCGGTGTCGCAGTAGAGCTGCGCGAGAAAAAGGTGCGGTTCCCGCCCCGCCATTTCGGCGACAGCGCGCAGCGCCCAGTATTCGGCCCGGTCGAGTTCGCCGTCGGCGCGGAGGATCCGCGCGAGATAGACCATCGACTTCCCCTTCTCGTCGTGCCAGCCGGTCTGGCCGCTGGCGTTGACGTGCCGGACGAACAGACGCTTGGCGTCTTCGTTCCGTCCGTAAAAGTAGTATTCGCGCGCCAGGTAGTGCAGGGTCCGGAGGTCTTCCGGGTTTTCTTCGTGCGCCAGTTCGAGGAGTGGAAGATAGTTCGACC
>CADBQY010000033.1 GCA_902796885.1 uncultured Planctomycetota bacterium
GGTTTGAGCCTTAAAAATAAGGCATATCCCATAAAAAAAGCCCTCTCCGGCGCGGAGCCGAAAGGGGGCAAAAGCACGCCCGGGGGGAATCGAACCCTCAACCTGCGGATTAGAAGTCCGCTGCTCTATCCAATTGAGCTACGAGCGCAAAAGGCGGCCGCGTGCCGATCGGAACGCGACCGCCTCTTATTTTAATGGAGTTCCCCCAAATGGGAAGACGGGGAACCGATCGCGCGTCACTGATTCCCGGCGACGATCTTCTCTTCGCCGGCCCGAGCCGCTTCGGCGTCCGACTTCTCTTTCACCGCCGGATCGACCACCCCGTCGCTAACCGACGGGATCGCGTCGGCGGCGCTCCAAATCTTCCCCGCGTAGATCATATTCCCCAGGAGCGGGTCGCAGATCGAGTAGAGAAGATTGTCGAAATTATGCTGCGCGCCGTAACCGGACGAATTGATTGACCAGAGGCGATTCTTGTACGACGGAGCCGCCGTATTGGGGTCGATCGGGGCGACGCCGATCGCCTGCGGCCCGGCCGGACCGTAAAGGAGCGGATAGAAACCGAGCGCGTTATCGATCGGATTAAAGACGTTGATCATACTCGAGATCAGGTTGCCGCCGTGCGCGTAGTGCCCCTGCGTGCCGAAATCGCCGTAGTTACACGCGCCGGCCAGAAGGATGGCGTGATAGCGGTCTCCGGCGACGTAGCGCTGTTCTTCCGGCAGGGTCCGCCCGTAGACGGATCCCCCCGCCATCAGCTCGAGCGCACAGCCGATCGCGCGCACGCCGAAACTGAATCCGAGCATCGTAACGTCGTTGCCCGTTCCGTTGATCGCGCTGAGGAACGACGCCAGATAGAATCCGTTCAGGTCGGCAAGGTACGCTTTAACCTGACTGTCTGAACGAATCCGCTGATCCTGACGCTCCGACGCCCATTTCCAGATGACCAGACGGTACGGCGTCTCGATCTGCTGACGGGCGCGCATCTGGTCGATCCGGTATTTGAGCGACTGCGCGTGACGAAGCGCGCCGCTCCAATCGGTCATATTCCCGTGAATCAGGATGACCGTCGGAATATCGGCGGCGAGAGTCGCCTTATATTCGTCGATACTCGAGGCGATGAACTGTCCCGCTTCGGCGCGCCAGCAGAGGAGCTGACTCGGCTGAACAGTATAGCCGGAAATATTTTCGGTGCTGACAGCCCAGACCTCGGTTCCGCGCGCGGCGGGAGTTTTCGCGGCGGAGGGTTCCGACGGCGCGCTCGCGACGGTTTCGACGGCCGGGGCGGGCGTCGCCGCGGCGGTTCGAGACGTTCCTTCGCAGGCCGGACGGCGGACACAAGGACAATTCCGCGAAGCGGCCGGCGCAGGATCGGTGCTAACGACGTCCGTTTCGACGGCGGAGCCGGCGGGCTCGGCAGATTCGGTTTCGGTCGCCGGAACGTCGGCTTTTTCGGCGGAAGCGACGCTTTCGGTCGCCGGACTGACTTCGGCGGTTTCGGCTTCAGCCGTACGTGCCGCCGGTTCGGCCACATTCGCTTCGGTCGGAGCGGCTTCGCCACCCGCCGACTCGGCGACAACCCTGGTTTCGGCAGAACTGTCGGACGGAGCGGCTTCGACGGTTTCCGCCGCGGGGACGGCCGCCGGTTCCGCGGCGGCCTCGGGTTGCGAGTCAAACTTCTCGGCTACGATTTTGCTCGGTTCGTGAGGCTTGTAAGACTCGGTCTCCGAAGGAGCGGGCTCGGCATTGTCGACCAGTTCCCACCCCAGGTCGTCCGAATCGGACGCGGGAACGCTGTCGGTTTCCGAGCGCATTGCGGACAGATCGGTCGGAATCCAGTTCAGGCCGGGCGCGTCATCCCCTTGGGGATCGGCGACCGCGATATTGTCAAAAAAGTCAACGTTCTCTTCTTCACCGGAAACCGGAGCCGATTCGGCGGTCCGCGGCGCCGACTGATTCGATTCGGCGGTATATTCGTCCTCATTCGACGAGGTATTTTCGGCAACGCGTTCCACCGTCTCCTCAACCGGAGCGACGTCTTCATCGACGGCCGTTTCGGCGAAGAAATCAACTTGTTCCGTCTCGGCGGTTTCGGAGCCGAGCGAAATTTCTTCCTGGGATTTCGCGACCGGGGAAACGGCTTCCTCAACGTCCGCAAAGAAATCTATAGAATCGGCCTGTTCCGATTCGGCGGCGATCGAGGCGGTCTCAGCGCCGGAATCCTTTTCATTTTCGGCGAACTCGAACTCTTCATTCCCGGAATCGGCCGCTTCGGCGGAAATCTCTCCGGTGGGCTCCGATTCGGTTTCGGCGGAAGGCGCGGCCGAGTCGGCCGTCGTTAAGGAAATCGGTTCAGGATCGCTTTCGGAAACCTCGAAGAAGAACTCGTCGGATGAAGCCGTCTCGTTATCCGGCCACGCGTAAGACTCGTCCCGGGCGGGAATTTCAAGGTCGGCGGTCTGAATCTCAGGCGCGCCGCTCTCGCCGGTTGCGGGGGACGGGAGCGGGTCGGGCGCGGTCGACGTCGATTCCTGCAGATTCCAAATGTCCCGGTCGTCGGTCGGGCGGGCGCCAAAACGCTTCGACTGAAGCGTGATCGCCGTATTGATTAAACATATGGTGACGACCGAGGTCAGAAAAAGAGCAAGAAGCGGATGCCGCTTGAAAAACATAGAAAGCTTGTTCATAGCTTACCCTTCATGGTAAAAAATAACATCGATCCTGACGGACCGATACAGAGTCCTTCTCGATTAAGAACGGATATTTGGTTTTCAGATTTTAACGATTCTTTTGGTTTCTCGAGATAAAACCGTAAAAAGGGATTCGGGGATGTTAAAGATTAACGATTAGGCTTGTTATGACGGTTCCAATGCCGGTTCTGGCGGTAGTAACGATTATCGCGGCGAGAATTGAAAAAACCCCTCGAAATCCCCTCCAAAAACTGCATCGAACCATTGGTTTTTTCGATAATCGGTGTAAAGTTGAATACCGGAGAGTGCCGCGTTTTGTCGGCGCGTTTCCGTGTTTCTCCCGGTCAATAATAGGATGGCGGGATCATCCCGAAAGGTTTTGGGCTCCTGGTGGAAGGGGGCTCTCCCCTGTCGGTTCCCCGCAGTCATTTTTCCCTTCGGAGACAATAGATATGAAAAAATTCGTTGTCATTTGCTCGCTGGCCCTGCTGGTCTCGATGGTCGGTTGCGGCTGCGGTTCGATGTCAAATTGTTTCACCCGCAACGGGTCGCGCGTTCCGGTCGCTTCCAATTTCGGCACTCCGGTAAACGCTCCGGTTGCCTCTCCGATCATGGATTCCCAGATGGTTTACTCCTCGGGATGCAATCCGTGTTCGGCGGTCACCAACGCGTGCAATCCCTGCAGCACGCAGCCCGCCTGTAATCCTTGCGACCCGTGCGGTACGTCCTCGTCAGGTTATCCGATGGGCGGCACGATGCCCGGACCCGCCGGAAACTGATCCGTTCTGCCGAAGGCTGAAAAATGAAGAAGAGCCGACAGGATTCTGTCGGCTCTTCTTTTCTGGCAAAACTGCCCATCTTGTGCCAATTAACTCTTTTCACGTGAAACCGCCCCATCTTACCGGGCTTAACAGGCAACGGTTTAGGACGCGCTGTCGCGGCGGTTTTTTTCGTTCTGCGCGGCGACAAAGAGCATCTGAAGCTCGCTCAGAACTCCGGTCAGCGTTCGGGTCTCTTCGTCGGTTCGATTCCCCTCGGTCTTTTTAATGAGCAGATCGATCGTATCGATCAGGTGGCTCGCCTGGTTAAAATAGAATTCGCTCTTTCCTGTCGCCGGGTTCGGGAAGACACCCATCGAAACCATCGCCTGGGTGGCGATCGACGAGGCCAAGGTCACCAGCGAAGGGGGAGGAAGCGGAACATCGCGCGGCGCGTCCCCTTCGGCCGCGTCATGATGACAACCGCAACCGCATCCGCCGGTTTCTCCGTCTCCGTGGCGATGGCCATGACCGCAACATCCGCTTTCCTCTTCGCCGCGGTGATGACCGCCGCAACAACCGGTTTCCCCTTCACCGTGGCCGTGACCGCCGCAACATTTTTTTTCTTCTTCGCTCATTCTGTACACTCCTTCTTTTTTCAAAACGGAAATCTTCTTGCAATATTTTGGTTTCCCGTTATTATATCGTTGAATCGCCGAAAGTATACCCGCCGTCTTCTCCGGCACGCGATCGTTGGGCGGGAGAAGGATGGCGGTTCAGCCTGTTTCCGCCGAAAAAGTCTGTCCGAACAATCTGCCGACGAAGGGAGGTACTGATGGAAAACGAACTTCAGGTTTTGTCCGAAAAGATCGAAGCGATCCGGTCCAAATGGGGAAAGCGCCTCTGTATCCTGGGGCACTTCTACCAGAAACCGGAGATCCTGGCGCACGTCGACGTGGTCGGGGATTCGTTTAAGCTGAGCAAAGAAGCCGCTCAGCGGGACGAGTGCGACGCGATCGTCTTCTGCGGCGTTCACTTTATGGCCGAAACCGCCGACATGTTGGCCAACGCCCCCAACCGCCTGGCCCGGCGCGAAAAACCGGTGGACGTTCTCCTTCCCGATCTCGGCGCCGGTTGTCCGATGGCCGAGATGGCGACCCTTCGGGGCGTGGAAACGGCCTGGAATGAAATGGCCGAGGAGATCGACGTCAACGACATCGCGCCGATCACCTACGTCAACTCGTCGGCGGCGATCAAATCCTTCTGCGGAAAGCGGGGAGGGTTCTGCTGCACTTCGTCAAACGCCGACAAAGTTCTCCGCCGCGCCTTTTCGGAAAAGAAACGCGTCCTCTTCCTCCCCGACGAACATCTGGGAGAGAACACCGCCGTGAAATTCGGGATTCCGGACGAAGAAATTCTCTTCTGGCACCACACCAACTCGACGATGCTCGAAATGACCTCGCAGTTGGAACGGTTCGCGTTCCTCCCGAACCAGGCGGCCAAAAAGCTTGAAGAAAAGGGGAAACTCCCCTTGGGTGGAAATACGCCCGAAGCGCTCCGCCGCGCAAAGATCATCCTCTGGAAAGGTTTCTGCCCAGTCCACCAGCAGTTCATGCCGCGGCACCTGGCAAAGTTTCGGGACGATCATCCCGGCGGGAAAATCGTGGTTCATCCCGAATGCCGGCGCGACGTGGTTTTCGCCGCCGACGAGGCAGGGTCGACCAAACGCATTCTCGACGTCGTGGCGGAAAGCGCGCCCGGTTCGGTTTGGGGGATCGGTACGGAACGGCGTTTTGTCGAAAGCGCCAAAAACGGATACGGCGACCGCGAGATTTATCCTCTTTCGCCGGAAGAACCTCTCTGCCCGAACATGGCGAAGATCACCCTCGCAAACCTGTACCGGACGCTGGCCGCGCTCGACGAGGGGAATCCCGTCGGCCGCGTTTCGGTCGACGAGTCGATCGCCGCCGGGGCGCGTCTGGCCCTGGAACGGATGCTCGAATGCGAATAGCCCCGTTTCCGTAATCAAAAAACGCCGTTGAAGAAAAACGGTATCGTGGTATACTCAAAAGCGAGACTTCTCCCCCGAAAGATGCCGGGGCGGGAAGTCTCGCGATTTGTTTTTCTCCCTTTTCGCCGCGCCCGATTTTCACCGAAAAGGAGAACCCCCGCGGCACGGCGCGCGAGTGATTTTCACGCGAAAGGAAAACCCAATGAACTCTGCGGAACAGAAACCTCCCTATAAGGTTGCCGATATGACCCTGGCCGACTGGGGTCGGAAAGAGATCCGTCTGGCCGAAAACGAAATGCCCGGTCTGATGGCCCTGCGCAGGAAATACGCCGACTCCAAACCGCTGGCCGGCGCGCGGATTGCCGGATGCCTTCATATGACGATCCAGACCGCCGTTCTGATCGAAACGCTCACCGCGCTCGGAGCCCGTGTGCAGTGGAGCAGCTGTAACAAATTCTCGACGCAGGATCACGCCGCCGCGGCGATCGCCGCCACCGGGGTGCCGGTCTACGCCTGGAAAGGAGAGACCGACGCCGAATACGACTGGTGCATTGAACAGACTCTCCTCTTCGACGACGGTCGGCCGCTGAACCTGATCGTCGACGACGGCGGCGATCTGACAATGATGGTTCACACGCCGAAGTACGCGAGTCTCCTTCCCGGCATCAAAGGGCTTTCCGAAGAGACGACGACCGGAGTTCACCGCCTCTATCAGATGGCCGAACGGGGAACGCTGAAAGTTCCCGCCATTAATGTCAACGACTCGGTGACGAAGAGCAAGTTCGACAATCTCTACGGATGCCGCGAATCGCTGGCCGACGGGATCAAACGGGCCACCGATATCATGGTTGCGGGAAAAGTCGTCGTCGTCGCCGGATACGGCGACGTCGGAAAAGGGTGCGCCCACTCGATGCGCTCATACGGCGCGCGGGTTCTGATCACCGAAATCGACCCGATCTGCGCCTTACAGGCGGCGATGGAAGGGTTCGAAGTGGTCACGATGGACGAGGCGGCCCCGCAAGGGGGGATCTTCGTGACGACGACCGGCTGTTGCGACATTATCACCGTCGAACATATGCTGAAAATGAAAAACGACGCGATCGTCTGCAACATCGGACATTTCGACTGCGAAATCAACGTCGCCGACCTGGAATCGTATCCCGGCATCAAAAAGGAACAGATCAAACCGCTGGTCGACCGTTACACTTTTCCCGACGGCCATTCGATCATTCTGCTGGCCGAAGGGCGGCTGGTCAACCTGGGATGCGCCACCGGTCACCCTTCGTTTGTGATGTCGAACTCCTTCTCGAACCAGGTTTTGGCGCAGATCGCCCTCTGGACCCGCGGCGACGAGTACCCGGCCGGGCAGGTTCGGGTACTTCCGAAAGAACTTGACGAAGAGGTCGCGCGACTTCACCTGGAAGCCGTCGGCGCCAAGCTGACCCGCCTGACCCCGAAACAGGCCGAATATCTGGGCATCCCGATCGAAGGCCCCTTCAAACCCGATTTTTACCGTTACTGAAAACCGTTTCCCCGACCGCGGCGGCAGGGAAACGCCACCGCGGCCTGGGAAAACCGATTCGATTTAATGAAAGGTGATAACGATGCCGAACATTCAGCCGCTTGCCGCTTGGCGCTACAACCCCGCGCGGGTCGGTCAGCTGACCGATGTGATCGCGCCCCCGTACGACGTGATCGACGACCAGCTCCAGGACGAGCTCTACGCGAAACACCCGAACAACGTCGTTCGGCTGATCCTCAACAAGAAAGACCCCGAACACGACACCGAGCAGGACAACCGCTACACGCGCAGCGCGCGGATCCTGAAAGAGTGGAAAAGCGAGGGGGTTCTCTTCCGCGAAAACGCGCCGGCAATCTACGTTTATCATCAGATCTACGAAGTCGGCGGAAAAACCTATACACGAAAAGGGTTCATGTGCCGCTGCGAGGCGGTTCCGTTCGGCCAGGGGATGGTCTTCCCGCACGAAGAGACGATGAGCGGCCCGAAAATGGACCGGCTCATGCTCACCACGGCGTGCAAGACCAACTTCAGCCAGATCTTCGGTCTCTACCCCGACGGCGGCGACGAGATCCAGAAAACGCTCGACGAGGCCGCCGCCAATCTGACGCCGATCGAAGCGGTCGACCACCTGGGAGTGATCAACCGGATGTGGGTCGTCACCGACCCGGACGTTGTCAACAAGGTCGTGGCCGCGATGGGGCCGAAACCGATCTTTGTGGCCGACGGCCATCACCGCTACGAAACCGCCTGTAACTACCGCAAACAGATCAGCGAGACCGGCGCGCTGACGAAAGACCACCCGGCGAACTACGTCTTGATGGTCTGCGTGGCGATGGAAGACCCGGGTCTGTTGGTTCTGCCGACGCACCGTCTTTTCCGCGACGTCCCCTACTTCTCGCAAGAAGACCTGATCGAGAAGCTCGGCGACGCGTTCCGCGTGACGACCGTCGGCGACGGCGCCGCGTCCGCCGAAAAGGCGTGGGCGCTGATCGAGCAGATGAACGACCAGGGAACGATGGCGATCTACACCGGGAAAGACGGGCGCTGGTCGCTGATTCAGATCACCGACGCCGGCCGCGCCAAAATGGCCGAGGTCGCGCCGGAACACCATCCCGAATGGCAACATCTGGGAGTGGCGATCCTTCACCGGCTGGTGATCGAAAACCTGCTCGGACTCAAGAAACACGAGAAGCCGAAATACGTCCACGCGGTCCGCGAAGTGGTCGATTCGATCAAGGGCGAGGGACACAGCGACGACGACGGCAAACAGCTCTCGAACCAGTTCCCCCTGGCGGCGTTGGTCATGCCCGCCACGGTCAAGGACATCAAGGAACTGAGCTTCCTCAACGAACGGATGCCCCCGAAGAGCACCTACTTCTATCCGAAACTGGTGACCGGGTTCGTGTTCAACGCGCTGGAATGAGAGGAGTCCCTATA
>CADBQY010000034.1 GCA_902796885.1 uncultured Planctomycetota bacterium
AGCCGAAGTGGCGGAACTGGCAGACGCGCTAGGTTCAGGTCCTAGTCTTCGTAACAGAAGGTGAAGGTTCGAGTCCTTTCTTCGGCATCTCAAAACCGGCCTTACGGGCCGGTTTTTTTATTCCCTGGGACGCTTTTCACCATCCTTACCCGTTTTTAGATGAACTCTCGTGCCGATTATGCCGATTGTAGGAATTGGGCGGACCTTGCCGATTTTGACGGGTCGGTCTTTCCGCTCAGAACAAATCTCCGCCGATCACCAATTATCAGCTCCCCCTTGATGAGGAACCATCAATGAAAAGCGCGTCCGGCTTCGCTCTGGAAAAAATCGTCAAGAGTCTCCTGCCCTGCGGACTTCTCCTCCTCGCCGCACCCCTCTTTGCAAAATCTCCCGAACCGATTGCCGAAATTTCCCCGGCCGAGTCGTTTCTGGCGCCGCGGGTTCTCTTTCCGGCTCGCGGGGGGATAACGCCCCTCTTTTCCGCCGATCCGCTTTTTAATCCGGCGGAGCTGACCGATCCGCCGGAACAGCAAACTGCGACGAAATCGGCGCCGGAAAAGGATGGCTCCGCCGAATCGCCGAACGAGAAAAAATCGGCGGATTCCCTCGCCGGTTTCGAACTCGAATCCGCACCGCTCGCCCCGGCGCTGACCCAAAACGCGATTCCGGACGAACGAACCGACCTGCGCCGCGAACTCGACGAACTCCGAACCGAAATCGACGCGCTCCAAATCGAAATCAAAAAGAAGCAAGACGTCCCCGACACTGTCAAGAAATTCAGCGCCAAGGCGGGGGGAATGCTCGATTGGGACTGCGTCACTGTCGACCAATCTCTCGAAAACCAAGAGCGGTACGGCGATATCGACAACGATTTTGCAACGCGCGATTTGCGTCTGTGGATCAAAGGCGAAGGATACGAGAATCTCGACTACGAAGTCTGTTTGGGATATACCGGCTCCCTCTCGTTCAAAAACGTGATGCTCACGGCAAAAAATCTTCCGGTTCTGGGAACGGGTCGAATCGGCTATTTCAAGGTCGAGTCGGGTCTGAACTACGCCTCGAACGTCTACGACAACACGTTCGTCGACTGGGAATCGCTCGACCGGACGTTTCAGATCGGTCGGCGTCTGGGAGTCGCCTCGATCCACTACAACGAAGACAAGAGTCTCCGCTTCTTCACCGGCGCCTATACCGGACAGAACCTCACCATCGGCGACGGCAAATACGCCAACGAAAACAACGACAACGTCGGGATCATTCTGAACACCCGCCTCACGGCCGTTCCGGTCTTCGTCGAAGGAGCGGACGGCGAACTTTGCGAAGTCCTCCACCTGGGCGCGGGGTTCCGCTGGGTCGATCCGGGACACGACTCGAAAACGGGCGCCAACCGGCGCACATCGTTGCGCGCCGCGCCAGTCGATTGGCTCTCGGACATGACCCCTCTCTTAAACGGCTCGATCGACACCAATTCGTATACCGTCACGAATATTGAGGCGGCATGGCAGAAAGGACGGTTCGGCATCATCGGCGAAGGGCATATCGGCGACTACAACGGCTACGACAACGCCTACGGCGTCTCGACGACCGGACGCTTTCTCTTAACTCCCGGCGCGTACCAGAAATACAACAAAAACGGCGGCTGTTTCGCCGGGATCGCCGTTCCGGCGAATATGCGATTCGTCGACTACGACAACCGGACCTGTCTCGAAGGGGGAGGCGTCTGGGAGATCGCCGCGCAGTGGGCGTGGACCGATCTGGACATGCTCCGCGACGCATCAGGCTCAGCGGTTTACGGCCGCATGCACCAGTACACAGTCGCCCTGAACTGGTACTGGAATCCGCAGACACGGTGGGGACTGAACTGGATCTACGCCAAACCGATGACCGCCTCCGGCGGGGAAAACGAAACGGATTCGCCGCTGAACACCCTCGCCTGCCAGCTTCGATTCACTTTCTAACCGGTTTTCTAAAAAAAGACAGTATTCTTGTGGGTTTTTCATTAACGTACCCTTATTGGTTTTACCGATTACAGTGGTCAAGCAGATATTTAGGTCCGAAGATTCGGTACGTTTCGCCAAATCGGTATAATCGGACTGTACTGTTTGACCAATGACCGAACAGGAAGTTCGGTCGACAACCGGATGGCAGAATTATCATCCGAAAGGGGATTGTTATGAAAAGGACTTCATGCAAACGTCTCACAAGAAAAAGAGTCAGTCGCTCTCTCGGTTGCTGCCTGGGAATTCTTCTCGGCGGTGCATTTCTTCACTCCGCTCAAGGATTGGAGATTCCTGATGCGAACGGAATCCCTTCCTACTGGACGGAAAGCGCTGTGGCTTCACCGGCGGGCTTCGAGCTGGTTTCCGAGGAGGAAAACGCCTCGCTGTCAACGGAAAGCGACTCTGTTCAGCGCTCAATCGACGAACTCAAGCAGCAGGTCGAATCGCTTCAGGCGCAAATGA
>CADBQY010000035.1 GCA_902796885.1 uncultured Planctomycetota bacterium
AGCCGCGCACGTCGACGACCTTCAGCGTTTTCACCTTGGCGATCTTGTTCAACCCCGAGTTGGTGAAACTGTTGTAATGCGCGTGCAGTTCGGTCAGCTTCGGCATCTTCTGAAGGATTTCGAGCGAAGCGTTCGCCAGCTTGAGGTCGCGCCGGATATCGAGGTACGTCAGCTCGGGAAGCGTGGCGAGCATTTCGAGCGTGGCGTCGCCGATATTGGCGTTGTTGATCGTCACGTGATTAAGCTTTTTGAGGTTCGCCAGCGGAGCGCACGTTTCGTCGTCAAACGCGCTCCCTTCGAACGAAACCGATTCCAGGTCGGCGAGCCGGCCGATCAGTTCCATGTCCTCGGCGGTCAGGTTCGCCGGTTCGGGAGCGTCCTGCTCGGCGTCCCCTTCGGGCGCGGCGGCGGCTTCATCCTGACTGGCGACCGAACTGGCGGCCATCGTCAGACCGACGATCGCGCCCCCTTTCCCCTTTTTCACGGAACCTTTCAGCGAGGCGACCAGCTCTTCGGCGGCTTTCATGTCGGCGGGGGAAGCCTTCGGCTTTTCGGCCTCTTTGGCCGCGGCGGCGGCGCGCGCTTTGGCGGCGCGGGCGGCGGCGGCTTTCTTTTGAGCGTCTTCTTTCGCTTTCACGCGCTGGTCGTAGACTTTGGCCAGTTTCATTTGGAGGTCGGTCAGCTGCGCCGCGGGGGCCGCCGAAGCGGTCAGAACGGCGGTGTCGGGCCCGGTCGGGTCGCTCTTGTCGTATCTATAGAAGATCATCGAGCCGTCGGGTTTGACCGCCGACGTTTCGCCACAACCGATGAGGAAAAGAGACGCGCCGCCGCAGAGAAGCAGCGCGGCCATCATTTTGCGGAAATTCATTCTGGACTCTCCGAAATCTGGTAAATCGCGAGACGAACCGGCCGAAAGACGCGTTCCGGCCGATCCGATTTTAAATAATCTTTCGTATTTCGAGAGGGAAAGAAAACCGGGGCCGCATACTGACCGCAACCCGCACGTTTTAACGGACCCTCCCACACCTCATTATAACTGATGAAATCAAAATTGAAAGTCTTATCCCATTTTACCGCGGAGAAATATGGGGACTTGATGCGGATTGTAACGGAAAGAGGGGATCGGCCCGTCCGCGGCCGGCTAGAGGAGCGGGGCGACTTTTTCGGCGAGCTGATCGCCGGTCACGTCCGTAATGAGAAACTTTTTCAGGTGCGAGGTCTCTCCCGAAATCAGTTCGATCTGCGACTTTTTCAGCTTGAGCGCTTTCGCCAGGACTTCGACGATCACCTTGTTCGCCTTCCCCTTTTCGGGCGCCTGGGTCACGAAGACTTTGAGCGCGCCGGCCTGCTCGCCCCGCACTTCGTTCTTCTTGGCGCCGGGACGCGCCTGAACCGGCAGAACAATCCCTTCGGGGCGCGGCTGGAACTCGATCATCGAACCATCCTTTTCAGAAGCTGGATGACCCAGAGGAGGAGCGCCATCAAGACGCCCATCGCCAGGAGGATCGCCGCGACAAGCGGACCGATCAGAAAATCGTGAATCTGCGGAAGAATCTTCTCCCAGCCGAAGATGACCCCCAGCGCCGCCAGACAGAGGAACGGGCCGTAGGGAATCTCGCGCGGCGAACGGCTCACCAGGCGCGCCAGGCCGAAAAGAACCCCCGCCAACGGTGCGAGGAAGAAGAGAACCAGCCCCCCCTGCCATCCGAAAACGGCGCCCAGGAATCCCATCAGAACGACGTCGCCGAACCCCATCGCCTCGCGGCCGAGAACCCACCCGCCGATCAGGCGGACGCCCCAGATCAGAACCATCGAGGCGGTCATGCCGGTCAGGGCCGAAAGGAGCGCGACCTTATTGGCCTCGTACGTTCCGGGCGGAGTGCCGTAAATGCGCCAGACGAGGGAAAGCGCCAGTACGGCGAGAATCAAAAGAAGCCAGGTCAGATAGGACTGACGAATCCGCCGACAGAAAAGCGCCAGGCACTTTCTCAAACCGAGCCGCGGATACCACCGGCGGTCGAGGAGGGCGAAAACCCAAAAGAGGATCGCCCCGAAACAGGCCGCCATACGGGACGAATCGCGGGTCAGCGACGGCAACGCGGTCATCACGCGGGGGAAAATGATTCCGGTGCACGGATCGACGTCGTAGTCGGGCATCGCCGCGCCGGGAAACCGGGTCATCAGAGCGACCGCGATGATCGTGGCGGGAATCATCACCGCGTCGGGAATCGTGTAATGCTCGAAGTCGATCCGAGCGATCAGAACCATCACCGCCAGGAGGAAGACGTGTATCGCAAACCGCGCCTCCGCGTCCCCGCCGCTTAGAATCAGAGGCTGCTCGCGGGTCACTTCCCACCAGCCGAGAACCGGCACCATGACGCCGAAAAAGAGGCCGAAGAACCAGACGGTCCCTTTCGGCCACGCGCGGCAGTCGAAAAGGCGGATCAACCCGCTCGCCGCCAGAGCGATCAGGAGCCCCGCGAGGGTCAGCACGTAGGGAACGAGGTCGGCCTGAAGATTAAACATCGCGCGCCCGCAAAATCAGAGAATCGGTTTGTCGTAAACGCGGAATTTCTTGTTCACGACGGCGCCGCCCCGTTCGAGGCTTCCGCGCGAGAACTGGTTCGACTCGAGAACCCACGAAAATTCCGCTTCCTGGATTCCCCAGTCGAGGACGCGCGGCACCAGCGCGTTGACCAGCACCAGGCCCAGACCGAGCATCTGGTATTCGGGAAGTACGTTGGTGCTCAGAATCCGGATCCGTTTTAGATCCTTCTTCCGGCGGAGAAGCCTGATAAAGCCGAACGGAAAAAGTTTTCCCTTGATCGCGCGGATCCGCGGGTTGTAGTCGGGCAAACAGAACGCCGCGCCGACAATCTTCCCGTCGAGCTCGACCGCCACGACCAGATCGGGAACGATCAGAAACTTCATCCCGAACGCCATCTCTTTCAGTTCTTTATCCGAAAAGGGAACGAATCCCCACGTGTTGGTGAGCGAACGGTTGTAGATCCCCAGAAACGCCTCGACGTCGCGGCCGAAATGCTTGATGTCGACGTAACGCACCTTCGCACCGGTACGCTCTTCGATATGGTGACACGCGTCGAGGTACTTTTCGCGCACCTTCGGGAGCATGTCGATCTCGCCCCAAAACGAGAAAAGGTCCTGCGCCTTGGCAAACCCGTAATTCTCGACGAGCCGGACATAATACGCCGGGTTGTAGGTCATCATAAAAAAGGGCGAAGAGTCGAAACCTTCGATCAACAGGCCGACCGTGTGGTTCAGCGAAGGGTTCGCCGGCCCGCGCATCGTGGTGCAGCCGCGCTCTTTGAGCCAAGCGCTTGCGGCGCCGAAGAGGGCGTCGGCGACCTGCTGGTCGTCGATCGACTCGAAGAAGCCGAAGAAGCCGACCCCGTCGCGGTATCGTTCCAGATGCCCCACGTTCAGGATGGCGACGATCCGCCCGACGACCTCGTTTCCGCGATAGGCGAGAAACGCCTGACACGAGTTTCTCTCGTAAAAGGGCGTCTTCGAAAAGCCGACCAGGCCCTTTTCGTCCATCCGGATGTTCGGAACCCAATAAGGGTCGTCCTTGTAAATCTTAAACGGAAAGTTCAAAAAAGCGCGGCGCTGAAAAAACGACTTCGCTTCGACCACTCTCAGATTTGAATCGCTCATAACTTCCTTGTCCCGATTTATGAGTTAGAAGAAGTTCAGGTGAATCGCCCCTCCGAAACGGGATAAACCGCTACGCGCCGAACAGCGCGCGCAGGGCGATCGACGACCACGTCTCGAACGCGCGGCCGCTTTCCAGAAGGTCGCGTACCCCGTAGAACCCCGACTCGATCAAGTCCGGCTCGTTCGGCGTCACGCGAGGCGACTCCAACTCGAAACGGTGGACGATCCCCAAGTGAACCTTTCCGACCTCGGTCTGGTCGTCGTTGATCAGTCCGACGACCGACTCGGTATAGGGTGACTCGACCGCGACCTCTTCGCGCAGTTCGCGCAGAAGGCCTTCGCGATAGACGTCGCGCCCGTCGTTCGGACGCGCGGCGCGCGCCAGATCCGACTCGTTGATGTGCCCGCCGACCCCGACGCTCATCAGGTTGTGTAGCCGCGCCTCCCCCATCCCTTTGCCGCGCACGTAGCCGAAGACACTCACGCGCCCGTCGGCACCGGTGTGTGTAAAGAGCATATAGGGGATCAGCTGTTTAAACGCCGGGTTCGACTCCATATCCCCCCGGCGCCGAAACGCCAGGTTGTCAGGAGAAAGGAGATCCGCATACCGCCGCGGCTCGCCGCAGAACCCCTGGAAGTAGCCGAGCGAACGGAACAGCTCGGTCGGCACCACCAGGATCATTTCGTCATCTTTCGCGCTCATCGTCAATCATCTCGCGTCGGCGATCCCGTCCAACCGCACTTCGAGGTCGGCGACCGACATCACGTTCGGCAGGAGCGTCTGTCCCTGGCCGTCGACCACGATCATCATCGGTGCGGCCTGCATCCCGAGCGCCAGCGCAGTCGGACTGTTCGTCACGTCGGGGGCGTTGCCCGGCACGAAGACGTTCTTCCACGGCATCGAGCCGATCCGCTTCAGAATCTCGTTCGCGTCGCCGGCATCCTGATCGAGCGAAATGCCGATCACGTTCACGTCGCCGCGGGACGCGATCTTTTTCATCAGATCGAAGTCTTCGGGATTATAACTCCACGACGCCCAGCAGAAAAGGACGGTCGTTTTGCCGGTGGCCAGCGAACCGATCGCCGAACCGTCGGAGAACTTCCAGTCGGCCGGAAGCGGGAACGTTTTGCCGATCGACGAAAGACGCGCCACGGCGCCGGAGGCTTTCTGTCCGATCGGTTCGTTCGGGAAATCCCGCGCCACGGTGGAATAGTAGTTCAGCGCGCCGTCGTTTTCCTGGATATACTCCTGGTCGAGCGCCAGCGTCATGAGGGCTTCGGCGGCCGCCTGGGTTCGCGGGAACTCGTCGGCGAACGCGACCAGATTTTCCTTGTATTCGTCGCCGGCGTTCATCTTATCGCCGTCGCGCCGATCGGGGTCGGCCAGAATCGCGTAATACTCGCCGCCGATCTGACGCAGACGGATGAACGCGGTCAGTTCGCGGTTGTCCCCTTCCTTTTTCAGAATCTCGTATAATCCTTCGAGTTTTTCGACCCCGCCGGGATAATTCCCGTCGCGGATCTGCCCCATCAGGAAGTTGGCGCTCTCGCGAATGAAGTTGTCGCGCTCCTGCGGCAGTTTCGACGCGATTTCCATATAGAGTTTAAAGACTTCTTCGCACTTCGACGCCACCTGGTCGCGCGACGCCTGTTCGAGTTCGCCAAGCGCCTGCTGCAGACGGTCGGTCCACTGCGAGTAGTCCTCTTCCTGCTCGGAAATTCCGCGTCCCCCTTCCCCTCCCATGGCGGGGAAGAAGACCGACGAAACCGTCACTTGACCGCTGTCGCTACCGAACGCCTCGCCGACGGGAAGACCGACGACTTTCCAGACGTTGCCGATCTTCACCATGTCGCTGATCGTGATCTGATGGCTCCGCGAACCGCCGTCGGCCGTATCCATCAACACAACCCCGGCGTTGAAGTAAATCGGCAGATCGACGTTCAGGCCGCTCTTTCCTTTCGGCATCAGACCGGGATGGTTCCCGTTAAACGCGCCCCAGGTCACGTTGGCGGGGAGGTTCAAACCGGAGGCGAACGAAACGAATCCGCTGTCGACCGACTCGGCCTGTTTGATCAGCTCGTCGGCGACCGCGCCGGTCAGTCCCAGACTTTTGATCTCGTCGACGGTGAGGGCGACCGCCTTGTATCGGGCCAGGTCGCCGGTGGCGAGCGCCTTGACCACTTCGGCCGACGTTTCTTCGGGCGAGATCGAGAGCCAAGTCATCCCTTTCGGACCCCGCTGACCGATCCGCGATCCGGCGTCGCCGAGCCAGCGGCTTTCGCCGGTAATCAGATTTTCGCGAAAGACTTCGACCCCGTTGTGGAAGAAGCGGATCTCCTCGACGCGGTTGTTGTTCTTGTCTTTGCTCCCCGTCTGTCGGCAGATCACGCGCAGCGGAGTCGAGCCGTCCGGTCCGTAGAGAACTTTCCCGTCGTATCCGCCCTCGGCAAACGCGCCGATTTTGCATTTAGCCACGTCTTCGGGCGCCGGAATGTCGATCGTCACGTCGGACTGCGACGGCTTCTGTTTCAGAATCTGCTCGACCGACTGGGCCTGAACCCAGGCCGCCGGGATCAGAAAGAAACCGATCGCCAGAAGATGAAGATAAACGTGTGAAAACCAACGGCTTTTCATATGATCCCCCTGTTTTCAATCCATTACGTCTAAGTCAGACCGCCCGAAAGCGGCAATCGCGGAAGATTATTATTAATTGGGGAAAGGGTGTCAATATTGATTTGCGGATAGGAGAAAATAGCAAAAATAGAAAAACCGAAGGCCGCACAACCCCGCGGGGGGCGTGCGGCCGGGCAAGGAACTCAGGAGAAAGAGTCTCAGCGAGCCATCCGCGCCTGACGGGCGGTGGCGGCGGCAACGCGGCGGGCGTTGCGCGAAGCCTGAGCCGGGGTCGGGCGAACCTGACCCGGAGCGCTCAGTACCTGTTCGTTATAGAGGTAGTTGCCGGCGGACGGTTGAGCCTGGACGGCGCGGCGCTGGGCCTTCTTCTGGCCGAGCGTTTCGACCTGGTCGTACTTCACGAAGTCCGACTGGGCGGGGGCGCCTGTCAGGCTCGGATTGTTCTTCACCGCGGTGGCGGCGCGTTTCGGCGCGACGTCGGCATACTGGTAATCCTGAACCTGTTCGGCCATCTGCGGATTCTGAGCGTAGTAGCCCTGATACCCGTAGTAGGGGTTCCCGCACCCGCCGACGCAGTCGCCGACGTAGTTCCCGCACATGTCGCACGGGTCGCTGTAGCATTCCTGGTAAGGAGGCGCGCAGCCGCAGTCGGCGTAAGTGCCGGTGCAGAAGAGACTCGCCACCCAATGCACCGGAGTCAGAACGATCCGAACCGCTTCGGTCACGATGCAGCCGATCCCGGCGAAGAGACCGCCGCCGCAGTAACCGCCGTAATAACCGGCCGTGCAGGCGTCGTAGCAGCCGTCGTCGCCGTAGCAGCCGACTCCGCCGTAGGCGCCGATCCCGCACGAGGGGGCGCAACTCGGTTCGCAGGCGGGGGCGCAGCTGATTTCACCCGTCTCGTAGCAGCCGGGGGCCGCGCAATATTGAGCCTGAACGCTTTGGACGCCGCTCCAACAGAGAACGGCAAGTGCCAGAACGGAATAAAAAATCTTTGTTTTCATCGCTTGTTTCTCCCTAAAACCTATGTTCCTTTGAATGTTCCTCTTCGTTTCGGACGGCGAATTCGGAGGTCTCGACGGCGAGACCCTATTCACCTTGGAACATCTATCGGAGAACTAAAATCGAAAAATCCACTAAAAACGAGATAATCGGAAAATTTTAACAAATTTTCAAACGCTCTCCGGCCCCCCCGCCCGTTTTTCTCCCCGCGAAAGGGGAAGCCGTTCTCGAACGCTCTTGACATAAAGACCCGTTCCGGAGAAAATAGGTATGGTATTATATAATGGGGCGGGGGAACGCGTTTCACGCGGTAAAACAACCCTTTTTCGGAGAAAACCGATGGAGAATTCTCTGTGCGGCGCGGCGTTTCTCAAGCCCGAAACCAAGCAACTGGCCGAACCGAAACCGAATCAGGCGCTGATCGACGCGATGACCAAGAGCATCGACGTCAGCCTGCAGACCTGTTGGTCGATTCCCGACTGGCCCGCATGGCGCGACGCCGCGCACGACGTCAAGGCGTACACCCTGGCGAATCTCGACAAACTCCTGGCGCAGTTCGCCGACAATTTAGAGGCGAAAGGGGTCAAAGTTCTCTGGGCGCGCGACGCCGAAGACGCCAATAAGATCGTCCTGGATATCGCCAAAGAGAACGGCGTCAAGACGGTCGTCAAGGGAAAGTCGATGGTCTCCGAAGAGATGGAACTGAACAAGGCGTTCGCTTCGATCGGAGTCAGGGCGTTGGAGACCGACCTGGGCGAGTTCATCGTTCAGCTCACCGGCAAACGGCCGACGCATATCGTCACCCCCGCCACCCATTTGAGCGCCAAAGAGGTCGGCGAAGTCTTTCACGAAAAGTTGGACGTCCCGTTCACCGAACAGCACGAAGAGCTGACGATGATCGCGCGGCACAAGCTCCGCGAAGAGTTCATTTCGGCCGACATGGGGATGAGCGGAATCAACATCGCGATGGCGTCGACCGGTTCGTTCTGCCTTGTCGAAAACGAAGGGAACATCGGCCTTTCGACGACGGCGCCCAAAATCCACGTGGCGCTGATGGGAATCGAAAAGCTGATCCCCGGCCCGGAATACCTTCCCCTGTTTCTGAATATGCTACCGCGGATGGGAACGGGCCAGAAGCTGACGTCATACACGCACATTTTCAACGGGCCGACCGAGGGGCGCAAACTCTACGTGGTCATCATCGACAACGGCCGAACCCGCGCCCTGGCCGATCCAAAGCATCGGAAAGTTCTCCACTGCATCCGCTGCGGCGGCTGTATGGCGCGCTGCCCGGTCTACCGTCAGGTCGGCGGCTGGGCGTACGGTTGGGTTTATCCCGGCCCGCTGGGGATCGTTCTAACCCCGCAGCTTTTGGGTTACGAAAAAGCCGGAAAACTTCCGTTCGCCTCTTCCCTCTGCGGCGCGTGCTCGCAAATCTGTCCGGTCAAGGTCGATCTGGCGCACCAGATCGTCCGATCCCGAGCCGAGTCGATCGAGGCGCCCTCCTCGCCCTCGCACTCGATCGCCGAGCGCCTCCTCTGGACCGGGTTCGTCTGGATGATGAAAAAACGCTGGCGTTACGACATGGCGATGCGGTTTGTCAAGATCGGCGCGCGTTTCGCGCCGCTGTTACCCTATCACCCCTGGCTGATGGGGCGCTGGACGCGCGGCCGCGCGATCCCGGCGGCTCAAAAAGAGGGCTCTTTCGGCAAGTGGTGGAAGAAAAACCATAAGGACTAAACAAGATGGGCAACCGAGCGATCCTACTGATTCTGGGGATACTCGTTCTGCTGATTGCGGTCACGGCGATTGTCGGCGCGATTCGACACCGTATCCGCGGCGTCGGTAATCCTCTGAGCAAAGTCAACATGGCGATCTTCGACACCTACATGAATCGCATTCAGGTCTGGTGGATTCTCTTCGCTCTGTTGGCCTGCGCGCTCATCGCGGGAACGGTCACGACGGTTTTCCTCTTCTTTATCCTGTCGTTCTGGGCGTGGCGCGAATACACCTCGACTTCGGCGACAAAGTCGGCCGACCACCGCACGCTCTTTTTTGTGGCGTTCCTCTGGGCGCCGCTCCAGTTCCTCCTGGTCGGGATCAACGACGACTGGTTCGCCAATGTCTTCGGATTCAGCAGTTATCAGGTCTTTTCGATCCTGATCCCGACCTACGTCCTCTTTCTCCTCCCGGCGGGGGTCGCCATTTCCGGAAACCCGGAACTCTTTCGCGAACGGGTCGTCAACATTCAGACCGGGCTTCTCTTCTGCGTCTACGCGCTGAGCTTCGCTCCGGCCCTTTTAACGATGCACATTGAAAACGAACAGCACGAGGAGACGGTCACTCCGGCGGTCTTTGAAGGGGGAGTCGAGGAAAAAGTCCTAGTGCCTCTTTCGCAGGCGATCGAAGGGGCGATCGCCGAATCGGCGGCGCCCGCGTCCGGCACGGAAACCGATCCCGAGGCGGAAGCCGCGTCGGAAGGCGTCCGAAGCTTAAACGCCGAAGAGCCGAAACCGGAGACAATTACCGACGTTTTGCGTCAGAAACCGCTTCGCAAACGGATCACGTCCGAGCGGATCTGCCTACTCTGCGTTTTCTTTTTCATCGTTCAGATGAGCGACGTCTTCCAGCATCTCTGGTCCCTCTTCTTCCGACGCGGGGTTATCGCCAAGAACATCAACATGAACAAGACGTGGGGGGGCGTCCTGGCGGGCGCGTTTTCGACCGCGTTTCTGACGATGGGGCTCGGTTACTTCCTTCCCCTGCCGAAATGGTGGCAGCCCCTCGTCCTGGGCTTCTGCGTCTCGCTGATGGGGTTCGCCGGAAGCATCACGTTCAGCGCGATCAAACGGGACCGCGAACAGCAGCGGGCCGCCGAAAAACGCCGTAATCAGACAAAACTCTATTTCCACGACGAGCGCGTCGTCCTCCTGGCGGGGCAAAACAGCATTCTCGACCGGATCGATTCGCTCTGTTTCGCCGCGCCGGTCTACTACCACCTGGTCTGGATTTTCGTAAACCTTGACTTTAAATTCTTCTGATCCGCAAACCCGGATCGCGAAACCCCCAAAAGACTTCGGACCGAACCGTCCGAAGTCTTTTTTATTTTTCCCACGGCGAATTCAAAGCTCCCGCTCGGAGAAAACCGCCGCGTGCAGCTGACGGGCGCGTACCGGATCGCCCGCGTCGCGGGAATCGACCGAAAACGCGGGATTGTCGCCAAGAAGAAAATACTCATCGTCGCCGAGCCGGCGGGGAGAGAGGCTCCCGTAACCGACGTCACGCCAAACGCGAATCCGCGCGGGAATATGCTCTTCGGGCGTTTCGGTCAAAACGATCAGCGGACAGACGACCGGCCGGCTTTTTTCGGCGATCGGGGGATTCGGGAGGGAGAAGAGGCAGGTCGGACCCGCAAAAATGCGGAGAAGAGCGTCGGCGCACGAAACGGTCAACTCTCCGCTCGACTCGGGGAGTTCCGCGAAGATTTCTTCCGTCCCGCCGAAGTCGGACGCGGACATCTTCATATCCTCTTCCGGCGAACGGTCTTCGGGAAGATCGATCCGTCGAAGGGCGAGTCTTCCCGCTTCGGCACGCGCGATATGCCACGCGCGATCCCCCTGATTGACGATGAGCGAGGCCCCGTCAAGGAGACGGGAGGGGAACTCGACCGAATAGTCGTTGACGAACTCGATCTTTTTCGGTTCGTCGAACGGGAGGGAAGTCGGCGCGTTGGTGATCGGCGGATGATACGAATCGGCGCGTTCCCCTTCCCCGTCGAGAAGCGGACACGGAAGCCGGTTCAGAACAAGAAGCCGACCCGAAACGGCTTTTCGGTCGGTATTCAGCGGGACGCGCGACCATCGGTCTTGCGGCTTTGGAACCGGCCGACCGTCTACGTAGAGAGTTCCGCGGCGCAATTCGATCTCTTCACCCGGCAGACCCGCGACGCGTTTCACCGAGAGACCTCCGTCGGAGCGCCGGGCGACCACCTCCCATCGCCGCGGCGAAGGGACGACGCGGCGCTCAACCCGAACGCGATCCCCTTTCCGGAGCTCTTTCGGGTTGAGCGGGATCTCGGAAAAACCGCAGAGGGGACAGGAGGCGAAACGGACCGAGGCGATTTTTTCACGGGAAGGCTCGTTGACCGAGAAGATAAAGAGATTTCCGCACCGGGGACAGAGCGGCTCCCACCGCGGACCATAAAGAGTCGGCTCCATCGACGAACTGAGAACGCGCGTCGAAAACGGCGCGCGGAACGCGTAATAAAAAAGGGCGGCGAGAAAAACCAGCGCCGCACCCCACAGACAGACTTTCATCGCTCCTCGTAAAACATTCGGTGTCCGATATCTCCGAAACATATTATACCCGGCGAAGAGAAAATTTCCAAATCGAACTCATCGGTACAAAAGGAAAGGCCCCCTAAGGGATTACCTCAGGGGGCCTTGGGAACCGGCAATACCTACTTTCGCAGTGTTTCTACTATCATCG
>CADBQY010000036.1 GCA_902796885.1 uncultured Planctomycetota bacterium
CGATGATAGTAGAAACACTGCGAAAGTAGGTATTGCCGGTTCCCAAGGCCCCCTGAGGTAATCCCTTAGGGGGCCTTTCCTTTTGTAAAGGCGCAGCGCGGCGAGCGGAAGAGTCGCGTCGGACGATCGTTTACCGTTATCTCCTTTTTTCGGCGGCCGCGTCTTCCGCGGCGCCGTCTTCCGAAAAGCGCTCCTGTTCCCGACGGCGGAGATAATCGAGACCCTTCATAGCCGCTTCCCGAACGCTTTTTTCCTCATTGTAACGGAATCGGATTTCGAAGATGTCGATGATCGCCAGAAGAATCGCCCAGACGAGAAAGAAAACGCTCGCGAACCAGACGGCGACCGACAGGTTCGGGTGGGCCGCGAGATTGATCTGCAGTCCGGCGAAGAACGCGACGCCCGTCAGGAAGAAGAGGGCGCCGGTATGCATTCGCCTGCGCGCCTGCCGGATCAGGAAGGCGCGTAGCGGAGAGGCCTCTTTTTTATCGTCCCTTTCGGTCAGTTCGGTCAGATTGTTCTTTTGCCGGCTGAACAGCCACGCTCCGAAAAGGAGCAGGAGTCCGGCAATCAGAAATCCGGCTATTGAGTCGATCATCGATTTTTTTGGCGAAAAATCTCTTTTGTGTTGCGAAAGATTTGTCCGCGCCGCGAGAGCCGGACGCGGGATACATTGACATCATACCGCTTTCGTGTATAATTTTCCAGTGGTTTTCGGGAAAATTTCCCGATTCCGGCGATCGGGGGCAGTTAGCTCAGTTTGGTTAGAGCATCTGGTTTACACCCAGAAGGTCACAGGTTCGAGTCCTGTACTGCCCATTCTCAAAGGGAAACGTTCCTTTAGACGCTCATGCCGTAATGAGAATCCGCCGGTGAAATTCCGACGAAGTTCGCCTGTTTGCGTCGGTCTTTTTCATAGCCGTTCGGACTCGAGAAGGTTCGGGAGAAACGGCCAATCTTGAAATCGGTTTGATGTCGGGTAGAATAGGTTCAGGTGTTGTCCGGGAGGCCGTCGGACGGTTTTCGAGCGCGCTTTCCCGACCGAGTTCAATTCCGGAGTTTCTTGCGATGAGTCTGCGGCGTTTCTTTTTCGGGTACTCTCTTTTCGCGGCTTTTGTATCCGCGGCGTTTGCCGATTCGGCGTTTCATCGGAACATTCAGGATGTGGGGAACTCGCTCCCTCCGGCGCCGGACTGGACTTCCTGCGACGGTGAAACCGTCATCCCGCTCAACGGGAAGTGGCGGTTCCGGTTTCTTGAAAACGACGAGTCCGTTTTTGGCGTTTGGGATCGTTTTACTAATCCTCTTTTTGACGTTAGCTCGTGGGACGAAATCGAGGTTCCGTCGAATTTCCAGACGAAAGGGTACGGTTACCCCGTCTATACGAATATCGTCTATCCGTGGGAAGCGAACGGGCCCGCCGCCGACGGGACGATTCCGAACGAAAATAACTGGGTCGGGCTCTACCGCCGACGCTTTGAACTCGATTCGGATTTCCTGGCCGGTCAGAACCGCCTTTTTCTTGAATTCGACGGCGTCGAGTCGGCGTTTGAAGTCTTCGTGAACGGCCAAGCCGCCGGACGGGGGAAAGACGCGCGCGCGGGGGAACGGTTCGATATTACCGATCTGGTGAAACCGGGCGCGAACTATCTGGCGGTACGCCTGCACCGCTGGAGCGACGCTTCGTATCTGGAAGATCAGGACTTTTTCCGCCTGTCGGGAATCTTTCGGTCGGTTCGGATCAAGGCGGTTCCCGCCCTGCGCATTGAGGGACTTGCGATGACCCCTCAGCTCGACGAGGGGTATAAAAACGCGGCGGTACGAATCGATCTGACCCTGGTGAACGACGGTGCCGAGCCCGCGGCGGGGAGTCTGACCGCCGCGATCGCACCGCTGGCGGGAACGCCGGTTTCGGACGACGATATAAGCCAAGGGGAATCGAAAACGTTTAATCTCCGGCCGGGGGAATCGGCGGTGATGAAATATGAAATTCCGATGATCGATCCGCGGCTATGGTCGGCGGAGACGCCTTCGCTCTACGAGACCGCGTTCTGTCTCGAAACCGGGGGAAGTCGGACAATCTCGCGAACCGAAATTGGAATCCGATCTTCGGAAATCAAAAACGGCCAGCTTTTGATCAACGGAAAACCGATCCTGATCAAAGGGGTGAACCGGCATGAACACGACCCGTATATGGGGCACACGATCGATCGGGAGTCGATCTTGCGCGACCTGACGCTGATGAAACAAGCGAACATCAACGCGATCCGGACTTGTCATTACCCGAACACGCCCGAATTCTACCGTCTTTGTGACCGGCTAGGCTTCTATGTGGTCGACGAGGCGAATATTGAGGCGCACGGGCGCGGCTACGATGAAGAGTCGCTCGCGAAAAAGCCGATCTGGGGCCCGGCGATCATGGCGCGGGTACAGCGAATGGTGATGCGCGATCAGAACCATCCTTCGGTGATCGTTTGGTCGCTCGGGAACGAGGCGGGGAACGGGATCAACTTCGAGGCGGCGTATGATTGGGTTAAGGCCTATGATCCGAGCCGGCCTGTCCAGTACGAGCGGGCGGAACGGAGTCGAAATACCGATATTTACTGCCCGATGTATCTTCCGGTGCCGTCTCTTCTCCAATACGCCTCTCAGCCTCAGGATCGGCCGCTGATTCTTTGCGAATACGCGCACGCAATGGGGAACAGCGTCGGAAACCTTTCCCTCTATTGGGACGCGATCCGAACGCACCGGCAGCTTCAGGGGGGCTTTATCTGGGACTGGGTCGACCAGGGGATCGCCATGAAGGTGCCGCGGCAGAACGTCGTCGATTCCGGGGCGAACCGCCTGCCGGTCACGCTGGTCGGCCGTCTCGGGAATCGGACGCGGATCGGCGAGATCGCGTCCGGCGAAAGGGGGAAAGAGGATATTTACGAGTTGACCGGTCTGAAAGGATACGCCATCGTCGGCGATCCGCGGAATATCCTCAATTTTACGGGGAACGACCGGTTTACCGTCGAGGCCCGCATTTATCCCTACGCGACGTACGGAACCGGGACCCAGCCGAAATCGGGCGCGATTGTCGGGAAGTCGCATCGGCAGTGGTCGCTCGACCGAACCGATACCGGCGCGGCGTTTACGGTCTGCGACGGCGATAAGACCTATACCGTCGAAGGAACCGTGCCGAACTGGGAAGGAACCGATCATTGGGTGAGCGGAATCCGCGCGGAAGGGGAACTGATCCTCTGTATTGACGGTGAGGAGATCGCCCGTACGCCGTGCGACGCGAAAATCGCGCCGAGCGATTTTCCGGTCGAAATCGGACGAGACAGCGAATTTCTGGAGAACCTCGCCCGCGCGCTGATCTATCGGGTACGGATTTACAATGACGTGCTTCCGCTTTGGCGGATGGGCGACAACGCTCCGCGCTCGATGGAAGAGTGTGTGGCGGATATCGATTTCACCCGCGCGACGACCGAGCCGACCGAAGAGATCTATTTCGGTTACGGCGGGAATTTCGGGCCGGCCGACGTGCCGAGCGATCAGAATTTTTGTATGAACGGACTGGTTTCCCCGGATCGCCGTCCGCACCCGCCCCTTAGCGAGGTGCGCGCTTGCTACGCCGATATCGCCGTGAAATCGCTGGCTCGGGGGGACGATTACAGCCGTTTTGAAATCGAGAACCGCGCGTTCTTTCGTCCTCTTGACAACGTCGAATATCAGATTACTCTGACCGAAGACGGGGAAGAGATCGCCCGGCAGACCGGGGTTTTCGGCCGGGATTGCCCGAGACTGAAACCGCAGAGTTCGTTTATCACGGCGCCGAGCTTTTCCGGATACGATCTGCGGAATATTGCCGAGTTTCCGGCAAAGCCGGGAAAAGAGTATTTCGTGAACTTCAAATTCTCCGTTCGCGAAGACGAATCGCTCTTGAAATCGGGGGACGCGCTCGCCCAGGCGCAGTTCCGCCTGCCGGTCTTCGAACGGGGGGAACCGCCTCGCGCCGGCCGCGGCGAGGCGCTTTTGTGCCGGCCCGATTTCTGGCGCGCCCCGACCGACAACGACAGGGGGAACAAGTTCACGCGGCGCCACGCCCACTGGCGGTATGCGGGGGAAGAGATCGACTGGTCCGAACCGCGGGTCGAAGAAAACGGCGGGATCCGCGTCGAACGGCGCATAGGGAAGTTTCGGCATTTCGACGGCGCGTGCGCGATGACGTTTACCCGATATCCGGACGGATCGACCGGTATCGCGTTGGACGTGACCGCGCCGGACGGCGACGAAATCCCGCGGATCGGCACCCAGCTGAAGCTGCCCGCCGATTGCGATCGGATCACGTTCTACGGGCGGGGACCGGGCGAAAACTACGCGGATCGTAAGAGCGGGTCTCCCGTCGGACTCTACAGTACGACGATCGACGCCGATCTGGCCGCGTCGTGTTATAGCGAGCCGGGGGAATACGGAAACCGAACCGACTGCCGGTGGATGGAAATTACCGACGCCGACGGGAAAGGGTATCGGATTACCGCCGAGGAAATCGACGGCGTGCGAAGCGGCGCGGAAGGCGCGGCCGTTTTCGCCTTTTCGGCGAAACGGTTCCGAGCTCGCGATCTGGAGTCTGCCGAGCACGCCTGGATGATTCCGCCCCGGCCGAACGTTTATCTCAATATCGACCTGGGACAGACCGGAGTTGGCGGGGATACCTCGTGGGGGGCCCGCGAATATCCCGAGTTCCGGCTGACCGGCCGCCATCATTTTGAATACCGAGTCACACCGATTGAAAAAGGAAAAGAGAAAGAAGGAAAAGAATGACAGCGACCCTCCTCGACGGCAAAAAGCTTGCCGAAACGATTCGTGAAGAGATTCGGCAGGCGACGGCCGAGTTTATCGCCGAGACGAAGGTTCAGCCTTCCCTGACCGTGATCCTGGTCGGCGAAAATCCCGCGTCTCAGGTTTATGTGCGGAACAAGGAAACCGCGTGCGTTACCGCCGGAATGAAAAGCGACGTGATTCGTCTGCCCGAAACGACGCCGACCGGCGAACTTCTGGCGCTGATCGAAAAACTGAACGCCGACACTTCGGTACACGGGATTCTGGTTCAGCTTCCGCTTCCGAAAGGGATCGACGAGAAGAAGATTCTGGACGCCATTTCGCCGGAAAAGGACGTCGACGCGTTTCATCCGGAAAACGTCGGACTGATTTCGCAGGGGCGGCCTCGGTTCCTCCCGTGTACTCCTTACGGGATTCAGGAACTTTTGCGCCGCTATAATATCGAAACGGCGGGGAAAGAGGTCGTCATTGTCGGACGGAGCGATATCGTCGGGAAACCGATGGCGCTTTTGATGGTTCAGAAAGGAGCGGCCGCCGACGCGACGGTAACGATCTGTCACAGCCGCACTCGCGATCTGGCCGAAGTGACCCGCCGCGCCGATATATTGATCGTCGCGATCGGGAAAGCGGAGTTTATTACCGCCGAAATGGTGAAACCGGGCGCGGTGGTGATCGACGTCGGAATGAACCGGAAAGAGAAGACGGTCGTCGGCGAGGACGGACAGCCGACGGTGAAGAACAAACTGGTCGGCGACGTCGATTTCGACGCGGTGAAAGAGGTCGCCGGGGCGATCACGCCGGTTCCCGGCGGGGTCGGGCCGCTGACGGTGACGATGCTCCTGCTCAATACGCTTAACGGCGCGCGGCGGTCGGCGGCGAAAGGATAACGGCCGCGGCGCCGGAGACGATTTGGAAAGACGGAATAAGATGGATTGGAAATACGATGTTCTGGTGGTCGGCGCGGGGCACGCCGGATGCGAGGCGGCGGCCGCGGCGGCGCGTCTGGGCGCGCGGGTCGCGCTTCTGACCGGAAACATCGATACCGTGGCGCAGATGAGCTGTAACCCGGCGATCGGCGGGGTCGGAAAAGGGCATTTCGTTCGCGAAATCGACGCGTTGGGCGGGCTGATGGCGCGGGCGATCGACGCGACGGCGATCCAGTTCCGAATGCTCAACACTCGGAAAGGCCCGGCGATGCGCGGACCGCGCGCGCAGGCCGATAAACGCGCGTATCAGGACGAGGTGCGCCGTCTTCTGGAAGAGACGCCGGGACTTGAACTCCGGCAGGAGACGGTCGAAGAACTTCTGGTTGAAAACAGCCGGGTTATCGGTTTGAGGTGCGCTTCGGACCGCGTCTATCGCGCGCCGTGCGTGGTTCTGGCGTGCGGAACCTTTATGCGGGGACTTCTCCATTGCGGTGAAAAGCAGATGCCGGGCGGTCGGATCGGGGAACCTGCCGCAGAGGGGATCAGCGAATCGCTTTTAAGGCTCGGGTTTGAGTTGAAGAGGTTTAAGACCGGAACTCCGCCCCGGATCAACGCCAAGACGATCGATTACGATAAAATCGAAATGCAGCCCGGGGACGCATTTCCGGTGCCGTTTTCGTTTATGAACGATTCGGTACATATCGATCAGATTCCCTGTTGGATGACATACACCAATCCGCGCTTGCATCAGTTTTTGCGCGAACGGTTCGACGACGCGCCGGTTTTTAACGGGCAGATCGAGTCGACAGGACCGCGGTACTGTCCTTCGATCGAGACGAAAGTCGTGCGGTTTGCGGAAAAGGACCGGCATCAGCTTTACCTGGAGCCGGAAAGCCGCCGGACGCACGAGGTCTACATCAACGGGCTTTCGACCAGCTTCTCGCGGGAGGTTCAGGACGAAATGCTCCGCATGATCGACGGGTTGGAGCACGCGCAGATTTTGCGGTACGCCTACGCGATCGAGTACGACTACCTTCCGCCCGACCAGCTGAAAGTCACGTTCGAGACGAAACGGGTTTCAGGGCTTTTTATCGCCGGACAGCTGAACGGAACCACCGGTTACGAGGAAGCCGCCGCGCAAGGTCTTGCCGCCGGTACGAACGCGGCGCTGAAAGCGGGGGGCGTCGGCGAACCACTGATTCTGGGGCGGGACGAAGCGTATATCGGCGTGATGGTCGACGACCTGGTGACCCGCGGGGTCGACGAGCCGTATCGGATGTTTACCTCGCGCGCGGAATACCGCCTTTTACTGCGGCAGGATAACGCCGACCGCCGCCTGACCCCGATCGGCCGAAAATTCGGTTTGGTCGACGACGCGCGCTGGGCGAAGTTCGAAAAGAAGATCCGTCTGATCGAGGAGACGCGGACCGCTCTTGAAGCGGTCCATTCCGATCAAGGGAGCGCGCTGAAATACCTGAAGCGTCCGGAAATCGAGTGGTCGGATCTGACGGCGCGCTGGCCGGCTTTCGCCGACGTCCCCGCCGACGTAGCGGAACAGGTCGCGATCGACGCGAAATATGCCGGATATATCGACCGGCAGAAACTCGAGATCGCGCGGCAGAAGAAGATCGGCTCGCAGCGGATTCCCGACGGATTCGACTACGACGCGATCCTCCATCTGCGGGCCGAGGCGCGCGAAAAGCTCACGCGCGTCCGGCCGATCGATCTGGCGCAGGCGGGTCGGATTCCCGGGATCACTCCCGCCGATATCGCCGTTCTGATCGTCGCGCTGAGTCGGAAAGGGGAAAGCTCGCGGTAAGAGTCCGCCCGCTTTCTTGAACCGGCGGCGCCGAGCGGGTATAATGATTTTGTCCGCGCGAAGGGCGCGCATTTGTTTGATCTGACGGAAAGGCGTTTATGCGCAACTGTTTCATTCGGCTCTTTTTATTGGTTCCGGCCGCGGTGTTGTTCGTTTCGGCTCTTTCGGCCGAAGGGACGGGGGAGTTCGTCGGCGAGCCGAACGGGTCGATTCTCGCCGGATGCGGCGGGGCGATTCTCCGGTTCGACGAGTCGGGCGCGATGGTGCGCCGGTACGACGAAAACGTCGGGAATATGGGGGACTGCCATCTGCTCGAAAACGGGAACATTCTTTACGCCGACGCCGAAAGCGCCAAGGAGATCGCTGCCGACGGAACGCTTTTGCGCGAATGGCGCGACCCGGACGGCGGCAAGGGCGACTACACGTTTTCTGTTCAGCGGACCGCCGACGGCGGGACGGTGATCGGCGCGAACAGCTCGAACGCGATTCTGGAATACGATAAAGACGACAATTTGATCCGTCGGGTTCCCTGCGCGTATCTGGACAAACCGGGGAGCCATAACAATATGCGCTGGGCGCGAAAGACGCCGCGCGGCACGTATCTGGTCGCGCAGAAGTCGCGGGGCGTGATCGCCGAGTATGACGCCAAAGGGCGTGTTCTCCGTAAAATGGAAGTCCCCGAACATGAGGTGTACGGTCTGGCCGAAGTTCCCGGAACGGAAGAAGTTTACGGAACGTTTCTCGATTGCGTTGTCAGATTCGACGCCCGGGGGCGCGAGGTCTGGCGCTGTACGAAGGAAGACCTGCCGGGGCTGGATCTGACCTATATCTGCTCGATTCAGATTCGAAAGAACGGGAACCTGGTTCTCGGCAACTACGCCGCGAACCGGGACGGCGCGCACGCCGTCTGCATGTTCGAGATCACGCCCGAAAAGGAAGTCGTCTGGTCGTACCGCGATCCGGACGGACCCGATTCGTATCTCGGGGTCGAAGTGCAGGAACCCGCGCCGTGACGCCGCGGCCGCCGACGTTTTCGCGGCGCGAACGGTATGACCGCGTGACCGTGGAACAGACACCCCGGTGCGGAAAGGGGCTTTTCGCCGCCGCGGCGTTCAAACCGGGCCAGGCGGTCGGCCGGATCCGCGGCGAGGTTAAGCCGCCGGGATACGCGTCGGAATACTGTATGGGGTATCGGGACGGCGCGATCGAGCCCGATGCGCCGTATCGCTATATTAACCATTCGTGCGATCCGAACTGCGAGCTGATCGAATGGGAAATTGACGGCGGGGAAGGGGAGAAGCTCTACGAACTTTGGCTGCATACCAAACGCGCGGTTTGCGTCGGGGACGAGCTGACGATCGACTATGCCGCCGGCGGCGCCGTCCGAACCGATTCTTCGGCGGTCTGCCTTTGCGGCAGTCCGAATTGCCGCGGATTTATTTGAATTGTTTGATAGACGAGGAACGTAAAATGAAAAAGGGTATTCTGTCGCTTGTATTCGCCGCGCTGGCGATGGCCGGGACGGCTTTTTCGGCGGAAGAACCGTCCGCCGCTCCGGAAGGGGTCATCTGTCCTCCGGGCGGTCCGTGTATTCTTCCTTCGGCCGACGGCGCTCCGAAGGAAACCGCCGAAACCGATTCGCTCCCGCCAAATCTGCCCGGTCAGGAACCGGAGATTCGCCACGTCGATCTGGAAAAGGAGCCGTGGCTGGTCGAAAGCGTGAATATGCCGGCGAACCACCCGGCCCTGAAACGGGACAAGGTCGTTTTCGCGGACAAACTCCTCTGGACGGCTCTTCCCGAGACCGTCGAAAAGGTTCAGGTCGAAAAGTGGCTGACGCCTCTGCCGCCGGAATCGGAAATGGCCGGAAAATATATTCTGATCGAGGTCTGGGCGACCTGGTGCCCCCCTTGCCGCCGGTCGCTGAACTACCTGAACTGGCTTGCCGAGCATTACAAGGACGATCTGGTGGTGGTCGCGATCTGCGAAATGGAAGAGGAAAAAGTCAGGTCGATGCCGGGCGATCACAAAGTGGAGGACGTCCGCTATTCTCTGGCGATCGATACCGGCCGGCGGTTCGCCAACGCGCTGAACGTCACGGGGATTCCCCACGTCGTTCTGGTCGAGCCGATGCTCGGCGGCGTAGTCTGGGAAGGAATGCCGACGATGCCGGGACACGAACTCGACGGGAAGACGCTGGATAAGTTTTTTGCGGTCGGTAAGAAACTGCGCGACGCCGGAAAGTTTCCCGCCGAACCGGTGATCAAGTTTGAGGTGAGCGAGCCGACCGACGAGCAGCGCGCCACGCGCCGCCGCCACGAATCGGATATTGAAGATAAAGCCGGGGAACCGAGTCAGGATTAGAAGAATGAGACGACGAGATTTTCTGAAAGCGGGACTATTTGGACTGGCGGGATCGACGCTTCCGCTTTACTCCGACGAAATGACCGATAAGACGCTCCGCGTGGCCCTGATCGGCGCGGGATGGTACGGAAAGGTCGACCTGTTCCGCCTGCTGCAAGTCGCGCCGGTCGAAGTGACCGCGCTGTGCGACGTGTATCGCCCGCGTCTCGAACAGGCGGCGGCCCTGACCGCTTCGCGGCAGGTTTCGGGAAAGACGCCCGCACTCTACGGGGACTGGCGCGATCTTCTCGAAAAGGAGTCGCTCGACCTGGTTCTGATCGACACCCCGGATCACTGGCACGCTCTGCCGACGGTGGCCGCGCTGCAAAAGGGGATCAACGTTTGGGTTCAGAAGCCGATCGGTGTCGACGTGGCGGAATGCCGAGCGATGGTCGAGGCGGCGCGGCAAAGCGGCGCGGCGACTCAGGTCGGGCTTCAGCGGCGGAGCACCCCGCACCTGCTCGACGTCAAAAAGAAATTTTTCGATTCCGGACGGCTGGGAAAGATCGCTCAGGTCGATATTTTCAGCTATTACGGAATGTGGGATGTTCTCGGCGATCCGGAAACCCCGCCGGAAGGATTCGATTATGAGATGTGGACCGGTCCGGCGCCGATGCGTCCGTTCTATCCGCTCAAAGCCAACGGCGGCTGGCGGCAGTTCATGGAATACGGGAACGGCACTCTTGGCGATATGGGGGTTCATATGTTCGATATGACCCGCTGGCTGATGGGGCTCGGCTGGCCGCGCCGTTTCCTGTCGGCGGGCGGCCGCTATGTCCGCACAAAGGGCGTGCAGACGATTCCCGATACCCAGACGGTCGTGTTCGGATACGACGATCTGAACGTGATCTGGAACCATCGGCACTGGGGCGTGATGCCCGATCCGGATTATCCGTGGGGCGCCTATTTCTACGGCGAGAACGGTTTACTGAAAGTTTCGGTTCTCCGCTGGGATTTCATTCCGAAAGGAAAAGACGAGCCGGCCGAATCGGGCGAGGTCGTCTATGAACTCGACGAGTACCCGATCGATAAGGAGGAGGAACGGGTCGAACTTTTCGCCGCGCCGGGGATCCGCCGTCAGATGAAAGACCTCTTAACCGGTATCTCCGAGGGGAAACCGACGGTCTGTCCGATTGAGGAAGGGGCGATTTCGAGCGCCAGCTGCATCTTGGGGAACATGTCCATGAACCTGGGGCGAACACTGGAATGGGATCCCGAAACCTGGACGGTGGTGAACGACGACCGGGCGAACGCACTCCTGGCGCGCGAATACCGCGAGGGGTGGGTTCACCCGTAGGAAAGGGGCGAACGCCATAAAAAAACGGCTCGCGGAGAGCCGTTTTTTTATGGTCGGGAACAGCTCCCCGTTACTCTTCCGTCCACTGTTCAAATGGAACCGTTCGAACCTCTTTCCGGAGCGGGATCCGCCATCCGTCGCCTTCCCGTACCGCACCGTTTTTCGCCAGAATTTCGGTCATGAGGTCGTAGTTCAGTTTCACGGCGTCGTTGAATGTGTAATTCGTGTGCGCGAACTTTTCGCCGTCGCGGTCCAATTCTTGCGTGTATTTTTTGTCGATCGCCGAGGCGCCCAGGAAGTTGCCCAGGATCGAGGCGGCGCTCGAAGGATTGCAGTCGCTGTCCTGCCCACAGCGGCCGGAGATGATGATCGTTTCGTCCATATCTCCCTTGCCCCAGAGGAGCCCGATCAGGACGTAGCCCGAGTTCAGTTTGGCGTCGATATTGCCGGGACCGGCCATATCTTCGCCCGGGCATTTGTCCACGTTCCCCCATTTCTCCTGCAGAATCTGCCAGACTTCCTCCCAGCTTTTCCCCTCTTTCCAGCCCGCGAAAACCTCGTCGACGAGAGTGCGGAACTGCGTCCCTTCGGGAACGACGTCGATTCCCGCTCTGGCGATCTCCTCGATCGATTCGGCGGTATAGGCCGCCGCGTGCATCGCGGTGATGAAAACGCCCCCGTAGACGCCGTCGCCATAGTTCATGATGTGACCCACTTCAAAGGCGCGGAGAGCCGCTTCATTGACAAGTCCCGGATACATCTGGCCGAGGAAATCGCATTCGATCTGCCAGTCGATATCGTCGGCGTGCTTGTTGAATTTGTAATGGCCGCTGTCAGGGTAGGGGATCCCGTTCCGGAGGTTTTCACGCCCCTGGCGATTGGCGTGCCACAGTCCGAACGCGGAATCTCGAAACTTTTCGGCCATCTTTTCCGGCGGACACATCGCGCCGTTTTCCCTCATGGCGTCGAGGAAAGGAATCTCGACGTAAAGGTCGTCCTGCCGCAATCCCTTGTTGATTATTTCCGGCTGCCAGGCGGGGAATTCTTCCGCCGGGATGATTTCTCCCCGCCACCGGAATTCCGTCGGCGCACCCCAGGTGACCCCCGCCATCTGCCCGATCCAGCCCCCGAGCAGTTTGTCGCAGAGCTCCGCGTCGCTCAGACTGATCGCCGGGGAACCCGTCGCGGTCAGCGCCGTTCCGGTGCCGTCCGGCGCGGACTCGGCCGCGCGGATGTCTGTCAGGAGAGAGACGGTCAGAAAAAATAGAATGCATCCCGTTGCTTTTTGGATCATCGACATAGTGACCTCGTGTTGACGTTGATTGTCGTTAAGGTTGATTTGGCTCCGTTGTGCCGTTTCATTCTCATTGTAGCCGTTCGGTTTGGAAAATCAAATCAAAAAAGATTAGGAAAGTGGTAAAGAGCCGAGGCGAGGTTTCGGGATTTTACGAGAGGATTGGAGGTAGAAACGGAGAGCGTCCGAATCCTCTGCGGAACCGGTGCGTCTCACACTCAAGTGGTATAAAAATCGGAACGGGAAGTACGGGGGACAACTCTCTTGCTTGAGTCAGTTGGTACGACAAAGTCAAGCTTTTTATTCGTTGGGACTTCCGACAAGTTCGTTTCGGGCGGTTTCGTTTCCCTGGAGCGCGGAAAGACGGAACCACTTTTCCGCCGCGGCGGGATCGACCGGAACGCCGTAGCCGTTTTTATAGCAGATCCCGAGCATGCACTGCCCGAATGGATTTTGCAAGCCCGCCGCGCGGCGCCACCAGTAGAGGGCCGAGGCGTAGTCTTTGTGTATCCCGCGGACGAAGGAGCTGCCGATCATGTAGAGCGCGTTCGAGTTACCCAATTCTCCCGCCAGCCGCCAGCAGGTGAGCGCCCAAGGGATATCTTTTTTCACGCCGACCCCGATATAGTAGCATTTACCGAGTTTGTAGAGCCCGTCGAGCGATCCGTTGTCGGCGGCGCGGCGGTACCAGTCGCACGCCTCGGCCACTTCCTTTTCTTCATCGCTCGAGGCGTAGTAGTCCCCCAGGAGAACCTGCGCTTCGGTGTCTCCGGCGTTCGCCTGCGCGATGATTTCTTCGAGTTCGTTCATTGTTCGGCTTTTTACAGGTGGGACCGAGCGATCCGGAATGCGCCGACGCGGGCAAAAAAATCCGGATCGGTTCTATCTTAACACCGATCCGGATTTCTTCAAATGGGGGCGGAAACGTTATTACGCCAGATCCCACTGATCGCGCAGGAACTGCATCGATTTCGGCATTTCGACTTCACGGTCGCCGACGCAGCCGCATTCGAAGCTGCAGAATCCGGTATAACCGATATATTTCAGACCGCGGAACCCGTCGACGAACGACATACTGTTCTGACCGGGGAAGGTCCGCATCGGTTCGGCGCGTCCTCCGGCGAGATGGACGTGGTTCAGATAATCGCCGGCGCTGATGAACGCGCCCATATCGCTCGTCTCTTCGGAATCCATATGGTAGAAGTCGCCCATCACGGTGACCCCGGCTTCCCGGCCGCCGCAGTCGCGGGCGATCGACGCGCCATAGGCCACCTGCTTGATAAAATACGTCTCATATCGGCAGAGAGGTTCGAGAATGATGGTCGTGTTGTGCGCCACGGCAAACTCTCCGAGTTTCGGGAGATAGTCGAGGCAGCGTTCGATCAGCTCTTGGCTCGAAAGCTGGGACTGCCCGTTGAACGTCGGGACGTGAATGACGCCGCGAGCGCCGACTTTGCCGGCTCCTTCCAGAACGCGCTTGAACTCGTCCATTCCCGCGGCCTGAACCGCCGGGTCGGTACTGACGAGCTGTCCTCCGCAGGAGCCCCAGCAGATGGCGGAGATTTCAAGTCCGAAATCGGCCTTGAGCTGGTTGTACTCTTTGCATTTGGCGTCGTCGGCGACTTCTCCGCCGACCTCAAACGCTTCGGCGCCCCATTTTTTGATTTTGGCCAGTTTTTCGGCATTCGTGTCGCCCGGGATCACCCCCAGCTGACTGCACAGACGTAGGCGGGCGACGTCGCGTTTGTCCGTCTCGGCGGTCGTCTGCGCGGAAGCGAATTTGCCGGTGGCGAGGGACGCGCCCATCAGAGCGGCCGCGCCAAAAAAGTCACGTCGTTTCATTGAAGATTCTCCTTCGGCCCGATACGGGATCGGACCTCTTTGTCTGGTGATATTGGTTTATAAACCGCTAAAAAACGAATTTACTTTTGAATTCGGAAACCGAAACATCTTCCCCGTCTGAAAATATAGCGAAACCGAAGGGGAAAGTCAACCTTTCCGGCGCCTTTTTATCGAGATCGGCATGTTTCGTTTTAAGCGTTATTGGCCGAGGGAAACGCTATTTGCTCAGAACCGAGACCGCGGCGTTCGGCATTCCGTTCATGTGGGTCTGCCCCTGGGTAAAGGTCAGCGTGGCCGGGCCGGCGAGGTTGTTGTAAAGGATCATCACTCCGGAAGGGGGAGAGATATAGTCGCCCAGTCCGGCACGGATTTCGACGGGGCATTTGACCCGTTTGGCGTGGTTGACGGTATCGTAATAGCCGAGCGCGTCGGTCCAGGTCGGCCGGTAATATCCGGGGACACGGCCCGACTTGACGGTTCCGGAAAGATCGCACATCCACGGGACGCCGATCTCGACTTTAGTGACCGCCGGGTCGAGTCCCGCCAGGGCGATCGCTTGGAATCCCCCTTGGCTTCCGCCGACCAGACGGATATTCTTTCCGTCCCATTCGGGCTGCGATTTCAGGAATTCGAGCGCGCGGAGCATGCGGAGAATGACCCCGTTCCAGTAGCTCGTTTCCGGGTCTCGATTCGTTTCGGCCAGAAACCCGTAATCGAAGAGGGGGCCCTTTTTCAGCTCGGCGTAGAACGCGTCTTCTCTTCCGTTTTCCAGCCCGTGAATATTGGCGTTAACGACCAGCGCGCCGCGGGCGATATCGGGCTGTTTGAACGCCGAATAGACGCCGTAGCCGTGTAGGAACATATAGCCGGGGAGCGATTTCGGCGCCGCTTCTTTCGGTTTGCTGAAATAGCCGGAAACGGGGGTCTCGCCGACCGCGTCGAGTCGGAAATCGTACGTGACGACCGCGTCGTCTCCCGAGTCAACCTCGGTCAGGCGCGGGTTGATCGGGACGGAGGCCAGACGCTCTTTTTGCCGATTCCAGAAGGCGTCGAAATCGTCCGGTTCGGCGAACGCCGTCAGTTTTTCCGGTTCCGCCGCCGCGCCCGCGTTGAGCTGCTGGGTTTCGTCCCGGACGTAGTTCCAGTTTCCGTCATAGTATTGCGGCAGGATCGGTTTGCCGTTTTCGTCGAGAACCGAGACTTGCAGATGGACGAAACCCGGTTGATCGAGCCGGGTGCGAACGATAAGCGGTTCGGTTTCCGAGGAGACGGCTTCTCCTTCGAGCCGACGGCCGTCGTCCCCCTCGCAGGTCCAGACGAGCCGCTGGCCGCCGGTTCGTTCGCCGTCTTTTAGGAGAACGACATTGAAGACGATCTCTTCCCCCACTTTATAGGAGAGGGGGTCCTTTTCGGTGTTTCCCGAAAAGAGATATCCGCCCGCCGCGATCGGTCGGGTCAGGAGAAGTAAAAGGAGAACGGAAATGACAGCCGCGTATCGTTTCATCGGGGAAGACTCCTTGGTGCAGTCATAGGCGGGGCTGTTGGTTCGCAAAAACGGATTCGGAACCGTGCCCGGCCGAAAATAAATGACATCTAATAAGGATTGTACCGATTCCGTCCGCGAAAACAACGGCTTCTTGCGATGAGAAACGATATATGTTAAAATGGATTTGTTTTGGGGAAGGACAGAAAACTGCTAAGAAAGAGAGTTTGAGATGGCATATCGGCAGAATCGTCGGGATTTTATCAGACGGGCGGGAACAGGACTGGCGTTCGGCGCTTTAACGACGGGGTTGCGTCCCTTCGTTTTCGGACAGAGCGAAACGGCGCCCGCGGCCAAACCCGCGCCCGGGTTCGAGATCATTTCGTACGGTCAGGTTTCCGCGCAGAAGGACATTTTTTACGGCTGGCCGACGATCGCGAAAACCAAAGACGAAGAACTTCTGGTCGTCGCCTCGGCGCGTGAAGACCATGTCGATCCCTTCGGCCGCGTTTTTCTTTTCCGTTCGCACGATCAAGGGGAGACGTGGACTTGGCCGCAGTGTGTCTTTGACGGCCCGCTCGATGACCGGGACGCCGGGATTTTGGTCACGAACAAGGGAACCCTTTTGGTCACGACCTTTTCAATGGACGGCGGCTCGCATATGATCAAAGCCCAGCAGGAACGGCTGGCCAAGGGGGTCGAGCCGGAACCGGGCGAGTTTGCCATTACCGGCGAACGGTACGAACGCTGGCTGGCGGCCGACAGTATCGCGACGCCCAAACAGCGCGAACAGGAAATCAACCGATGCTGGATGCTCCGGTCGACCGACGAGGGGATGAGCTGGAGTCGCCGTTACGACTGCCAGGTGAGCAGTCCACACGGTCCGTTCCAGCTCCGGAACGGGCATATTCTGTTCCCCGGCCGCGATCATTCCCCGAAACCGTATATCCGCGTGGTCGAATCGACCGACGACGGGAAACATTGGCGTTGGCTCAGCGATATTCCGATCCGTCCGGGAGACAACGCCGCGGATTACCATGAACTTCACGGGGTGCAGGCCGCCGACGGCCGCTTGGTGGTTCAGATCCGTAATCACAGCGTGCAGGACACCTACGATATCCTCCAGACCGAATCGTTCGACAACGGACGTAGCTGGACCGTTCCTCATACCACCGGGGTCTGGGGATATCCATCCCATCTGATCAGTCTGCAAGACGGCCGTCTTTTGATGACTTACAGTCATCGCCGGGATCCGGTTTCCGAGCGGGCGTGTGTTTCGGAAGACTGCGGCGAGACGTGGTCCGAGCCGATCACAATTTGGCATATCGACGATATGGGGCATGATTTCGGATATCCCGCCTCGGTTCAGCTCAACGACGGCACGATCCAGACGGTCTGGTACGAGGTGATCAAAGGGACCTGGATCGCCGTGATTCGTCAGGCGCACTGGCGGCTGCTCTGATTGTCTCAAACTCCGGTCTTCGTTCACCGGCAGAGTTCTGCAAAGGTCCGTCGGGGCGCCGATAGCGGTTCCCCGGCGGGCCGAACGATGAACCGGTATGCAGCCGCGCCCCTCTCGGCCGTCTTTTCCTGGTCGAATACACCAAAGAGCAGAAAATATTATATCTCGATTGCGATACCATCGTCCGCGGGAACCTTTCGGAACTTTGGAATACCGACCTCGACGGGGCCGCGCCCGCCGGGGTGATCGACTGCGGCGCGATCGAATTGTGGGGCGATTACACCAAAACGCTGACCTACGGCGGAATTTCGGGCTATTTGGACGCCGGGGTGCTGATGATGAACCTCGACCTGATCCGCGCGCTAAAAATCGATAAGGCCGCGCTCGACCTTCTCAATACCCATTACCCATTTTTACCAATTCGCCGACCAAGACGTCCTCAACATCACCTGCAAAGGACGGACCCGCGCGCTCGATCACAAATGGAACAGCGGCCGCGCCTGCGGCTACCACCCCGCGCCGACCATCACCCACCTGGTATCAATCGCCGAATTTTGGGAAACGCCGGAGTGGGGACGAGCCAAAGCGGAGTACAAATGAGTTTAAAAAGACCGCTAAGATAAAAACTCTTTAATCAAGCAACCCCCCCGCCGGCGCAATTAAAGAAAACCTTAATTATTTTTAGTTCGGAACCGGTTATTAAGTTTTACTTAATAGCTGGGTTTTTCTTAAGAAAGTTGCTTTCGCCTTTTTTGGGGACCTGCCCAAGTTTATATACCGCTGCAAGGAGGCCGACGAACAGAAAAAAATGCCGGCAAAGACGGTCAGCGCAACGTAACACCAAGCGTTTTCGTCATCCAAGTGGAAAAAAGATATGACGCACAAAGACAAAGTGACCAGCACTGCAAGTATTTTTGTCCATTCGAAAATCTGAGCGATCCGGCACCAGGTTTTTAGGGACAGATGGAGATATTTCGGGCCGAATTTAGAAACGACAACCTGACTGGCCGGGACCCTGCTTCCATCCTCGCGTTCAATGGTTGTTTCCGGTGTTATCTCTCCCCATTCCGCGAGAACGCGGAGTTCGTCGTCGTCGACCGGCCCGATCTTTTCATCACCCTTGTAGTAGTAATATTTCATTGCTTTCCCCTTTCTTAGAATCCGGTGATTTGACTCATGGCGTGGCGCGTGGCAACCTCGGCAAGAACTTTGGTGAAGACGCCGAAGGAGAGGGGTCCCGCCGCCTTTTTGGCGGCCTGCCAGACCTTTGATTCCCGCGAATTGTCGAGAAAATCGTGGCCGTCCCAGGTCAGCCCCGTGAGAACCCATCCCGAAAAGGACGGTTCACCGCGCGCAAGCCCGCGTTCGACAATCAGCCGGCAATGTTCGCTGAGTTCCGGCTCGGACGGCGGATTCCTGCCGGGAAATTCGGCCGGGGTCGGGGTGTAGGACGTATCCGGCCCGGCGGATTCCATCTTGCCGAGTAAAAACTTAATCAAATCCATATCACGTCTCATTGGATCACCTCGATTTTAATTGTTCCGGTGAACTTTATCACGGTCCGCCGTTTTTTTGGCGGGGGGAGCGGGGGCGGAATTTAGGATTCGGCGGCAGAGCTCGTAGACTTCGGCTTGCAGGTCCGGGTCAAGAAGTTGGACTCGCTCGGCGATCACGCGCATGGCAATTTCGGAGTCAGGCTCGGCTTTGGGCTCGGCGATCGGTTCGCCAAGACCATCGGTCAAGAAGGTACGATTGACCTGTGGGAACGTCGCGCAGACCTTGTCTAGAAATTCCTTACTGATTTTTTGTTTGTTCGATTCAAGGCGATTGATGTAGCTGGAGTCAACGCCCAAAGCCTTGGCAAACTGGTTTTGACTACTGAATCCTAGCGATTCACGAACTTTTGCTAAACTCTTCATAATATCTCCTCACCCTCTATAATACCGCAATTATGACTGTGGTCAATAAAATTTTAAAAAACAAAGAAAAACGGCCAATCAGTATTGATTGCAATCACAATTTATGATATTCTGTTGTTACCACAGTCATAGGAGGTTTATCAATGGAAACGATCACTTTAACCCCGGAACAAGTCGCCTATTGTGCGCAAGAGGCTTACCGGGTTGGGAATTACGACGAGCAAAACGAAATCCTCCGCGGGATATTCCGCGCCGAGTGCCGTCAAGCCGAGCGCAACAGGCGCGCTTCGCAACTCGATCCGCAGCCCCAGCCGGAGCCGAGTAAGTAACCCGCCGCTGGCGAAAGCGTTCGCGTTTCGTTGCCGCAGACCGCGCCGCCGGTAGCCTGGCCGAGGCAAGCCGTGAGTGCCTCGTTAATGCGCGGTGATCAGTTTCCTGGAAGACCTCCCCCGCAGTCTGCGCCAGAAGTTCGCGAACGCCGGCCTGCTGGAACAGAGCCGGGAAGTTACCACGCAGGAGCTGTGGCAGCTGTTCCTTGACGCCGATTCTGACCGGAAGATGTCGACGCGTCAGACCTACCTCACCGCGCAGAAGCGCTTTTTTGCGTTCTTTAAGCCTGACGGCGATCCCAGTCTTATCACTTCCGCCGACTGTAAGCGGTGGAAGAAGTTCCTGAAATCCCACGGATACGCCGACGCGACTCTGGCCGGCAGCCACAGCCGGGCGAGCGCGGTTTTCCGATGGGGTGTTCGCCACGATTACGTTGATAAGAACCCCTTCGAGGACGTGAAACGCGAATCGTTCGTCAACGAGCACCGGATGCACTTTGTGCCGATGGATCACTATGAACGGCTTCTGGTCGCCTGTCCCGACCAAACCTGGCGGACGCTTCTGGCGTTGTGCCGGATCGGCGGCCTGCGGAACCCAAGCGAGACGCTTTCACTGACATGGGCTGACGTAAACTTCATCAATCAGTCGATTTTGGTTCATTCGCCGAAAACGGAACACCATTCCGGCAAAGAATCCCGTCTGATTCCGATGTTTCCCGAACTCCGCGAGGAGTTGGAGGCGTCCTGGGATCTGGCCGAAACGGGCGGCAGTCCCTATGTGATCGACCGCTGGCGGGACACCGCCGCGAATATGCGGACCCATTTCAGGCGAATTATATTCCGGGCGGGTCTTCCCGAATGGGAACGGACATTCCAGAATCTCCGAGCCAGTCGGGCGACGGACATCTGCAACAAATACCCTGCCTACGTCGAAAAGGCGTGGATCGGTCATTCGGAAAAGATTGCCGAGGCTCACTATCTTCAAGTGACGGACGATCATTTTCAGAAAGCTCTGGCCCGTCAGCCGCAGGCGCGCGATGCGGATTCTACGCCCAGCCGCCTCGACGACAGACTGAAAGCCGGCATTCGTAACACGAAAATGCCCCCGAATTAAATTCGGGGGCACAAATAGGGGCATCCGGTTTATGATTTCATATATGATTCTATATGCTTTCATAAACAAGCCAGCGCGCCGATTTGACCCCTAAAAACAAGCACTTTCACGCAAAAACCCTATAAAAAAAGGGGTTTCAGCATAATTTACCTAAATTACCTGAAACCCCAAAAATGGGCGATGCTGGGCTCGAACCAGTGACCTCAGCCGTGTGAAAGCTGCGCTCTAACCAAACTGAGCTAATCGCCCTTTATGCCGTAGCCGGCAAAAATAAAGCCGCCCGGCGGCGGCTTAGTGGAGCAAATGGGAATCGAACCCACGACCTCAACATTGCGAACGTTGCGCTCTC
>CADBQY010000037.1 GCA_902796885.1 uncultured Planctomycetota bacterium
CGCGCTGTGCACCCATAGCTCAATTGGATAGAGCATCGGTCTACGGAACCGAAGGTTATCCGTTCGAATCGGATTGGGTGTATTCGCCAGACTCCTTAAAATAAGGGGTCTGGAACAAAACAGAGCGGAACAGGTCGAGGCGTTTTTCACAAGAAAATTTATATTTTATAAATTTTCGAGGAAGGAACGCCCCCACTATGAAACGCTTTCCGAAAAAAGGTCGTCAGAAGTCCGCTTCCGGCGACCTTCTTTTTATCAGTATTCCTAAACCCGGAGGCGGGTATTCACGCCGTTATCTCGGCAAGTTTGACGACCAGGCCTCTCATGCCGAGTATGATCGTCTCAAAACCAACTGGGAAGAGTCGGACGGGCTTCTTGACCCAGGCGTATCCGTTCGGTCCGGCATCCTGACAAACTACGAACTGGCCGACCGGTTTATTGGGTGGGCCAAAGGCTACTATCGAAAAAACGGGCACAAGACGAAGGAGCCCGAAAATCTTCTCCATTCGCTCACTCTGGTTCTGAAGCATTTCGGCGGCGAATCGGCCGGTCAGTTCAGCGTCAGGGAACTTCGTTTTATCCAAGAGCAACTCGACAAATCCGGCAGGCTCTGCCGGAGGACGGTGAACCGCCGGATCCACCATATCCGTCGAATGTACCGGTGGGGCGCGGCCAACGAGCTCATTCCGGCCTCGGTGATCGCGAGCCTTTCGCTTCTTCCTCCGCTCAAGCTCGGCCGATGTCGGTCGGTCGACCACCCCCCGGTTCAAGCTGTGCCGCTCGACATAGTCGAAGCGACGCTCCCCCACTTAAACACGGTGGTCGCCGACATGGTTCGTCTTCAGCTCCTGACCGGATGCCGGCCGGAAGAGGTGCGGATTATGCGTCTTTGTGACATCCGGCAAACCCAGCCGGAGCTCTGGCACTACTACCCCTCCCATGACAAAACGGAGCATCTCCGGACCCCTGGTGAAAAGAAAATCGTCCCGCTCGGGCCGGGCGCGATCGCGATCATCAAGGCGCGGACCGACGGGCGTCAAGACGCCCCGGAAGAGTTCATCTTTCGCCCTGCCGACGCCTACGCCGAACATCTGCGGTCACGGCGCCGGAAGCGAAAAACTCCGGTGCAGCCGTCTCAGCGGGCGCGTCACGAGGAAGTCGTGAAAAAACCGCGCCGGCGATTCCGGGAGTACTTTACCGCGCAGACCTACCGCGACGCGGTCAAGCGGGCAGCGCTCCGGGCGAAGGTCCACTGCTGGCACCCCTACCAGCTTCGGCACACGGCGGCGACAGAGACGGAGAAGCGGCTCGGCTGGCGGGCGGCGCAGACGCTTCTCGGCCACAAAAGCCCGGACACGACGCGGATTTACATCGACCAGAACCGTGAGCTCGCCGACGAGATCGCCGGCAAGATCGGCTGACCGCCTTCCTCCGAATCTTCTCGGCGGCGCCAGGCTCCCCTCCGTGCAAAAATAAGAGCTGATCTCACGTGAACCGCAGCGCTCGTTTCCATACGATCGGGTTGCCGACGGTCGGCACGACCTTAAAGGTGACGGCGTACTCCCCCGGGTTTTCAAACGCGGGGTACTGCCGGGTATCCGGGGTGAACTTGAAGTTGTACCCGATCTCGTCGACGCTCCACGGCGGAACGGCGATCGGTCCTTCGAGGAAGGCGGTCAGCGGGATTTCGGCGTTGGTATGATGTTCGACCGGCTGTCCGACCGCCCCGCGACCGAACGCCGACGACACCTGGGTCACGGTATAGGAGGCGGATTCGATTTCGATGGGCGTGATGGGGTTTCCGGTTTCGGTATTGGTAATTCTGGCGTAAAAGACGGGCGTCTGCCCCGCGTGGAAAGCCATATCTCCTCCTTCGGTCAGATCGAGAAAAACAAAGACGAACGGTCCGGCGGCGTCGTTTGGAACGGGCGCGGCTTCATCGTGGTGTTCGACGAACTCTTCGGCGGCGTCGGCGATCCACGCCGCGGACTCGACGGGAACGACCGCGTCGGGCGCGAACTCGTCGGCGGCGGTCTCCCACGGCGCGGTTTCGATCCCCCAGACCCCCCCGATCGTAATCGTCCGGTCGAACGTCTGCGTGAGCCACGCAGGATCCGACCGTGACCATCCGCCGAGTGCGGGATCGTCTTCTTCGGCGGCCAGCCGCCACTGATACTCATAGACGACGTTCGGCCGGAGCCCCCCCTCTTCGGAGAAATCGTCGTGCCAGACCGACGCGCGGACCCTTTCGGCGATCACGGCCCATTCTCCCGGCGAGCCGGTTCCATCGTCCGCGCGCCGGCGTCGGATATCGAACGCGCCGCCTTCGCTGAACGCGCCGGGCAGATGTACGTCGATCCGGAAGACCGAAACGGCCTGGGCGTAGAACGGGAGGGCGCAGACCAGATTGACGGTCGGCGCGATATACCCCGTGAGGATTTCGCAGCAGGTAATCAGGGTTCCGGAACCGAACACACCCGCGGCGGCGGGCGGTTCACGCCAATACCCTTCGGTCGTTCCGTCGGGAGGCGCGCTGTCCGGCAGCGCGGCGGCGGCGTCGAGTTCGTAGACGGTGAGTCTATCCCCCTCGTCGAGCGTGAGCGATTCCCCCGGCCCCAGTGTGAGTTTCATCGCGTCTCGCCCTTCTCAGCGCGTCCGGTGGCCGATTCTTC
>CADBQY010000038.1 GCA_902796885.1 uncultured Planctomycetota bacterium
CCGCGCTCTCCGAGTTCGTCGGTCAGGAGCATTTTCTCGGCGAGGGGAAACTCCTCCGCCGCCTTTTGAAATCGGACCGGCTCGGCTCGGTCATCTTCTACGGCCCCCCCGGCACGGGCAAAACCACCCTGGCTTACATCCTCTCGCGCGAGACGCGTTCCCTTTTCAGGCAGCTGAGCGCCGTCTCGGACGGCGTCAAGCAGCTTCGCGACGTCCTCGCCCAGGCGAAAGACCTCCTTTCGGCGGAAGGGCGCAAGACGCTCCTTTTCGTCGACGAGATTCACCGGTTCAACAAGGCGCAGCAGGACGTCCTCCTGCCGGAAGTCGAACAGGGGATCGTCACGCTCATCGGCGCGACGACCGAGAACCCCTTCTTCACGATCAACAACGCCCTTTTGAGCCGCAGCCGCGTCTTTCAGTTCGAGCCGCTCGGCGAGGCGCATATCGTCGAGATCCTCCGCCGCGCGGTCCGTAACCGCGAACACGGGCTCGGGAACCTGCCGGTCAACCTGCACGACGACGCCGCGCGCTACCTGGCGCGCGTCTGCGACGGCGACGCCCGCCGCGCCCTTTCGACCCTGGAAATCGGCGTTCTGTCGAGTCTCGACGACCTGCCGCGCGACAAGTCGGGCGCCTATCTCGGCGCGGTCGAGTTCACCAAGGAGCTCGCCGCCGAATCGATGCAGCGCCGTCTGGTCAGCTACGACCGCGACGGGGACGACCATTACGACACGATCAGCGCGCTGATCAAGTCGATCCGCGGGAGCGATCCCGACGCGTCGATCTACTGGCTGGCGCGGATGCTCGAGGGGGGCGAAGACGTCCGTTTTCTCGCCCGCCGTCTGATCATCCTGGCGAGCGAAGACGTCGGCAACGCCGACCCCCGCGCGCTCCCCCTGGCGGTCGCCGCCGCCCAGGCGTGCGAGATGGTCGGTCTTCCCGAATGTCAGCTGAACCTGGCGCAGGCGGTCATCTACCTGGCGGTCGCCCCGAAATCGAATTCCGCCACCGTCGCCATCGAAACCGCGCGCGGCGACATCAAAGACGGCCGCGTCCTTCCCGTTCCCCGTTTTCTTCGCGACGCGCACTACCGCGGCAGCGAAGAGCTCGGCCACGTCGGCTATCAATACGCCCACGACTGCGAAGGGGCGGTCGCCGCGGCCGACTATCTGGGGGTCGACCGCCAATATTACGAGCCGACCGACCGCGGTTTCGAGCGGAAAATGTCGGCGCGTCTCGAAAAGATCAAAGAGATTCTCCGCCGCGCCGCCCCCGAACCCGATGAACCCCGCCCCGACGACGCCAACCCCGACGAGTAACCCGATGCGATTCGCCCCTTACACCGAAGCCGATTTCGACCTTCATCCGCTGATGTTCTATTACGAGGTCACGCGCGCGTGCGACCTGGTCTGCAAGCACTGCCGCGCCTCGGCGCAGGAAGACCCCGCGCCCGACGAGCTTTCCCCCTCCGACGCCCTGGCGCTGATCCGTCAGGTGGCGCGATTCGACCGGAAACCGACGATCTGTTTTACCGGCGGCGACCCGCTCAAGCGCGCCGATCTGTTCGATCTGATCGCCTGCGCCGCCGAACACGGGATCACCTCGGCGCTCACGCCCAGCGCGACCCCGCTGGCGACGTTCGACGCGTTCCGCCGCGCCAAAGAGGCGGGCGTCTCGGCGATCGGTCTGAGCGTCGACGGGCCGAACGCTCAGGTTCACGACGCGTTCCGCGGGTTCGACGGCAGTTTCGCCAAAGCGATGGAGATCCTCGACTACGCCCGCGACCTGAATCTGCCGGTTCAGGTCAACACGTCGGTGACGCGGCGCAACGTCGAATTGATCGACGAGATCGCCGAAATGCTCGAGCTGAAACGCGTGGCCGTCTGGTCGGTCTTTTTTCTCGTACCGGTCGGCCGCGGGGTCGAGGAGGTCCGGATCACGCCGCGCGAATATATCGAGGTTTTCGAAAAGCTCTGGCGTCACGCGCAGACCAAATCGTACGCCGTCAAGACGACCGAGGCGCCCCACTACCGCCGTTACGTGTTGGAACACGGCGGGAACCCTCTGGCGGCGCCGCGTCATGCCGACGGCGAGGCGGTCGGCCGCGGCGGCGGCCGCGCCCGCGCGCCGCTGGGCGTGACCGACGGCCGGGGGATCATGTTCTGCGGCCATAACGGCGAGATCTATCCCGCCGGATTCCTCCCGATCGTCTGCGGCCGATTCCCGCGCGACTCGGTCGTCGACGTCTATCGGAACCACCCTCTTTTCAAAGCGCTTCACAATCCCGACAACTACAAAGGAATCTGCGGGACGTGCGAATACCGCCGCGTCTGCGGCGGGAGCCGTTCGCGCGCCTACGCCCTGACCGGCGACCCACTGGCCGCCGAGCCGGACTGCGCGTTCGAGCAGTAACCCCCCGGCCGCGAGCCGCGGCAGGCAATATATTCCCGCGATTAGCTTACCCGGCCGACAGCGCCCGGCTCGTTGGCCGGTCCGGGAGCCCCGGCGGGCAATATATTCCCACGATAAGCTTAGCTAGCCGACAGCGCCCGGCTCGTTGGCCGGGCTTAGTTTCTACCCCGCTCTCCCGCGGGGGGGCGGTTGTCCGAACGGCCGCGCGGGGATATGATACCGTCACGACCGAAACAGCGCCGAACCGGCGGGAGGAACCAAGACCGATGGAAAGCGAACGTTCATTTAACGACGACCAGCAAAGCGCCGAGTCGGGCGACCCGCGCGCGCAGTACGACATGGCGCTCCGTTACGCGCGGGGGGACGGCTGCGAGCCGGACGCCGATCTTGCGCTCGACTGGCTCACCCGCGCCGCCGAAGGAGGGTTCGCGCCGGCGCAGTTCGATCTGGCGTACCATTACGCCGAGGGTCCCGTCGGCGGGCGCGACGTCGAAAAGGCGGCCCGCTGGTTCCGCGAAGCCGCCGAGCAGGGGGACCGCGACGCGCAATACAACATCGGCGTCTACTACGCTCACGGCCGCGGCGTCCCGCAAGACGACCAGCGCGCGGTCTATTGGTTCGAGAAAGCCGCGCGGCAGGGCGATCCCGCCGCCGCGCGCGTGATGGGCGACTCTTACGCCGAGGGGGCGGGAGTCGTGAAGGACGAACGCGCGGCGTTCGACTGGTACGCCGAATCGGCGCGTCTGGGCGACCCGCAGGGCGCCTATCGGCTCGGTCTCTGTTACGCCGCCGGTCAGGGAACCCCGCGCGACAACGTCAAGGCGCTCTACTGGCTCACCCGCTCCGCCGGTGCCGGCCACGCCGACGCGCGGCGAACGCTCGACGCCTATTACGCCAACCATTCCGCCGCGCGCGACGAAGGGACTCCCTAGCTCCACGTCTCGGCCGGGAGCCCCGGCGGGCAATATATTCCCACGATATGCTTAGCTAGCCGACAGCGCCCGGCTCGTTGGCCGGGCTTAGCTACGACCCCGAGCGTCGCTTTTCACGCCCAGCCTGCCCTCCCCGCTCCACGCCAGGCGCCTATACTCCCAGGCCCACCAGCCACGCGCGGAATCCGCGAAGCGCTCTCCCGTCTGCGAGCCTCGGCGGGCGATATATTCCCACGATTAGCTCAGCTGGCCGACAGCGCCCGGCTCGTTGGCCGGGCTTAGTTACGACCCCGAGCGCGACCGGGAGCCCGAAAAGCTCCGCTACGAGCCTCCCG
>CADBQY010000039.1 GCA_902796885.1 uncultured Planctomycetota bacterium
CCGCGCGGGTCAATCGCCGCCTTCTCTTTCGGGCGGGTGAAATAGGCGATCTTTTCCCCGCGTATCGATTTTTCCGACATGATTTCCGGGGAATCGGACGGTTTGTCAAGATGGGGGAGCGCGCGCTTGAACTTTGCGAAGAAATTCAATAGAATGAAACGTAGTCAATAAAGTCAGTTTCGGTCGGAGCGGACCGTTTCGGATCGAAGCCACTCGTAAGAATGGGAGGGTCTCAATGAGAATTCGATTTTTGGGCGCGAACGGGAACGTGACCGGTTCAAGGCATTTTGTGGAGGTGGGGGATTTTCGCTTTCTGGTCGACTGTGGAATGACCCAGGGGCACGACCTTCTCAGCCGGAACTGGGAATCGTGTCCCGAACCGGCGAAAGACATCGACGCGGTTCTTTTAACACACGCCCATCTGGATCACTGCGGACTTTTACCGAAACTCTTCCTGGACGGATTCCGCGGGAAAATTTACGGCACTTCCGCCACGCTCGATTTGGCGAAACTGATTCTGCGCGATTCGGCGCACATTCAGGAAGAAGACGCGCTCTTCAAGCAGAAACGCCACGCCAAAGAGAAACGGACTCCCCCCCATCCGGTTCGTCCCCTCTACACGCAGGACGACGTCGAAAAGACGGTCGCCCTTTTTTCGGCGATCGACTACGAGACCGAGACGAAGATTGCGCCGCACGTTTCGGTTAAACTCCGCGAAGCGGGGCATGTCCTCGGTTCGAGTTTTATCGAGGTGGTCTGCAACGACGCCGGAACGACGAAACGGCTTCTCTTTTCGGGGGACCTTGGGCGCCCGAACCGCCCGATCCTGCGCGACCCGGCCTATTTTACCGAACCGGATTCGCCGGTCGACGCCCTCTTTATCGAATCGACGTACGGCGATCGGAGTTCCGAGCCGATCGACGAGGTGAACGACCAGCTCGCCGTGGCGATCCGCCGGGCCGTCGAACGGCGCGGGTTGATTCTAATGCCGGTCTTTGCGGTTGAACGCGCCCAGGAGATGATCTACCGTTTCGGAACGCTTCAGGCCGAAGGGCGGATGCCGAAAGACGTGCCGATTTGGCTCGACAGTCCGATGGCGGTCGAGGCGTCGAAGATCTTTATGCGGCATCGGGAATGTTTCGACGAAGAGACGCTCCGCCGCTACGAAGCGCGCGCCGAAGTGAGTAACTTCCATTTCCTCACCACCAAAGAGCAGTCGATGACCCTCAACGATATCGAGGGACCGGGACTGATCCTTTCGAGCGCGGGGATGTGCAACGCGGGACGGATCAAACACCATCTGGCGAACCATATCGGCTATAAGCGGAATATGGTTCTTTTCTGCGGCTACCAGGCCGCCGGCACCCTGGGACGGCAGATCGTCGAGGGGAACAAACGCGTCCGGATCAACGGGCAGTTTTTTGCGGTCAAAGCCGAGGTTTTGACGATCCGCGGCATCTCCGGGCATGCCGATCAGTCCGAGCTTTTAAAGTGGGTCGGCGCGATTCCCGTCCCGCCGAAAAATATCTTTGTGGTTCATGGCGAAACCCGTTCGTCCGAGACGCTTCGTGCCCTTTTGCAGGGGCGTCTGGCCGGAAGTCGGGTCGTTCGACCGGAATACGGCGACGAGGTGTCGCTGTAAGTCAGCTTTTTGTGCCGAACGGCGCTAAAAAGCCTGTCAGAGCTCAGAAGAGACGCTCTGACAGGCTTTTTTCGGGATTTCGTATAGGGCGTCAGTCGAACATGTAACGGTTCAGGACGTTTTCGAAGAGCTCCTGCCGGCCGCTGACGTTCGGCTCGATCTCGCCTTTTTCGACGATGTAGTCGAAAAGGGATTTGAAATCTTCTTTTCCCGCCTCAATCCGCGCGCCGACCCCGTTGTTCCACGAGGCGTATCGGTCGGCGATCATTCCTTTCAGTTCGCCGGATTTGCGAAGCTTCGCCGCGATCTTCAGTCCTTTGGCGAACGCGTCCATTCCGCCGATATGCGCGTAAAAGAGATCGACCGGCTCGAAGCTTTCGCGCCGGACCTTGGCGTCGAAGTTCAGACCGCCGGTTTTGAATCCGCCGTATTTCAGGATGATGTACATCATTTTGGTCGTCATGTAGACGTCGGTCGGAAACTGGTCGGTATCCCATCCCAGCAGCATGTCTCCGGCGTTGGCGTCGACCGAGCCCAAGAAACCCTGACTTCCGGCGTAGTCGAGTTCGTGTTCTACCGCGTGCCCCGCCAGGGTGGCGTGGTTCGTTTCGATATTCATTTTGACATCGTCGGCCAGCCCGTAGGTGCGCAGGAAGTTGATGCACGCGGCGCAGTCGAAGTCGTATTGGTGCTTGGTCGGTTCTTTCGGTTTCGGCTCGAAGTAGAACTGCCCCTTAAAGCCGATTTCTTTGGCGTAATCGACCGCCATGTGCATGAAGGCCGCCAGATGGTCGAGTTCGCGCTTCATATCGGTGTTCAGGAACGACTGGTATCCTTCCCGTCCTCCCCAGAACGTGTAGCCTCGGCCGCCAAGTTCCATGGTGACTTCGAGCATCTTCTTGACCTGGGCGGCGGCGTAGGCAAACGCGTCGGCGTTGGAACTTGTCGCCGCGCCGTGCATATAACGGGGGTTGCCGAAGAGATTGGCGGTTCCCCAGAGGAGATTGATTCCGGTTCGATCCTGTTCTTCTTTAAAGACTTTGACCACGGCGTCCAGGTTGGCGCACGTCTCTTTGAACGTGGCCCCTTCGGGAGCGACGTCCCGGTCGTGAAAACAGTAGAACGGGAACGACATCTTTTCAAGGAATTCGAAGAAGACGCGGACGCGGTTCTGCGCGTTGGCAATCGAGTCGCTTCCGTCGTCCCACGGGCGGGACATCGTCGCCGAACCGAACGGATCGGTTCCGTTCATCCGCATCGTGTGCCAGAAGGCGCAGGCGAAGTTGAGATGCTCCCGCATCGATTTCCCTTCGACCAGTTCGTTTTCGTTGTAGTGACGGAACGCCAAGGGGTTCGTCGTTTCGGGACCTTCGTATTTGATTTTGGAAATTTCTGGAAACGCGCTCATGACAAAATTCTCCTTCAAGTGATGATGGGGGAAGGACGCGGCGCGTCCCTCCGAACGAACTTCCTTCATTCTACCGAATCGCCGGGAAAGAATCAACGCTCCGGCGAGAGGGTGACGGTCAGGCTGCCTGAAGATTTTTTCGTTTCGCCGCTCGGTATGTTGAATCGGAAAAAAAGTGGACCGGTCACGTCTGGGGTCAGCCGGACGACGCCGTTTCTCAGCGGAACCGCCCCTTTCCACGGATTGACCGAGCGTGGTCCCGACGGGGGAACCGCGGCGGTAACCTGCCCCAGGGGAGCGCCGGCGAAATAGCGGAGCGAGATCCCGCTTGCCTCGCAAGGGAGAGAACGGTCGAAATCGTTTTCGTAGACTTTGAACCTTCCCTCGACACGCAGTATGTAGGTCTTTCCCGCTTCCAGACGGATTCCCGTTGACCGCCACCCGGGTTCTTTCGGGGAGAGGGTCAGTTCGATCGGATCTGAGAGAGGACGAGAAGGAAGGTCGTCCCGGGCAAACGATGTGAAATCGGCGGCGTAGTCGATCGACGCGATCCACTCGTACCAGTCGCGGTTCAGTCGTACGCGGTCGTCCCCCAGCATTTCTAAAAAAAGACGGTTGGCGTCGCTTCGCATCATCAGGTAGGGGATGGCGGCGGCGGCGCGGGCGTAACGTGGCGAGTGAAACAGGAGAGTCACCAGACTCCAGCTCCATGCGTACGAGTCGTTGTCGAGGAAGTCGTCCGCTTCGAAATCGAGAACATCGTCGAGGGTTTTACGGTTCTTTCCCCGACCCGCCTTTTTGATTCGGTCGATTCGTCCGAATCCCGGAACCTCGTCCGGATTGTCGGGATAGATTCCGAGCGTGAGTTTCTTTCCGTCCCATCGATGGAGCGCCAGATAGTCGGCGATCCCTTCGGAATACCAGCGGGGGTTCAAGTCGCCGAACGTCCGGTTCATGAACGCGTGGGTCAACTCGTGCAGAAGAAGGAAACGGTTGTAATACGCCTGTTTCTGATCGTAAATCCAGATGCGTGACTCGAGCGCGTATCCGTGCGCAAAATCGGGAGCGCGCTTCATCGCGCCGAAAATCTCGAACGGTTCGCGGTCGCTGATCAGGAACGCTTCGATATGCCAGTCTTTGTAAAGATCGGGAGAAAGACCGAAAAAGAGCGCCAACTGCCCGACCGCCTCGTCGAGTACGGCGGGAATCGAGTCGACTTCTTTCGATTCGTCCAAATCGGTGTAGAACTCGATATGTTTGCCGCGAACCAGACGGATCCCCAGACGGCTCATCTGAGCGTATTCGAGCTCGTCGAATCCGCGCCAGGCCGCGTGTCGGCGCGACGCTTCGGCGAGGACTTCACCGCGGTCGATCCCGTCGGGAAGGGGAAAGGCGCTCTCGGCCGGTTCGGTTTCCTGGGCCGACAGAGCGCCGCCCGCCGCCGGAACGAAAAGAAAAAAAGCCAGAACAGCCGCAAACCTCAGCCAGGTCATCGGGAAAACTACCTCACCTTGCAGAGGAACGCGAGAACTCCGTAGTCTCCCGGTTCGAGCGGGTCGGTCACTTCGAGACGGAGAAGAAGCGAACCGGTTTCGTTATTCTTGACCAGGAAATCGGCCTTCTTCGACGAGACCGCCGAGTCGTCGACGTATTGCAGACGCGCGGAAAGGGAGTCGAGGATCGTGACGTTGCCGATCACTTCGGTACCGACGTTCTCGTAGCGGATCACGAACTCGATCAGCTCTCCCGGTTTGGCCTCCTGCTTCGAGGCCGATTTGAAGAGCCGCAGTTGCGAGGTTTTCGTGTCGTTTTTAACGGCGTAGATTGTCGCCGCCCCTTGAAGGGTGACGTTCCCCTGCGCGGCAATCTTGTCGATGGCGACCGTCACGCCCTGCGTCTTCCCCCACGCGGCGGCGGCCGCGGCTCCCTGGGCGAGTTCAAGGCGGACTTCGTCCGAGACGGTCTCTTCGCGGAGCATGCCGTTGGCCGAGGCGGTCAGAACCTTCTGTGTTTCTTCGATCAGTCCCTCTTCGGAGACGATCTCTCCTCCCGGCTGGTTGGCGCGTATGTCGGAAATTTGCGTCTCTCCGCGCGTCAACGACGTCCGTTCCTCCTGCGATCGGAAATCGACTCCTTCGGCGTTTCGCTCTTCGGACGGGATCAGGTCGGTGTCCATGGAGCCGAGCCGGGTGTTTTGAGACTGCGATCGCGGCCCGACGATCTGACGAACCGACGCGAACCGAGGCATGTAAATAATGAACCGGTTCGACGGCTCGACTTTGATCTGACCGCTCACGGTGTCGAAGTGCGCGATCGTCTCGTCCGATTCGAGATTGTGTACGTCCCAGTTCGGCAGGGCAAACGCCTCTCCCCCGGCGTCGCCGCCGACGACGATGTACTCGTCGTCGGGCAGATCTTTCGGCACGTCGTTTCCGAGATACAGCCCACCAAGGTTTTGCCAGCGGTCGGCCAGTTCCGGGTCGATCGTCAGGGGCGCTTCGACCGCGTCGGCCGTTGTGACCACGCCGCCGCGCGGACCCGATTCGTTTTCCGGAGCCTGACCGCGAACGATCAAATTTGGATTGTCAGCGAAGACGGAGTTTTCGGACCCGTTTTCGGCGGTCAAACGTTTGAGCGCGTCGAAGCGCGGAAAACGAGTCCCTTCTTCAAAAAAAGGTTTGAAGGCTTTCGAAAGGAGATTTGAATCTTCCGCTTTTTGCGGTTCCGTTTTGGCGGCCATTTGGCTTTCGGTTTCGGGCTTGAGCGGTTCGAAGAGCGAATCGCTCGAACTCGCCAGGTACGGCGTTTCGTCCGCCGTCTTTGTTTTTTCCGCGGATTTCGTCTTCGATGCGGTGCGGGACGCCTCTTCTTTCAAGTCCCGTTTCGGAAACGCGGTAAAAGAACGGAAGAAACCCGAAATTCCGCCCGATTCTTCTTTCTTCGGTTCTTCCGTTTTTTCCGGCGGGAGACCGGGTGCGGTATTTGCGGGTGATTTCTTCATTTCTCCCGGATCGGGGCGCGGAGCGTCCCGACGGTCGGGGAGAGACTGGTCGACCGCGGCGGTTCGATAGACGCGTTCTTGCGGGTTACCGCCCCTCTGCGACTTCGCCCGTTCTTCGGCGATCCGCCTTTCGTATGTTTCGCCGCGGATCTCTTCCATCGTCTTGGCGCCTGCGGGAGGTTCCATCATCCAGTGGGGTGGGGGAGCCGTCGAGACCTGGCTTCGGCCGAGTCCGAAATAACCGAGCGGATTGGCGGTCTGTTTCTGCCAGTCTCCCGAAAGGACGTCGCGGTAATACTCCTCTTCTTCTTTCGTCTTCGGCGCGTTTTCGGCGAACGGATCGCCCGGTCCGGGGACGTATCCCTTCGATTGACACGATACGCAAAACGGAAGCGCGGCCGCCGTGAGGAGGAGACAGACCACCGCGGAAATACGTTTTTGCACTGGTGATTGCGACATTGAAGTACTCATGCTAACGTTGAATATGGTTATCGTTATTCGGTTTGATTCTGGTCGTCGTGATCGCGCGGTTCTGACGGGATCGGGTAACCTAGCATATACCCGCGCGGCTTGCTCGGCCGTTCGGGGAAGGTGACCGCGGGATATCCGAAACAGAAGGCGGCCGGATCGGTCTGTGTGTCGGGAATTCGGCTTCCGATTCGTAGAATCGCCATCACGCGCCCGCGCGACTTGGCCAGCGCGACCGGATTGATTGACGCGGGCGCCTCGGAAGAGATTTCCCCTTCCTTGACCGTCGAGTCGACCGGAATGGCGTTGTGCGGCGGTTCCAGATAGATCACGCGCGTCACCAGGTTCCCGTCCAAGGCCATGCGTATATCTTCTTCGGTCAGTTCCGCCAGGATCGGGAAATCGGTTTCGTAACCGCGCGGCGGGGTCAGTGTACTCAAAAGTTCGAGAGTGGGGTAGAGTTCTCTTCCATCGGCGTAGGGGAGATGGGTGAACTTAAATCGGTAGACTTCTCCCTGCAGGAGCCCGAAGAGGTTCGTCCCGGAACGGTTCGCCGTAAATCCGTCCTCGGTGGCGATTTCGACCAGAACCCCGTCGGGCGTTTTCAGCAGTACCGGCTGCGGCGAGAGGTTTTTCGGACCGACATCGAATCCCGCTCGGCGGGCTCGTACGTCCGTTTCTTCGATGAGAACGTGACCGTCATTCTTTCCCTCCGCACGTGGCGTAACCGCCGTCGGCGGCGACAGAAGAAACATGAGGAAGAGAAATATCCCCATCGGCGATAGGATATTTCTCTGAAACCCTTTGCCTAGTTTAGCTATGTTGTTCATTTTGTCTTCCGTGAGCCGGTTTTAACTTATATGGAACGGAGAATAGCAAAAAATGAAGATTGGTGGGAGAGAGATTTTTCCTTTTGCCGAACCCGCCTCAAGTTGAAAAAAGCGCGCCCTTTTCTAGAGACGCGCCGAGAAAGGGGGCGGAGGGGACGGAAAGTCAGTGATGAGTCCGTCCTCCCGGGCCGGTTCCCGGATAACGGCCGATCGACCTAATCTGGGCGATTGCCGTGCGATGCGTTTCTTCGGGCGATTCGGTCGTGGCCGACTTGTGCGGGTAAATTTCGTAGAGGGCGCGGTAGCGGGTTGGGGTCAGGTTGGGCATCACCACGTTGGCGCCGCTCTGCAAACCGGTCACCCGGCCGAGATGTTTGTCGTTCGTGGCGATCGCCGTCGTCGAGGGAATGTTCGCGTCGGGAAGTAAAAGACGTGTCAGCGCGATCACTTTAAACGCCGTCAGATTGTCTGCCGGAACGCAGTCGTCGGATATCGGGTAATCAAATCCGACTTCGGCGAGAAGGGGGTGCAGCGCCGCGGGCGAAGTCTCGGGATTTTTCGCGAGGATTTCCGCCGCGCGACCCAGCGGGGTTTCGGGATGAGGCAGATAGGGACCGTTCCCGATCATATCGAGATCGAGTTCGCGGAACGTCAAGAGGTCGCGAGCAAGATCCGCATACGTCTGTCCGGGGATTCCGATCATGACGCCGCTTCCGATTTCGTAGCCGAGCGAGCGGAGAACGCGCAGGGCGCCGATTCGTCCCTCAAAGCCGAGATCGTTCTTGCCGACCGGCGGGTGGATCGCTTCAAAGAGCGCGCGGTTGCACGTTTCGAATCGGATCAAATAGCGGTCCGCCCCCGCCTCGCGCCAGAGTCTCCAGTCCGTTTCGGTTCGTTCTCCCAGACTGAGTGTGATCGCCAGACCGTATTCTTTTTTGACGCGGCGTATCAGGTCGGCGACGAATTCCCCCTCCAAACCATAATCTTCGCCCGCTTGGAGAACGAGAGTTCCGTAACCGAATTCCGCGGCCAGACGCGCCGCATGCGTCACCTCGTCGGCGGTGAGCCGATACCGCTCGATCGTATCGTGGCCGGCTCGCACCCCGCAGTAGAGACAGTTCCGCCGACAGATATTCGAAAGCTCGACCAAACCGCGCAGATGAACCGCGTCGCCGACGCGCTCGCGGCGGACGGCGTCGGCCTGCCGGAAGAGTTCGGCGAGCCGGTCGGGGTTCTCTTCGCGTAGCCACCGGATGATTTCATGTTCGTTCATCGATTCTCTCCTCTGTTCCACGCGCGGAAAGACGCGGGGTGATGAAAAACAAAGATATCACATGTGTGCGGTCTTTTCTCCCGCCTGTGGAGACGCGCCGGATATTGTCAAGAACGCGATTATTTCCGCTTTTTGCCGGCGGGTTCTTTGGCGACCTCGTAGAAGAAACGGCTTTCGGGGGCGACGTCGCCGTTGGTGTAGAGGTCGTCGGGGGTCATCGTTTCGGGAATGTTGTCGAGCCACTTAAACCCGATTCGCCGAACGCTCTTTTCCGATTTCGGCAGACGGACGGCCCTGAACGGAACGGCCAGGAGCAACTCGTTCCCCTCGACGCGGTAGTCGACCCGCTCGGTCTCTTTCCATTTCCAGAGGTCGCGTTTCTTTCCTCCGGCGTAACGTTCGAGCGAAGCGGTTTCACCGTCGTACACACGGCCGATCAGCCAGTCGCCGCCGATCCAACCCGATTCGGCAAGGTCGGTGTTCAGAAGGAGGGCGAGCCCGTCGGGAATGTCGGGGGTGATCGGGTCTTTCGTCCTGAGGTAGAAGTAGAGGTTTTCGCCGTCACGCGCCAGACGCGCTTCGACGATGTCGTTCCGGCCGGTGCGGTTGATGTAATGCGTCCCGCCGTTCCCGTCGAAATCGCGCGGGATCGTCTCGCCGACGTGATCGGTAAAGACCGGCTCGATCTTTCGCCATTGTGAAAAACCGCCGTCGAGATCGACGGTGACCGGATCGGACGCCGCCGGGAGAGGGGGCGTCCCTTTAAAGCGACGGATTCCGCTGATCATCTGGAGATAGTAGCTGTCGCCATGTCCACCCTTCATCATTTCGATGTCGCGGCTGTATTCCTGATCGAACTGGTCGACGAAGACGTATTTTCCCCCCTGAATCCAGCGGCCGGCAATCCACTCGTTCCAGCCGGTGACCATGACATACGTTGGGTCGAGCCGGAGCGCACGCGACCATTGTTGGGAAAAATTGAGCCCCAGTTCGGGACGCGGGGCGGTTTCCACGTCACCCTGCCGAAAGCTTCGTCCGCGAGCCAGCCCGGAACTCATCTGAACGACGGTACCCTCCTTGCGGGTGAGGTTCTGCGCGGTCGAAACGTTGACTTGTTCGGGCGCGTCTTCGGACGTGTGCCAGCTGTACGGTTGGGGATACGCCGCTTCCCAATGCCAGGCGTCGCGGGTGTTTTTCATTTCGAACGGCCACCAGGCGTCGCGCAGGGTGAGCGTATTGCGGAGTTTGGGATCTTTGATCTCGCTCGGATTTCCGATCAAGAGCGGTTTTCCGTCCACCTGAAAGAGAAGATCGTCGTATCTGCCGGTTCCGTAGATCTGATTCCAGAGAAGATCGGCGGTCTGAGCCGCGGCGGTGTGTACCATGAAGGTGACCCGCGGAACCGTTTCGCCGGCGGCGCGCAGCTCGGCGAGCGTCTCGCACAGGGGGAGAAACGCTTCGGGATAGGTGAGAGCGTTCGTGGTGTCGAAGATCAGGAAATCGATTCCCGCGTCGGCCAGCAATTGGATGTGGCGGCGAAGAACCCACGGGTCGTCGCTACGGTAATACCCGTAAAGCGGTTCGGCCCAATAGTGATAGACGCCTTCGGCTCCCCAGAGCGGGGAGTCGGGGTTCGCCGCGGCGCCGGGGTCTTTTTCGAGAATTTCGGAGATGTTGTACGGATGACCGGTTCCCGGCGCTTGTGGAATCGGCGTTTCCGGCAGCATCCAGAGGAAGTAGAATATTCCGACTAGCTTTCCTTCCCGCGGCGGACCGGCTTCGTCGGCGGCGACGGTGACGCGCCCCAGTCGGTCGAAGGCAGTCCAGGGTACGCCGGATGACTGCGCGTCGGAGGTGCTTACCGCTGAGAAGAGAAGGATCGACGCCGCCAACCCGCCGAAGAGGGAGCGCGTCAAAACGCTTATTAGTAATCTCATGGAAAACGACACGGCGGCGTCAGGCTTTTTCCCTGAAAGCGAGAATGGTGATGTCATCGGACTGCTTGGCCCCGTCGGCGAAGGTGCGGATTTCGGTCATCATCGACTCGACCAACGCCTCAACCGAATCGTCCGGCACAAGTCCGAGAGACTTTTTGAGATTCTCTTCTCCGAAGTAGTCGCCCGCGGGGTTGGCGGCGTCGGTTACGCCGTCGGAATAGATGAAGAAGACGCTCCCCGGCGGCAGAGGGACGGTGAAATTCTCATAGTCGACGTCTTCGGCAACCGCCAGAGGGAATTTGCCGTTGGTGATATCGATCATCTGAACCGTACCGTCGGCATACCGAATGAACGGGGGGTTATGTCCGGCACAACAGACGGTGATTTCACGTTTTTGGGGATCGTAGACGCCGCAAAGCGCGGTGATAAAAAGTCCCGCGTCGTTTCCCGAACAGAGCTGGCGGTTGACCCAGTTGAGCGTATTGGCCGGATCGCCGTCCCGCTGAATCGCCGAGTGGATCAGTGTCTTGCCCATCGCCATAAAAAGGGAGGCGGGAACCCCTTTGCCCGAAACGTCGCCGAGTCCGAAATAGATTTTTCCGTTGTCGAGAACCTCGTAGTCATACAAGTCGCCTCCGACCTCTTGAGCGGGGGTCATTTGGGCGAAAATGTCGAGCCCCGCGTCGCGTGCCGACCGGAAGTCTTTCGGAACCATTCCCTGCTGAATGGAGTGGGCGATCTGCAACTGGGAACGCATGTTCTCTTCTTTAGCCGCGACCTCGGCGATATCCCTGATGTAGCGTTTCAGGTCGCCGCGCATCGAGTCGAACGCGTCGAAGAGCTGGGGAATTTCGCCTTTCCCCTTGATCTGCGGAAGGGGAGCGTCGAAGTTTCCGCGCGCCACGCTCCGCGCCGCGCCGCTCAAAACCGAAAGGGGACGCGCCACGCTCCGAGCGATCATATACGAGGGAAGAATGAGGAGGAGAATCCCGACCAATCCCGAAATGACGATCATGTTGGTGGTCTGCCGTACCGGACTGAATATATCTTTTTCCAAAACGAAACAGCCGAGTTTCCATGAAATTTTCGGCAGAGTCGCGAAATAGAAAAAGGTTTTTTCGTCGTCGTAGGGGTTGGTGAACCGAATTTCCCCCGACTTTCCTCCCTTAAGGAGATCGAAGAGGTTCGAGTATTGATCTTTCTTCTTTTTGCTTTCCGCCTCTGATTCAAGACTGGCGATCGCGTCGGTGATATCGACCAGGTTCGGTTCTCTTTCCGACTTGGTTTCGGAGCGGAAGATGATTTGATCGGGGGTAATCAGGACCGGCTCCCCCGATTTTCCGATGTCGAAGGTGTCGATCAGCTGGTCGAGCCATTCGAGGGAAACGTCGGCGGTTAGGATAGCTTCAATATGATCGGGACGGTCGTAGACCGGAACCGAATAGGTGATCATCAGGACGTTGATCTGAGGGTCGTAGTAGGGAGATGTCCAGATCGGTTTTCCCAGAATGATCGGTTTGTTGTACCATTCCGACTCGTAGTCGGCGTTCAGATCGGTCCGGTCGACGATTTCGAAGGAGCCGAGTTCCCCCTCTTCGATTTCCGATTCTTGCTTTTCCGGAGTGAGGAGCTCCGCCGAATGACGGAACGCGTAGAGCGCGGTGAACCCCGCCTTTTCGATCTGTTCGGCTTCGGTTTCGGTGAAGATGATCTCCATCGCAAAGATTGACGGGAACGTGCTCATCGACTGTTCGAGTATCTTTACCGCATCTTCCCGGGAGTGAGGGTCCTGATCCCGAAAGAGACGGGCATTTCGGATAATCACCTCTTCGATGTTTGTCAGACGAACCTCAATTTCATCGGACGCCGCCTGAGTCATCAGCTTGAATTTCTCCATCTGATGCTCGCGCAAAATCGTGCCGGTAAGGTTTTTATTTCCGAAAATGACGATCCCCAGCACGATCGACGAAGAAATGAGGATGATCAGAAGGAGGTAGGTAAAGAGGGAATGTCGGTGGATCATGGGACGGTCTCAATAAACGGGACGGCTCCGGTTAGGGGGGTGGGGTTACAGTCACGGGGGGCCCCATTTTCCTGGAACTCCCCACCATCTTCTCATTATACCCCGTTTTTCCGTTCCGAAAACACCCGGAAGAAAGATTTCCCGCCGGTTCGTGAACGGGGATTAACGCGCCGGAAGTGATTCGAGTTCTGTTTTCGGCTGCGGCTCGATTCGGACCGGTCCGAAGAGTCCCGAAGGGGAATCGCCGCGATAGCGTGTCGGGATCGTCTGGTAGTGGTTCGAAAGAGTATTTCGCACTTCGACTTCAAGACAGTTTTCCCCCGCGCGGACCTTTCCGGTGACGTCGAGCCGCCACGGAGGGGTGACGAGCGTTCCCGCTTCGATCCCGTTGATCGAAACTCGAGCGCTGGCGCAGAGGTTTCCCAGATCGAGCGAAAGGTCGTTTGTCGCTTCCTCTTCGGTGAGAGTGAACATTTGTCGGTAAAGGATCCCCCCGGAGAAGGTGTCGAGGACACCCTTTTCGTTCCAGTCGCCGAGGGAAATTTCTCCCACCCCGGTTTCGAGCCGAATCGGTTCGGGGAAGAACGCGCCGCCGCCCGCTCCCTCGGCCGCGCCGCGGATTTCGATTCGGCGCGCGAGACGGGTTCCGTCGTCGAATCGGACGCGGTATCGCCGGCTTCGGTCAAGACCAACGGGCGCGAAGGCGTCCCATTCGCCGACCGGCTTTACCTCGACCGGCTTACCGTCGGCGTAGACCGCGATCGGTCCTTTCGCCGAAATGACCGCGCCGGTGAGTCCCGGCGGGGAAAGGAACGTGTAAATTCCTTCCGGCGCCTTGCCGGGATGAACGTCGAATTCGAGCCGTCCGGGCATTTCGAACCATTTCATCGACAACGGAGCGGGAGGCTCGGCGCGTTCCGGGGCGTTTTCGTCGACCAGAACAAAAGCGTACCGGCCCGCCTCATCGTAACGCAGAAGGAGGGGGTACTTTTCTGACGTTATTTGAAAGCGGGTTTCGGCGGCGAGCTGCTCTCCGTCCAGGAAAGCTTTTGAGGGAAAACCTCCTTCGGTCATGATTGCGACCGAACCGTTAGGATTGACTTTGGCGTGAACCCAGGTCAGAAGGTAGTTGACGTTCCCTTCCTTCGAGGGGACGAAGAGTGTTTCGTTGAGCCCCTCTCTGGTCTCGCCCAAGCCGATAAAACGGTCGTCCAGGAGTTTTTTGAGCCCGTGATATCCCTCGTGTCCCGGATTCCCTTCGATCCCTTCCCGCCACGAGAAAGAATAGGGAACCCATTCGTATGACGTCCCGGCGGCGGAGACCGGTTGAAGCGGGTCGACCCCGCCGGGGGAAGTCAGGAGCGATTCGATTTCGGCCAATCGTTCTTCCGCCAGGTCGTTCGGGAACGGGCCGAGACGGAGGAACTTCGGACCGAAACCGCAGACGACGCGGCTCACGTTCGAGAAGAGCGATTCTCCCTCTTCCGTCCAGTCGAAGCGGCGTGCTTCGGGACCGATAAAACGCTCTTCGATCGGCAGGCGGAAGTCGCCGTATCGGTTGTCGAGGGTCGGAATGATTTCCGATTCCCAACGATCGGTCAGGCGGATCGGCTCGGGAAGAGGAGGAGCCTGGCCTGTCAGAATCACTTTTTCCCCCTGGGCGATCACCTCGATCGTTCGGCGGCTCGCAACGGAACTTCGGCCGACCGCGCGCCATCGGCCGCCCGGTTCGTCGGGAGGGGTGATCTCGTCGATCGATTCCAGATTGGTCCTGACCGAATCGAATCGCGCGGGGGACGTCCGGTCGAAGACGATGACCTGGGTGACGTTCTCCCCCTCGGGCATAACGATCCGTGTCAGATCGGGAGCGGGATGGCTGAGACGGAGAATCTCTTTGGTCTCGCCGGTCCACGGGTCCCACAATTCGGCGCGGCCGACGGCGCGGAATGTGAGCGGCACGCCCTTTTTCGCCCCCCTCACGACGAAGATATCGGTATTTTCCGTCACTCGGTGTTGAAAGATGAACGAGTCGTTGTCGGCGAGCCCCGTTTTGCCGGACGGTTTGTCCTTTTGCGCCGTCCCGGACGAGCGGGCCGTGTCTGCGTCGGGAAAGACGTCGCGCGGCACGATCTTTTCGAGGAGAGAGACCAGGGGCGCGCGAAGATCGGAAAGATGCTCTTTTACGACCGTCCGCGGGTCGGCAAAAATCTCTTTGACCAGACGGATCATTTCAAGGTCGTTTCGGCCGGCGTGGTCGCTTCCGCTCGGAATGATATTCAGCGCGACGACGTTCCCACCCGCCGCGTGCCATTCGGCCAGGCGCGTCAGGGTGTTCCAGCGGATCGCGCTGATGTTCGGCAGGATGAGCGCAAGGTACGCCTCGCCGTCGATGACGAGCTCCTTTCCTGCGACTTCGCCGCGGGCAATTGAGTCGTCGTCGACGAAGAGAACGTTGTAATGCGCCTCGGCGAGATGCCGCGCCGCTTCAAACGCGTATTGCGCGGCCTCTTTTCCGTGTTCGCCGGCTCCCTGAAATTCCGAGACCGGGTAATAGATTAAGATGTCGGCTTTTTGCCGCCCCTGACTCATCAGGTAGGAAAGGCGTTCGAAGTAGCGCAGCAGGACGCTGAAGTCGCGCCAGTAAGGCATGCGGAAATGATAGCAGGGGGGCGCCCATTCCCACCAGGAGCCGTATGTCGAGTAGTAAAGCCCGTGGAGGTTCAACAGATTGGCGCCGTAGATGAAGTTTTCGCACGTGGCGTGGAAAATCCGTTCGGGGGTCGCGCCCCATCCCAGACTGTGATATCCCTCGAGCCAAACGCGCGGGCGGTGATAGAAATGGGCGATCGACGAGGAGACCCTGTTCTTGATGAAATCGGCGTTCCCGCCGGGGGTGTCATGCCCAGGTGCGGTGTACCAGCGGATCGCGCTGTAGTAATCGCAGAACTCGGATGGATCGTAACCGCGGCTGCCGGGGTCACAGGCGTAGATCAGACCGCGGTCGCGATGCCAGTCGAAGATCGGCTTAAAGTAGCGTTCTTCGGCCAGTCGGACGCGTACGTCGAACCAGTCAAGACGGTACTTGACCTTCATCGGTCGGCTGACGGTGTCGTCTTCGTCGCTGAAGAAGGCCGGGAGCACTTCGTAGAGGGAATACCCTTTTCGATTTTGGAATTCTTCGGGCAGGTCGTCGGACCAGAGGAGCGGTCCGGTTCCGATTTGCAGCTCGTCCTGAAAGAAGTAGTTTAGTCCGAGCGCCGAACGGGTCGGAGAGTGATCTTCAAACGGCTGGAAGAATTTCTCGATCACCCGGCGGCCCGAATCGGGGTGGAGCGGATTGAGCGTGTCGGGAACCGCTTCGGCGGCGTAGAACCAGAGCTGACCGGCGCTCGGCGCGGTACCGATCAGTTTGCCATTGTTGACGGCAAATCCTTTGACCTGCGTATGGAGAACGTCCACTCCCTTGTCGTAGAGCGGCGCTCCCTGAGCCCCCCTTGGATAGAAGACCGCGGCAACGATTTTCTTTTGCGGGGAATCGAGCAGGTTTTCGGAAATCACTTCCTTAGCCTGGAGCGGAATTTTCTTTTCGACGACGATATTTCGGCTGAGCGTTTCGGGATTGTCGTAAACGATTCGGGAAAAGAGGTTGCCGGGGGTTTTTTGCCAGTCGATGGTGTACCCCGAGACTCCGATTCCCATCCCCCGTTCGGCACAGGCGGCGGTCAGGCGGTCGTAGATTTTCCACCACGGGTCGGAAAAGATTTCCGGTTCGGGCGGATAGGTCAGCCACGGGACGGCGTCCCGGTGGGCGTAGTTGACCTGTACTCCGGAAATTCCCGCCTGATGAAGTTCGTCGAGCTGGCCGATGAGGCGGTCGGCGTCGAGTTCTTCGCCGGTCCACCACCAGAAAGGAACCTCGCCGTATCCGGCGGGCGGATTTTTGAACTCTTCCCTCAATTTGTCGATCTGGCCCTGAACGGGTCGAGCCGATCCCGTCCGAAAGACGAAAACGGCGAAAAGGAGGAGAAAAAGTTTCAATGTTCGGGTCACGGTGGCCTCGTCAAGGTTTTGTCGAAATGGGGTGAACGCGGGAATCGGGGACCGGAAAGACGCCGCAATCGAAAAAGTCGCCTCTCTTGGCGACCCGCCCCCCTTGCCGAGACCCCGATATTGCTTAAAATAGCAGTTGTCTATATCTCTGTAAAGGGGGCGCTCTGTTTCATCAGATTGCAGAAAGCGCCTCTTCGGTTCCGTTCAGCCGAGCGGCGGGCGCTCCCTTTCCAGACGAAAGAAGGATGCGGGAACATCCTCTTTCACCGTGTGAGTCGTCTAACCCTACAACCAAATTTCAGCAGGTTATTCAAATGGAAAAAACATATATGGCCAAGCCCGGCGAGGTCGAAAAAAAATGGTGGATCGTGAACGGCGAAAACAAAGTCGTCGGGCGTCTGGCAAGTGACATCGCGATGATCCTGATGGGAAAACATCGCCCGACCTACACCCCCCACGTCGATTGCGGCGACTACGTTATCGTCACCAACGTCGATAAAGTCCAGTTCACCGGCCGTAAGTGGGACAACAAACGCTACACGTGGAATACCGGTTACCCCCGTTTGCGGAGCGAGTCGGCCAAAGAACGTCTGGCTAAGCATCCGGAGATGATCCTTCGCGAAGCCGTTCGCCGAATGCTTCCGAAAAACAAACTCGCCACGCAGATGCTCGAAAAGCTGAAGCTTTATACCAGCGATCAGAGTCATCCTCATCAGGCTCAAAAGCCCGAACCGATCGAGTTGGCTGTCAAGAAGTAAAAATCAACGAAATCAAAAAAACAGAATAAAGGGAATTGAGTCAAATGATTAAACGTGGCACTTACGTTATCGAAGGTAAAGGTAAAAACGATAAACTCGGGACCGGTCGCCGCAAGACTTCGGTCGCTCGCGTGCGTGTCCGTCCCGGTAGCGGCAAGATCAGCATCAACAACCGTGAGTTTGAAGAATTCTTCCGCACGGCGCAGCAGCGCAACGCGGTCCTTGCTCCGCTTCTGGCGACCGAAAAGCGCGATGTTGTCGACGTGATTATTCTGGTTCACGGCGGCGGGACCACCGGTCAGGCCGACGCCTGCAAATTGGGGATCGCCCGCGCGCTGAAAGAGTTTGACCCCGAAGTCGAACCGAAGCTTCGCGAAAAGAGCCTCCTGACCCGCGACGCGCGCGAGGTCGAACGCAAGAAATACGGTTTCCGCAAGGCCCGTCGCGGCACGCAGTTCTCGAAACGTTAGTCTTTCGGGATTTTTCCGCTTTTACAAAAAAAGGGACGCTTCGAGTGTCCCTTTTTTTGTAACCCCCCTTGATTTTTTCTTTCCGCCGCGCAAGAATAGTTCATCACACCGTTTTAGAAGCAGGCCCGCACCCATGACAGATTTAGTTCGCAAACATGAACAACCGTTTTATAAAACTTCGGTTCTCGGCAGTTGTTATTCTCTGATCGAAAACGACGGCGTGATTTACTTCCACGCCGTCGTGGCGCCGACCGAAACCGGAGATCTGAAAAAGGCGGTTGAGTCGGCGATTGAAAAATTCGACGCGCTTCTCAAACGCGAACGTCTGCAGGGGTGCGTGATCTCGCAGACGGTCTTTCTGCGAAGTATGTCCGATCGCCGCGTGATCGAATCGCTCCTGGTCGATTACTACGGCGACAATCTGCCGGTGGTCACTTACGTGCCGCAGTCTCCCTGCGAAGATGCCGAGCCGTTCGCCTTTGAACTTCTGGCGATCAAAGGGGATAAACGCCGCATTCGTATCATTCGCCGCGGACCGCATGCGGTTCTCTACGATATCGGCGAGATCTCCTACGGTCGATTCGGCGATTTCGCCCCGAAGAGCGACGCGGGGCTCGCCTACGCCGAGTCGATCGAAACGTTCGAGGCGATGCGCGCCGAGATGCGCCGCAGCGGATTCGATACCTCCGACCTTTTGCGTACCTGGCTCTATCAGGGGAGTATTACGCGGCCCGAAGGGGCGACCCAGCGGTATAAGGAACTCAACCGCGCGCGAACCGATTTTTTCAGCGATATCCGGTTCCTTCAGAAGTTCATTCCCGAGGGGAAACAAGGGGTGATCTACCCCGCGAGTACCGGGATCGGCGCCGACGGACTCGGAATCCGGATGGCGGCGATCGCGGTTCGTACCGACAGTGAAAAATCCCCCGGTCTGGTGACCGTTCCCCTGGAAAATCCGGAGCAGACCCCGGCGTTCGATTACGGCGCGGTCTACAGCCCCCAGAGTCCGAAATTTTCGCGGGCGATGGCAATCGCCTCCGGCAGCACGTGCCACATCTATATTTCGGGCACCGCCAGTATCAACGATTCCGAAACGCAATTCGTCGGCGATCCCGCCGCGCAGACGCGCCGCACGATCCGCAATATCCTGGATCTGATTTCCGGCGCGAACCTCAAACGGCACGGGTTGGGGGGCTTTTCGGCCACGCTCGACAACTTGGCGATCGCGCGGGTCTATATTAAACGGGAAGCCGACTATCCGCTGATCCGTTCGATTACCGACGAGGCGTTTCGCGGTACTCCGATCACCTACACCTTTGCCGACATCTGCCGCGACGACCTTTTGGTCGAGGTCGAGGGAATGGCGGTCTGCAGTAAATCCAAAGAGTAGTCCGATTTTGCGTGATGGATAAAACGCGAAGAGAGGCTTACGCCGCCTTTCTTCGCGTTTTTCTTTAAACCGTTATTCAGAACGTGAAGCGCGCCTGGCATGCCAGCGTGTTAAGCGAAGACGCCGTTTCGTCTTTTCCGGCGGTGCCGCTGATCGGTTTGGCGTAAATCCAGTTGATTCCCCAGCGGACCTGCGGGTTCCAATACCAGTTGACGGCTACGGTGTACTGATGCATTCGTCCGTAGAAATCGGTTTTCGGCGCGTCGCGTAGCGTGTCCATATCGATCCATGACCATTGTCCGATGAGCTCCCAGGCCCCCCAACCTTCGAGACAGGTGTGGTTTTCATAATCAACAAAGCGCATATTTTCGGGTATGTTGATTCCGGCGAAATATCCGCCGCTCTTATCGTACTTTTGGTAGGCGCCGGGGGTTAGAAGGAAACGGCCGGTCGCCGCGACTCCGTAGGCGTCGTCGTATCCCTTGTAGTTTCCGATGAAACCTTCGCCGATCAGACCGAAACGGCGGCGCTGCCAAGCCGTTTCGATCCCGGTAATGGAGTAGTGGTCGGTCACGATTTCGCCGTGGAAAAGCGCGGGCATGTCCGAAAGCCAACAAGTCGGCTGTGCTTGAAGCGTCGTCGGGCGGCGGAGTCCGGTGTGAGAATCTTTTCCGGGATCGACCCAGCAGAACGCCCCGCCGAGATGGAGCACTTCCTCAAGAGCGCCGTCGGCGGTTTCTCGGTAGACGGGTACGGCCGTCAGACGCGTATTGAGGAGAATTCCGACGTTATCGCAGTTTTCGTTGGCGGATTTGCCGTCGCCGATCGAAAGAGGCTTACCGGTGTAAACGCCGGTAAAGAGCCGGATGTTCTGATCGGCCCCGTAGTGAACCGAACCGACTCCGAGACGGCGCCCAAAACTGAACGCGGTGTTAATGGTGTCCTCCTCGACGAGGGTGTAGTCATAGGTGCTTTCCAGATATCCCATTCCCATTTCGACGTCGAAATGTCCGATGCTGGTTTTTCCCAAAACCGGCAGCTCTTCGGCGGTGAGCATGACGTTTTTGAAAGTGAGCCTTCCGGTGAAGCCAAGAGTGACGTTGTAACTGAGATTTTCGTATCCTTCCCCCTTGACCCAGACCCGAACGTCGCGGAATCCGTAGTCGTTGTCGATATCGCCGTAGATGCCTTGATTTGCGTCGCTTTGATCGACCGCGACGGTTTCGATTTCAAGCATTCCGCCGACCCTCGCCGAGAACTTTTTGCCGGTGTCGGGAACGTCCTGCTTCTTCTTGATTTCGATTTGGAGCGCGTCGATTTCGGTCCGGAGTTCTTCGATTTTACGGCGCAGATCGGCTTGTTCGTCCGGCGCGGCATTTTCGGCCAGCGCGGGGGAGAGGAGCGCCGGTTCGAGTTCGAATCCGGCGGTTGTCGAGGGTTGATTTTCCGGCAGAATGTCCGCTTCCGAAAAAGGGGCTTGGGCGGTCGCCGCCAGGCGGATCGAGGAGTTCGCGGCACGCGCTCCCCCCGAGGTCAGAACGATTCCCACGATCAGCGCAAAAAGAGAGAGCCTCCGCAGCGTACCTGTGAAAGGCGAGCGGGTCGCGACGGAAATTATCGGGGGGTGGGCGCGGTGCATAGTCTTGGCAAGCCTAAATTTTGACCGATCGACAACGATTCCAAAACCGGAATATTTTACCTATTCTTTTTTATCGGACTTCCCGTTAAAAATCTTCATCGAAAGAGAATCGGAACAGAGATAAAAAAAGCCGACCGTTCGGTCGGCGAGAAAGGGAAAATTTCGAGTTTTTAAAAGGTGATACGCGCCTGGGCGGCGATCGTGTTCAGGGAGGAGGAAGATTCGGTCATTCCCCCGGACCCGCTGATCGGTTTGGCGTAGATCCAATTCAGTCCCCATCGCGTCTGCGGATTCCAATACCAGTTCACTCCAAGGGTGTACTGGTTGATCCGTCCGTAGTTCGCTGCGACCGGCGCATCGCGGAGCATATCCAAGTCGGTCCATGACCATTGCGCGGCGAGCTCCCAGACACCCCAACCTTCGAGACAGGTCCAGTTTTCGCAGTCGACGAAACGCATGTTTGCCGGGACGGCCACCCCCCCGAAGCAGCCGTTGACC
>CADBQY010000040.1 GCA_902796885.1 uncultured Planctomycetota bacterium
CTACCGGGGTGACGACGAATACCGCGGCGGGTATAATCAGATGAACCAGGGGTACGCCAATCCTCGGATCACCTACCATACCGCGTACGACTGCGGCGGAAACTTCAGTTTCCTGGTCGACCACGGCGGAGCCGACAAATACAGCTGCAACGCCCGGAACAACACCATGACCCAGCGCGGAATGAACACCGGTTTTATCATCGACCGGCCGACCTCCGACGAACTGGCGGGACTCCAAGAGAAAGGGGAAACCGTCTCGCTCGACGACAAAACCCCACTCGAAGATTCGAAACAAGCCTACGTTTCCGACCCGAAGGCGGAATGGACCGCCAACCGCTACTCGGACAGCGTCAACCATTCCAAAAACAACGATCCGTTCCCGGGAGGACCGTTCGGATTCGGACGCCGTCCGCCGCAAGGCGGGGGAGGATTCTGGGGATTCTGACAGGCGCCGCGCTCCGCGCACGGCGCGGCAACACTGAAAGGCGCACGCTATGAAAAAGTTTCTCCCCGTTTTCGCACTCCTTTTTTGCTTCGCGGCCGTTTCCGCGGCAAACGCCATCACGCCGACGCGCGTTTCCGCGGAAATCGCCCACGGTCATCTCCTCGAAGAGTTCGTCGCCCCGTCCGACCCCGCTTGGGGCTATTCCTCGCCGCGGGAAGACTATTTCGCCCTCTATCACCCGACCGAAGGGTTCGGGCCTCATCCTCTCTGCGTCATGTTCCATTCGGCGGGGGGCGGTATCAACGAGTCGCTCGAATCGGCGTTCAAACCGGACGGCTGCGACGTCTACCACATGCCCGACTCCTTCTACTCGCTCCATCTCGACTGTCTTGGCCACAAGGACGACGACTGGTGGTGGGGGGGCGTCAATCCGCTGGCGCCCGCCGACGACCCGGCGAACGCGCGAAACGCCGGTTTTGAGCTTCAGCCGGTCGAAAAGCGTATTCTCGATACGATCGCCTGGGTTCTGGCGAACTACGAAATCGACGTCAACCGGATCTACCTCTGCGGCAACTCGATGGGGGGGAGCGGTACGCTCGGTTTCGGCCTGCGGCACGGCGACATCTTCGCGGCGATCAAAGCGAACGTCCCGGCGGGCGTTCTCCACGCGGCGAACCGCATCGGACTCCCCCCGTTCGAACTCCCCGAAGGAGCGTCGATTCCCGACCCGCCGATCTGCATCGACTACTCGGCGCCGAACGACCAGTGGTCGACCGGCCACGAACTCCTCTATAGGGGGATGGCGGCCAAAAAATATGCGATCGTCGGCTACTGGGGAAATTTCGGTCACGCCAACAGCCACGTCGAAATCAATAAGGTAAACGACCTGATCGACACGATCGACTGGACCTCGATCCGCAAGAACGAGGCGTATCCCGTCTTTACCGGCGCCGATACCGACTCGCCCCTGGCCTGGCCCGACCGCGAGCACGCCGTCGAACCGGGACAAGTGAACGCCTATTTCCGCTGGACCGTCTATCGCGACGCGCCCGAAGCCTTCGAAATCGCGCTCCGCCTGACCGACGCCGAAGAGCTCGGCTCGGCAATCTTCGACCCGCCGGCCGAGGCGACCGCCGACGTCTCGGTCCGACGCCTGCAGCGGTTCCGCGCCGCGCCGGGCGAAGCGGTCCGCTGGTCGTTCGCCGGCGACGGCGGCGTGGTCAACGCCGACGCCGACGGCCTGGTCACCATTCCCGCGCTCAAAATCACGACGATCCCCGCCGTCCTAACCCTGAGCAAGTAACGCCCGGAAGGGGGGCTTATGAACGACGACGATCTCCGGCCCGATCGGGCCGACGAGACGATCCCGCTCTCACGGGAACGGGACGCGCAGTTCTCGGGTAAGACGATCTTCTTCCCCCAACGCGAAGGGGAAGAAGACGCCGCCAAGGAGAGTCCGCTCCCTCCGGCGCGTGATCCGATCGAAGACCGGTCCGAAAAGCCGAGCCGACCGTTCGCCTCCTTCTTCGACGAGCCGGAAGGCGACGACGCTTCTTCCGGCGAATCCGACGAGACGTCCGACGAACCGGAGGAGGAAACCCTCTCGTTCGACGAGCTTGTTCAGAAAGAAATAGAAGAAGAAACCCGGGAAGACCTCGACAATCTGATCCGCCAGAACGACGCCGATTCCCTCTTCGAACTGGGCCGGCGGTACGGCGACGAAGCGGTTCCCGAGCCCGACGAAATCTCCGAAGAAGACGAGGTCAATATCAGCCCGACCTCGATCTTGGAGGCGATGCTCTTCGTCGGAAACCGTGAAAACGCCCCCCTGCCGGTCGAAAAAGCCGCGTCCCTGATGCGAAACGTCACGCCGGACGACGTTCTCGAATCGGCCGCGCAGTTAAACGACCGCTATACAAAGACCGCCGCCCCCTACCGCGTCGCCGAAAAGGAAGGAGGACTCGTTCTGGAACTCCGGCCCGAATACGAACCGATCCGCCAACGCTTTTTCGGCAAAGTGCGCGACGCCAAACTGACGCAGAACCAGATCGATATTTTAGCGCTCGTCGCTTACCGCCAGCCGATCACCGCCGCCGAAATCGCGCAGGTTCGTCCGCAGGCGGGAAACGTCTTAAACGCCCTCGTCAAACGAAACCTGATCGAAATCGTCCCGAGCGAGACCGACGGCTCGCCGCCGGTCTACCGCACGACCGACCGGCTCCTGAAAATCCTGGGGATCAACGCGATCGCCGATCTGCCGATCGTCGACGAGCTCGACTATCGTTAAAAGGCGGTTTTCGCGCCGCCGCGCCCGTGCGATTTTTGCGTCCGCTACCCCTTTTTCGCCCCGCCATTTGAGATATGATTTACCTTTGGGGGTTTCCCCGTAAAATATCCATTTCACCTGATGCCGAGCGGTTCGTCCTCCCACCGATCGCCGGCACGAGCCATTTTGAAGGAGTGAACCGTGTTTGATTCCGTAGCAGTGGTCGGCGCGACCGGCGCCGTTGGTTCGATTATGCGCAGACTGATGGAGGAACGGAAATTCCCCTATAAAAAGATGAAGTTCGTGGCGTCGGCACGCAGCGCCGGGAAAGAGCTCGAGTTCAACGGCGAAAAGATCGTCGTCGAAGAGCTGAAACCGGAAGTCTTCGAAGGGGTTCAGCTCGTGATCGGCAGCACGCCCGACGAAACCGCCCGCGAATTCGTTCCCTGGGCGGTCGAACGCGGCTGTCTGGTCGTCGACGAAAGCGGCTACTGGCGGATGGATCCGAAGGTTCCGCTCGTCATTCCCGAAGTGAACGCCGAAGAGATCCGAAAACATCAGGGGATCGTCTCCAGCCCGAACTGCTCGACCACGCAGATGGTCGTCGCGCTCAAGCCGCTGCACGACTACGGCAAGGTTAAGCGCGTGGTGGTCAGCACCTATCAGGCGACCAGCGGCGCCGGTCTGGCCGGAACGCGCGACCTGATCAACGGAACCCGCGCCGCCCTCGACGGAAAAGAATACCAGAACGAAACATTCCCCTATCCGATCGGGTTCAACTGCATTCCGCAGATCGGCAGCGAAAAGCACGACGGCTACACGTCCGAAGAGCTGAAGCTTCTCTACGAGACGCGCAAAATGCTCGGCGACGACTCGATCATGGTCTGCCCGACGGCCGTTCGCGTTCCGGTCTCGAACTGCCACAGCGAAAGCATTCTCGTCGAAACCGAAAAGCCGATCTCCGTCGAAAAAGCGAGAGAGCTCTTCGCCTCGATGGAAGGCGTCGTCGTGATGGACGACCTTTCGAAGAAGCTCTACCCGATGCCGTGCAACTGCCACGACACCGACGAGGTCTACGTCGGGCGGATCCGTACAGACCTGACCAATCCGAACGGACTTGCCTTCTGGTGCGTGAGCGACAACCTGCGCAAGGGCGCCGCCACCAACGCCGTCCAGATCGCCGAATGGATTCAGAAGAATCTGTAACGCCGTCATGCCGACCTCACCGTCCGCGCCCGAGCCGCCGCGCCGCACGCTGAAACTGGAACTCTGTTTCGACGGGCGGGCGTTTTCCGGCTGGCAGGTCCAGCCGAGTCAGCCGAACACGCGGACGGTGCAGGGTGAACTGCAACACGCCGTAAACCGTATAACGGGCGAATCCCCCGTCGTTCTCGGGTGCGGACGCACCGACGCCGGCGTCTCGGCGCTCCGGCAGGTCGCCACGTTCCGCACCGCATCGCTCCTACCGTGCGAAAAGTTTCTCGTCGCGCTCAACGCCATCCTTCCCGCCGAGATCCGCGTCCTGGCGGTCGCGGAAGTTCCCGCCTCGTTCCATCCGATCGCCGGAATCACGCGTAAACGGTACCGGTATCTCCTGTCCGACTCCCGTCCCGTCTTCCCGTTTCTGAAAGACCGCGTCTGGTTCACGCGGAGCCGCTTCGAGCTCGAGCCGATGCGCGCCGCCGCGGCGCACCTGATCGGCACGCACGACTTCGCCGCGTTTCAGACGGCCGGTTCCCCGCGCGCCTCGACGGTCCGCACCGTCTACGCGATCGACTTCGCCCGTCACGCGACGCCCGAAATCTGGGCGCCCCGCCGCGCCGACCCGCCGAGTCTCGAAATCCTCTCGATCGAAGTCGAAGCGAACGGTTTCCTCTACAATATGGTCCGCGCCATCGTCGGCACGCTCGTTCTGTTCGGTCAGCGGCACCGCGGCTACGACGACCCGGCGCGAATGAAACGGATTCTCGAATCGAAAGACCGCGCCCAGGCCGGCCCGACCGCGCCCCCTTTCGGGCTTTATATGCTCGAAGCCCTCTACGCCGAAGACGCCGAGTCGGCCGACCGGTAATCCTCTCGAAAGAAGCCTGTCTCAAAAAAAAACGCGGGTTCTTTCCCGTTCCGTTTTCTTGATTTCACCGCGGAACTTATTTAAAATAGAGAAAACGACGATTTCCCGCCTTCCGCGCCGACGCTTGGACCGGCCCGCGGCGGAGTGAAGTTTGCGATCCTTCCCCAAGCCGGGTTTCCCGGGCAGGTTCGCGTCCACCGAAACCATTGAGGCTCCAATGAAAAGACGTGCATTTCTTGAATCGACCGGAAAGCTCGGCGCCGCCGCGGCGGCGCTCTCCGTGGCGCGCGGCGCGCAGGCCGCCGGAACCGACCTGATCACCGTCGGCCTGATCGGCTGCGGCGGACGCGGCCGGGGCGTGATGGCGAACCGCCTTTCGGTCAAAGATAACTGCA
>CADBQY010000041.1 GCA_902796885.1 uncultured Planctomycetota bacterium
CCCAAAAAACCGAAACGGATCGCCTGGGAAACCGAACTCGCCGAAGGGCGCAGACTGACCGTCGTCACAACAATCGAGTAGAGCCGAAACCCGAGGTTCCCCGTGTTCCGTCCGCTCCTCACCCGACTTCGGGATCTGGCGGCCGCCCCTCCTTTCTGCTAAAATTGTAACCGTCGGGAGGGGAACGTTCGGCGAACCGGCGCCGCCCGTTCAAACCACAGTCCGTTTCAACCAATCCCGGATCCCCGGTTCCAAAGAAAGGCGGCCTTTGATGCCCACGATTTCAAGACGTCCCGTTTTCTCGCTCCTTTTGCTATTGATTCCTGCGTTCCTCTTCGCCGTTTCGGTTTCGGCGCAGGAAACGAAAGAGGACGGGCTTAAACCGATTCCCGACTGGGCGCAGTCTGAAATCGATCTGACCCTGGCGCGCTTTCAGCAGTGGAAAGGGAACGATGAAGTCGTCGTCGTTCCCCTGGTCAGCGACGTCCATGCCGACCCGCGTCCCGACCCCACCGTCGGCGGCGACCCCGCCGAACCCGACTGGTCCGACGCGAAAAACCACATCTATATCGCTCAGCGGGCCGCGGTGCAGTTCGGAGCCGATTTTATGGTCGATCTCGGCGACATCGGGATGAACAACGGCAAGCCCGACAGCGTTTACTGGCGCATTGCGGCGCAGATGCGCGTCTATCAGGATTTCGACGCGGTTCCGGTTTTCTACTGTATCGGGAACCACGATCACGGGCCGGACCACGCCCCCATGGTGTCGAATCGGCTGTTCGGAGAAATCTTCAATCTGCCGACGCTCCGCCGGGGCGTTCCGATCGTCACCGGTCCCGACTTCGATTACGGCTATTACGATCTTCCGGAAAAGAAGACACGCGCCTTTTTCCTGAACACCAGCGACGGGGCGTATTACGGCTATTCGCGGGAACAACTCCAGTTCCTGGCCGATCATCTGCGGCTCCCCGCCGGATGGACCGCCGTCGTCTTCCAGCATTTTTGCGTCGGCACGCCGCTCGGAGCGTGGAAGGGCTACGAGGACGACCACGCCGACCGCGACGACGTCTGGGCCGCCGTTGTGCGCGGGTTCCTGCACAACCGGGCGGGCGAAGCCGACGGCGTCGTCTGGGATTTCACGAAAAACGAGGATTGCCGCTTTGCCGCGTGTATTACAGGTGACAGCCACTACGACAACCAGGGAGTCGTCGGCGAAATACTTTACGTGATAACGCAGGGATTCGGAGACATCCATCCGAACGATCTGCCCGACGACGCGGTCAAGACGATTTTCGACAAGAGCGGCCAGACGCTCATCGATATCGCGGCGATCAAGCCGAAAACGCGGGAACTGAAAATGTTCCGGATCGGCGCGGGCGGCGCCGCCCGCGACCGCGCGTTCACCTTCTGAAACCGGGTCGCCGTGCGCCCTCCCCGCCCGGCGTCTTTGTCGTTTAGCGCGCGGCGGGGCGGTTTGCGCGGGCGGCCCCGCCGCCTGGAATGACACACACTCCCTCGAAAGACCGCCGATGAAAAAGCTTCTTCTCGCCGCCGCCGTCGTTTTCGCCGCCGTCCCGGCGCTCTTCGCCCAGGTTCCGCGGGCCGACCGCCTGGCGGTCGAAGCGCGCGCCGCCGAACTGGCCCCCCTTCTCTCCCCCGAACCGGTTCCGCTCCTTCCTTCGATCGCCGACCGCAAAAAGTGGAGGGATTTCGCGGATCTGGGGCGAGGATACGATCATATCGTCTCCAGCGCCGAATCGTATCTCGACAAGCCGATCGCCGAACTCCCCGAAACGCTTTACAAGGAGTACTACGAGTCGGGGAATCGGCCGAACTACGAAAACGCCTGGAGCGGATGGCGGAACCGGCTCATGTCGCTGGCGCGGGGCGAACTGGTCGAAAACAAGGGGCGGTTCCTGACAGCGCTCGAAGAGATTATTCGAAAGATCTGCGCCCACCCGAGCTGGTCCCTTCCCGCCCACGACTACGGCGCGGCGATCTACGACGGCAAAGAACAGGCCCCCGACATTATCGCGACCGAGCTGGCCGGTAACCTCGGTCTGATCGTACAGGCGATGCGCCCGGTTCTTTCCCCCGACCTGCCGCCGCTCGTCGAGGCGAATATCCGCCGCCGCATTCTCGATCCGATCCGCGCCGAAATCGAGGGCGCCAACAACCCGATGATGGCGTGGGTCACGCTGACGAACAACTGGAACACCGTCTGTTTTTGCGGGGCGACCGCCGCCGCGCTGTCGATCTGCGGCCCGGCCGAAGAGCGCGCGTGGTTCCTGGCGGCGGCCGAATATTTCGTAACGCATTACTTCTTCAGCGGCTTTTCGAACGACGGCTACTGCAGCGAGGGGATCGGCTACTGGAACTACGGGTTCGGTCATTTCGCGATGCTCGCCGAACTCGCCTGGCGCGCGTCCGGCGCAGTCAACCTCTACGCCTCGCCGAAAATCCGCGCCGCCGCGCGGTACGCGCTCAAAGCCGAAGTCGCGCCCGGCTGTTACGCCGCGTTCGCAGACTGCCCGGTCTACGCCAGCCCGTCGGAAACGACTCTGGCGATCCTCAGCCGCCGTCTCGGACTCGGTCTGACCGAACTCGAACGGGAGAACGGATATCCGCATATCAGGGTCAACACCCAAATCCTTGCGGCGGCGTATTTCTTCCCCGCCTACGAGGCGGGCGGCGCGCTCCCGCCGCTCGCCCCGCCCGAAGACGAAAAGCCGGTCGACTACCTCGCCGAACCGGTCAGCTTTTTCCCCGACGCGGGCGTGGTCGTCTGCCGCCCGCCGAAAGGGGACAATTCGCGGCTCGCCGCCGTCTTTAAGGGGGGGAACAACGCCGAGCATCACAACCACAACGATCTGGGCACGTTCGGCGTTCTGCGCGGCGGCGTTTGGCTCGTCGTCGATCCCGGCGGCGAGACCTACTCGAAACGGACCTTTTCGGCCCGCCGTTACGAGGGGGAACTTCTCAACTCGTTCGGCCATCCGGTACCGCGGATCAACGGGCGTCTCCAGGCGACCGGACCGGAAGCCGCGGCCAAACCGCTTGAATTCTCCCCGTCCGACGCCGGCGTCCGGTACGCGCTCGATCTCACCAGCGCCTATCCCGACTCGGGCGCCCAGCGCGTCGTCCGCGCGTACGACTACCGTCGGGCCGACGCCGAACGCGCCGATTCGCTCACGGTCACCGACACCGTCGTTTTCGCGCCCGACGCGTCGAAAGAGGCCGATTTTCCGCTCGTCACGTTCGAGGAATGGACCCCGGTTGATGAAAACACGATCCGAATCGTCCCGCGTCCCGAAGACGACGGGTCGGTCGGTCCGGGAATCACCGTCGCCGTCACGGCGCGCGACGAGTCCGGGACCCCCGTTCCGGGCCGGTTCGTCGAAGAGATCGTCGGCCGGGACGACCCGGCGGTTCCGAACAAACCGAAACGGATCGCCTGGCGGACCGAACTCGCCGAGGGACAAACGCTGACCGTCGTCACGACGATCGAGTAGATCCCCTCGCCGAAACGGCCGCGCGGCGGGGAAACTTAACTCCCCGCCCCCATTGATTGTACGTGAATTTCTGACATAATGAGAATCGATCGACACAAAAAAGAAAACAAACGGAGAGATCGATTCGATGAGTACTGATCCCCCGAAGAAAAAAACGACGCCGCACTATTCCGACAAGACGCGCCGGAAAGCGATCAACATGGTGCTCAATTTCGGGCACAGCTGCGATAGCGCGGGCAAAGCCGTCGGCTGCAACGGCTCGACCGTCAAGCGGTGGCTTATCGCCCATTTCGATGCGAAAAAAGTCATCGCCCCCCAAGAAAAAGCGGCTCTCCGCGGCGGACTGAAAGCGCTGATTGCGTATAAACAGAAAAAGCTGATCGACATCCTTTCCATAAGATTTATCGACATGCGCAAGAAGCCGAGCAAGGAGAAATGCGCGCTCATCGCAAAGCACAGCAACAAATACCCGGTTCAGATTCTCTGCGACGCGCTGAACGTCGATCGATCGACCTTTTCCCGATATCTCAATCCGAGACCCAACCTTACCGCGCAGCGTCTCGAAAGCCTGATCGCCGAGACCAAAGCGATTCACAGGGAGTTTCGGGGAACTTTGAGCGCGAGTCGAATTTTTCAAACACTTCGAGCGCGCGGATTCAAATGCTCTGTAGCAACCGTTTACAAAATTTGCGACGAGCTGCAAATCCCCCGCCTGCCGCCGAAACGAGCCAATATCGATCAGGTACTCCGGCGCCTGGTCTCGGAGTAAACCGGCGCGTCTTCCCTTCCCGCCGGCCGGCAACCTCGACGCCGAAAGAGCCGCTCTACTCCATCCTCCGGCGGAACATATATCCGGCGGCGCCCAGACAGAGGACCGAAATCACGACGAGAGGTTTGAGGTTCTCCCAGACCGCCGCGGCGGACATACCGCGCAAAAAGAGACCTTTCACGATCACCAGAAACCACCGCACCGGATCGGCGGCCGTGACGGTTTGAAGCCAGCCGGGCATATTTTCGATCGGTGTCGCGAACCCGGAAAGCATAATCGCGGGGGGGAGAACCAGAATCGCGCCAAGGATCGCCTGCTGCTGGGTCGTCGACAGGGAACTGATAAAAAGACCGATCCCGACGATCGATAGCAGAAACGTTTCGATCGAGATGAAGAAGAGAAACGGCGAGCTCTTTAACGTGACGCCGAAAAAGAGCCTGATCACCGCGACGAGCATCCCCGCGGTCAGCGAGGTGAGAAAGACGACGTTGAACGCCTTCCCGAACAGGATCTCGGCGGGGGTCAGCGGCGAGACGAGAATCTGTTCGAACGTACCGATTTCGCGCTCGCGGGCGACGCTCAGCACCGCCAGATTGATGCCGACCACCATACAGAGGATACAGATCAAACCGGGCAGGAACGATTCGCGCGGAATGAGGTTGGGGTTAAACCAATGCCGGGTCACGACGTTGACCCCGGGCGACGCCGATCCGTTCACCCCCCGTTCCCGGTACGATTCGGCCATCGACTGCTGAACGATCCTCTGTATATATCCGCTCAAGATCGGCGAGGCGTTCGGGCGGCGGCCGTCCAGAATCAGGTTGATCACGGCGCCGTAAGAAGTCGAATCGGCCAGCCGCCCTGAGAAATCGGGGGGAATGACCATCACCGCCGTCGCTTTCCGCTCGTCGAGCACCGAGTCGATTTCAGACTCTTTCTTCAGATAAAAGAGGCGCCGAAACGTCGGTTCATGCCCGAAACTCTTTAAAAGGGCGCTCCCTTCCACTCCGGTATCCCGATTGAGAACGGCAACCGACGCGTTCCGAACCTCCTGGGTGATCGCGTAGGAAAAGAGAATGATCTGAATGAGCGGGGGAAGCACCAGAATCACGCGCGACTTGGGATCCCGAAGGGTCACAAGCATCTCTTTCACAATCAAATACCGAAGTCGGTTTAAAACGGTGATCAGCATTTCCGCCGTCCCTCATTCTCAAAAATCGTTTCGTCAACCCGCACGGGAACCGTACGCGCTTCCGCTACTCGAGCCGTTTCGGCGTAACGCGAATCGCGGCGACGAAAAAGAAAAGCCCGATCACGCACATCGCCCCGATATTCCGCAGGAACAGCGGCCAGACGTCGCCGACCATAAACGAGGTGAGCAGACAGTCGGCGAAATAGCGCGCCGGAAAGACGCAGGAAACCGCCTGGACCGCGCGGGGCATCGAATCGATTTCAAAGACGATTCCCGCGAAGAAGTAGTTTGGCAGAAAACTCAGAATGAGCGCGGCCATCGACGCGAGATACTGGTTCTTCGTCACGGTCGAAATGAAGAATCCCTGGGTCAGAGCCACCGCCAGAAACACGCTCGACGACAGAAAGAGCGCGCCGAGCGAACCGCGCAGCGGGACCCCGAAAAAGAAGCGGCTCAGCGCGGTGCAGATTACCATCGACCCCATCCCGAGCACGTAATAGGGAACGAGTTTACCGAACGCCATCTCCGACTTTCGGATCGGCGTGGCGAGCATCGCCTCCATCGTACCGCGTTCCCATTCCCGAGCGACGACCAGCGCGGTCAGGAGGATGCCGACGATCGCCATGATCAGCACGACGGAACAGGGCACGAACGCGTTGCGCGTGTTCACTTCCGGATTAAAGCGGATCCGGGAGACGACGCTCACCTTTGAACTTCGGGGGAACTGCAGATCGTCCCGCTGATGAGCGATCCACGTCGAAACCGCGCCGGTGACATACCCTTCGAGAACGGTCGCCGTATTCGTTTCGCAACCGTCGGTGATCAGCTGGATATCGGCCGATTCCCCAAGCCGAACCCGGCGCGAAAAATCGTTGGGAACGACCACGATCGCGCGGACCTTCGCGTCGGCGATCGCCGACGCGGCGTCCCGGCGCGAACCGAACGGAACCGCCTCGATAAAATCGGTCGCGCGAAACGCGTCGTAAAGCGACGCGGCGAGCGGACCGCGGTCTTCGAGTACGATGCCCGTCCGCACCTCTTTCATATCGAGCGACAGGCCGAACCCGAAAATGAACAGGAGGATCAGCGGCATCACAAAGGCGACCAGAATACAGCTGGGATCGCGTACGATCTGAAACGTCTCTTTTTTCACGAGCGCGCCGAACAATTCCCATCGATTCGTCATCGCGGATCCCTCCCCCGTTCGACCAGACGGATAAAGGCGTCTTCGAGGGTCGGTTCGGGCAGATCGGCCGAACGAACGCGCGCTTTCAGCGAATCGGGAGTCCCTTCGGCCGCCATCCGTCCGTTGTTGATCAGAATGATTCGGTCGCAATATTCCGCCTCGTCCATAAAATGGGTCGTGACGAGGACCGTCACCCCTTTTTCGACCAGCGCGTTGATATGCCCCCAAAACTCGCGCCGAGTCAGCGGATCGACGCCCGACGTCGGCTCGTCCAGAAAGAGGACGTCCGGCTCGTGCATCAGGGCCGCCGCCAGCGACAGACGCTGTTTAAAGCCGAGCGGAAGTTTTCCGGCGGAAACCGTCCGAAACGGTCCGAGCTCAAACATCGAAATCACCCGGTCGACCGCGCTGCGGTGCCGCCGGCCGCGCAGACCGTACACTCCCGCGTAAAAATCGAGATTCTGCCGAACCGAAAGGTCGGGATAGAGCGAAAACTTTTGCGCCATATACCCCAAACGGGACCGGGCGCGGGACGGCGCGCGGCGCAGATTCCATCCCGAGATATACCCCGCCCCCTCGGTCGGCCGCAGGAGCCCGCAGAGCATTTTAAACGTGGTGCTCTTTCCGGCGCCGTTCGGGCCGAGCAGACCAAGGATTTCGCCCTGACGGATCGTAAACGAGACATGGTCGGCCGCGGTAAACGCTCCGAACCGTTTCGTGAGCCCATCGGCCGTCACCGGCGGTTTTTCCGATTTCGGGATTGGGGTAAAATCGCGCGCCAGGGGCGATTCGCGCTGCGCGATCCCGCCAAGCCGGTCGATAAAACCGTCCTCAAACGAGGGGGGAACCGGAACCGTTCGATACGGTTCGAACGACGCCGTGCCGGCCGCTCCGGGGCGGAGAACGAGCCGAACGGCGTCCCCCTGGATGACGCCGTCCCGCACGTCCTCGTTCCGCAGAAACCGCGCGAGCGTTTTCCGCCGTTCCCGTTCCGGAATGCCAAGGACCCGCACCACGCGCCCTTTCATCGGATCGGTCAGCCCGGACGGCGGCCCGAAATAGAGCTGTTCCCCCGCGTTGAGCAGGAGCACGTCGTCGCACATTTCGGCTTCGTCCAGATAGGCGGTACTCCAGACGACGACCACGCCGTCGTTCATCAGACCGGCGACCATCCGCCAGAGTTCGCGGCGGCTGAGCGGATCGACTCCCACGCCCGGCTCGTCGAGCAAAAGAAGTTTCGGCGTGGTGATCAGAGCGCACGCCAAACCGAGTTTCTGTTTCATTCCGCCCGAAAGGCGCCGCGCCAGTCGGCCGGTAAACGGGGTCAGCGCGGTGAACCGGAGCAATTCGGCCAGTCTGGCGGGCCGATCCGATTTCGGCAATCCCCGGAGTTTGGCGTAGAGTTCAAGGTTCTCCAGTACCGTAAGATCTTCATAAAGACCGAATTTCTGCGGCATATAGCCGAGAAAAGGTTTGATCGACTCGGTCTGGCGCACCGTATCGAACCCGAAGACCGAAACGCTCCCGGAAGTCGGTTCCAGGAGACCGGCCAGAAGGCGTATCAGGGTCGTCTTCCCCGCGCCGTCGGGACCGACCAAACCGGTTATCCGTCCCGGCTTGATATCGACGGTTACCCCGCGGAGCGCCGGCCCGGTTTCCGAATTCCAGCTTTTCGTTACACTGTCGATCCGAATCATCGTTTATTCTTCGTGAAATTCGTTCGCGGCGTTCTCTCCGTTCGCGGCGTTCTCCCCGTTCGCCGCGCCTCCGGCGGTCGGTTCGGGTTCGGTTTCCCCGCGCGGCTCGGCGGCGCCGGGCGTCCCGTCCGTCCCGCCGATCGGAATCGTAACGGTCACCGGCATTCCTTGCCGAAGTCCCTGATCGGGAGACTCGGCGATGATCCGAACCCGATAGACGAGATCGGTACGCAGTTTTTCGGTTTCCACGTTTTTGGGCGTGAACTCCGCCTCCGGCGAGATATAGCCGATCTGGCCGGTATAGACCTTCTCGGAGGAATCGGTTCGGATCCGCACGGTCCGGCCCGGCTCGAGTTTTCCCAGATCGGGTTCGTCGACGTAGACGTAGACCCACACGTCGGTATCGAGCGAAAGGATCGCGATCGTCTGACCGTTCTGAATGACCGCGCCGACCTCTTCGACACGGTTCAGAAGAACGCCGTCGCTCGGCGAGATCAGCTCGGTATCGGCCAGCGCGATTTCGGCTTCGGCCCGTTCGGCTTCAGCCTGGGCTTTTTGCGCCCGCGCCGCGGCGATATCCTCGTGCCGATACCCCTCTTCCATCAGGCGAAGATTCTCTTCGGCCTGGACGATTTTCGCTTTCAGCTCGTCCCGAACCGACAGGGACTTATCGAAATCGCTCGCGCTCGCCCCGCCGGTGCGGACAAGCTGTTCGTTCCGTTCGTAATCGGCTTCGGCAAACGCCAGGGACGCGTGAAGCTCGTCCACTTTCGCGCGGGCCTGGTTGATCTCCTGCGGGCGAAACCCGTTTTCCAGACGTTCCAAAATCGCCGAAACCGAGTCGAGCCGGGCCTTGGCCGAAGCCAGCCGGGTCAACGCCGGTTTCTGATCGAGAACGGCGATCCGATCGCCCCGGCGGACCCGGTCACCCTCTTCGAAGGCGAACCGTTCGATACGGCCCGGCGTGCGAAACCCCAGATTGACGCGGCGTATTTCCACGTTGCCGTAGAGGGTCAGTTCCGACGCGCTCTTCAGGCGGGACTTCTCCTGATAGGCGTGCCACCACGCCGCGCCGGCGACCGCCGCGGCGGCGACGATCCCAATCCGAATCAGCCAAACCATTTTTTTCATTTCATACCTCCATGGGGAACGGAAGACGTTCGGCGCCCGACCGACGGAATCGGTTCGAGAAACGAAGAGATCGCCGTCACGGTCAGAAGAGTGTCCCGATCCGGACAGTTCACGTAAAAGTCAGGGTCGCAAACCGCCTCGACGATCGTGCCGCGCAGGAGCCGGATCAGGACCAGGGCCACGTCGGCGGCGGGAAACCGAAAGCGAACCGACGAAGCCGCGGCGATCTCTTCGAGTTTCGAAGTAAAGATCGGAAGAACCGACTTTTCAAACGTCGGCAAAACTCGGTTTCGGAACAGTTCGATTTTGATCCCTTCCGAAAGGAACAGGCGAGCGGACCGTTCGACTTTCATTTCGAGGATCGCGCGGACAAACGAGCCGAGCCGCTGGCCGAAATCGGCGCCGCGTACCTCAATCTTGGCGCACCGTCGGGCGACGTCGGCGATCGTCCTTTCGAAGACGGCCAGAAAAAGCCCTTCTTTACTCCCGAAAAACTTATAGGCCGAGGCCAGAGAGCCGCCCGACAGGCGAACGACTTCGGCCAGCGTCACGCCGTCCATCCCTTTCTCCCGAAAGAGACGCAGCGCGGTATCGAGCATCAGCCGGCGCCGCCGAACCCCCCGCGGACGCAAAACCGGCGTCTCCGGAGACGGCGCCCCCGCCGTGTTTTTCGTACGGCTCGTTTCCCGCGATATGTTCCTCGGCATTTTCCGTTCCGTCCGCCATTCGTTCGAAGAACGCGACTGATCTTTAATTCCGTCACCTTTCATTCTGTAATGTATTTTACATTACAGAATACCGTTCTGTCAAACGGATATCCGCAAAAAAACCGAAATTTTGAAAATCGAGTCCGGCGCGCCGCGCGACGAACCGTGCCGAACGCTCCCGCCGGAACGGGACGTTCCGGCCCCTTCGGTTCCAACCCGGCGCGTTTTCCTTTAGAATAAGACGTGCCGAAAGCGGGAAAAAAGCCCGGCGAGCCCCGAACCGGCCCCGTCTTTCTCCATTTGAGAAACCGATTTGAAACCGACGTTGCGCGATATCTGGAACCCGTGGCACGGCTGCCGCAAATGCAGCGAGGGATGCCGAAACTGCTACATGTTCTTCCTGGCCCGGCTCAACGGCCGGGACGGATCGGAGATCGGCCGTTCGAAATCGGCGTTTCGATATCCGCTCTCCAAAGACCGGTCGGGCGCCTACAAGGTGCCGAGCGGCGCGGCGCTTCGCGTCTGTCTCACGTCCGACTTCTTCCTGGAAGACGCCGACCCGTGGCGAGCCGAAGCGTGGGATGTCATCCGCCGTCGGCCCGACGTTCTCTTTTTTCTGCTCACCAAACGCCCGCACCGCGTCGCCGATTCCCTCCCCCCCGGTTGGAATTCCGGCTGGGAGAACGTCCGGCTGTCCGTTTCCGCGGAAAACCAGCGCCGGGCGGACGAGCGGATCCCGATCCTCCTTTCCCTGCCGTTCCGGCATAAAGGGGTCATGTGCGCGCCGCTGATCGGCCCGATTTCGCTCGGCGCCTATCTCGCCTCGGGCCAAATCGAGGAGGTTCTCTGCGACGGCGAAAACTACGAGGGCGCCCGCCCGTGCCGTTACGAGTGGGTGAAAAGCCTTCGGGACGAATGCGCGGCGCAAAACGTCACGTTCGACTTCTGCGGCACCGGCTGGCGGTTCGTCAAGGACGGCCGCCTCTATAAACTCGACCGGCCGGGCCAGGCGCACGACCAGGCGCGCCGTTCCGGCCTGAGTTTCGAGGGAAGACCGACCGTCTTCAAATTGACCGGCAACAACGCCGCCCCGGCGGCCGGGGAAAGCGGATTTCTGTTCGAGTGAGGCGGGCGAAACGCCCCGAGCCTTTCGATTTTCTAAAAACGCCCCCGAAAGGCATTTTTCCGCCCCGATTGCTTCCCTTTCCGTGGTTTATATTGTAAAATTTTGGTAAATTCCGCATTTATCCGTATCGGCTGATCGTCGGGGCAAGCCGGTGCCGATCACCTTTAACGTAACAAATTAACGCGCCTTGTACCGTCTCCTAAGGCGGGTCACCCATGGAAATATTCAACAACGTCGAAAGAATTGTCCGAGACGACATAAAGCTGACCGTTCGACGCGGAAGCAAGGTGTCGGTCGCGGCGGCGTGCTTTTCCATTTACGCCTTCGAGACGCTGAAGAAACAGCTGAAAACGGTCGACGAATTCCGGTTCATTTTCACCGAACCCGCCTTCATTTCGAAAAAAACGGACAAGCAGAAACGCGAGTACTATATCCCCCGGCTTAACCGCGAACAGTCTCTTTTCGGAACGGAGTTTGAGATCAAGCTTCGCAACGAAATGACTCAAAAGGCGATTGCCCAGGAATGCGTTGAATGGATCAAAAAGAAGGTTCGG
>CADBQY010000042.1 GCA_902796885.1 uncultured Planctomycetota bacterium
CTCTTCACGACTTCCGGTCTCTTTCCCACCGAAATGCCCCTCTCCCAGGCGTGGCTTTTCAGGGCCAGGTGCAGCCGTGGTGTGACAGGTTCCGATCTCGGTAATGTTCTGGGCGAGCAACACACCGAAGCGGTCGTTTTCGAGAAGCCCGAAGTGATCGACGGCCGTTCCTGCCTCGTTGTCGGGACTCTTTTCGCCAAATTCTATCTGGATCCCGAAAAGGACTACGCCGTCTATTCGGTGGAACACTACAGCCCGGTCACGGCGGACGGCCGAACGGTCGTCACGATTTCCACCAAATCGATTCTTCACGGCCTGAAGGATTACGGCGGCGGGGTCTGGCTCCCCGAGACCGTCGAGATCTTCCGCTACAATCCCGACGGATCCCCCCGTCCGGGCGAAGAATATGTTTACGACGAGATCAAGATCAACAGCGGGATTCCGGACACCTTCTTCGACGACATCATTCCGGCGGACGCTGTTGTTGTCGATACCCGCGGCAAGTAACGCCTGAACATTCGTCGCGGCGTTCCCCGCGGCCCGCCCTTACGGTCGGACGGAACGGGGAATCCCGCTTCGAGAACCCTAACGAAGTGTGGAGAACTGCAATGAAACGTCTCAGCGCCGCGGCGCTCTTGCTGACAGCCGCTTTTTCCGTCCTCCTCGGCGGCGGTTTTCCGCTCCTTTTCGGACAGGAAGCGGCCGGCGAAACTCCGCCGGCCGCCGAGCCCGTACCGGAGGTTCGTGCTCGGGTCATCACGTCTGAAGCTCACGACGAGATCGAGATGATGATCGGAAAGCCTCTTCCGATCACCGTCGGTCCGGACGGCCTCCCTTCCGGTCCCGAGGAATTCAACAGGGCGCGGGACGAAATCGTGAATCGAACCGAGCCGGTCACTTACGACGAGTATTTTGAGATCGTCGGCAAATGCGAACAGAAGTGGCTCGGGCCGATCCTTTGGAATCTGATGAAAGAGCGCCAGAACCCGCCGATTTCGATCGACGAACTCAAGACGCTTTACGAGCGGAAACGCGATTCGATCAAAACCTTCTATACCGTTTTCCGCGACGGTGATAAAACACTGACCTTCGCCTTCAAGGGAAACGACCAGTTCTATCTGGAAGAGGAGGACCGAAGCGTCGTCAACGACGACGACGCGACGCACATCTCCGACTACCGTACGATCCGCGCTCAGAACAAACACGACTGCCGGTACGTCTCCTTTTACGTGACGAAGAGCGGAAAGAAACGTTCGAGCGCCGAACTGATGCCCCGTCCCGAATTCAGCGCGGCGCAGTTTTACAGATCGGAAAACCCTTTGACCATGTCGAAGATCGCGTGTCCGGGGAGTCATATATCGTGGGACATGGAGAAATATTTGGAGGAACGAAAGAATTCTCTTTGTCTGTTTGAAAAACCCGAAATCATCGACGGCCGCCGATGTCTCCTTCTCGCGGACCCGAATACAAAAATATACCTGGACGCGGACCGGGATTACAGCGTTTACGCGGTCTTCCGCCATTACCGTCTCAAAAAGCTGGAAAGCAGTCCCGGCTATATATCCATTCATACGTCCGAGCCGACGAGTAAAACCGTTCTGCACGATCTGAAAGATTACGGCGGCGGAGTATGGCTGCCCCGCCGCGCCGAATCCGTCGACTACGCCGAAGACGGGAGCGTCGCGTCGGAGAAAGAGATCGTCTACGATAAAATCAAGATCAACCGCAGAATCAGAGACCGTTTTTTTGAAGACGTCATTCCGGACGACGCCATGGTGATGGACGCGTTTCGCGTCACGGACTACAAATGGCGCGACCGAAATCTGCTCGATTTTCCCGAGCAGGCGAGAGCCGCGCTCAGACGCCAGCGCGTTTTCCGCGCGATCTGCGTCTCCCTTGGCGCGGTCCTGATCACCCTGGCGTTTGTCCTAAAACACAAAAGCGGAGGGAAAAGAGCCGCCGGAATCGTTCCGTAAAGACGCCGGCCGCCCCCCGTTCCCGGACGCCCGAGCCGGATCGAAGGCCGTCTTTCCGACTCGATTTCCGTTCGCGGAACTTGTCGTCTTCCGACCCTTTCTTTCCCTTTTCGATTGACTTCGGCGCGGCGATCCTTAGAATAAACGGAAAAGTATGAAGCCGTATCTTCCGACAGCCGCGAGTCATCGAGAAAGGTCGTTCGAATGCAAAAATTCCGTTTCCTCGGCGCGTTTTTTTTCGCTCTCTGTTTCCTCGTTTCCCTGACGCGCCTTTCGGCGCATGAGCCGGCCGAATGGCCCGCCGACTGCCGGGTCGGCATTCTTCTTCGTTATTTTCCCGACACGGGACCGGGAACGTACCGCCTGCGGAAAGAGTTCCAGGTCGAACGGATCGCCGACCAAGCCGCGTCGGCCGGCGCCGATTATCTCGTGCTGACGATGAACGGCGACTCCGGCTGGTTCAACGCGCCCAGCGCCGTTTACGACCGCGTGACGGGCTACGAAACCGACGACCGCTGCGCGGCGCGCGACATTCCGATGGAAATGGCCGACGCGCTCGCGCGCCGGGGAATCAAATTCTTCATCGGCGTGACAGCCCAGGTTCCGGCCCGGGACGCGCGCGCCCGGGAAGCGTTCGGCCTTGAAACCGAAACGCCGAACCCGGTCATCACCCCCGAATTCGCGCCGAAGTGGGCCGAGGTGCTTCGCCAGTGGTCGCTGCGCTACGGCACGAAGGTCGCCGGCTGGCGGGTCGACGGATGCCGCGCGGAATACGGATTCGGCGAGGAAACCGCCGCGGTGTATCTCGACGCGCTTCGCGCGGGCAATCCCGCCGCCGCGGTCACGTTCGATCCGGGTGCGGGCGCCGCCGACTGGAAAGCCTCGGACTTCACGACGGCCGAAATCCGCGAACCCTTCTCCGAGACCGGTTTCCCCCAAAAAAACGCCGACGGCCGAAAGAAACTTCTCCTTGTCCGTTCGGACAGTTCCCGCGAAGACGGCGAGCCGGCGGCGTGGGCGAAATCGGCCGCCGACGCCGGGCTGGCGCTGACCTTCGAGACGGAACTGACCGCCGACGAAACGATTCCCGGCCCGGGGGGGATCGCCCGCGAAGACCTCAAGCGGATCCGCGCGGCCGCCGCCGCGGTCAAGGGCTGGACGCCGGAAAACGCGTTCCGCCGCGCCGTCGAGTACGACTGGCTTCGTCAGGAAATCGCCGCCGGCCGGAATCTCGAATCGCCCGAAGCGCTGACGGCGCTCGCCGCGCGCGCCGCCGAGCTCCTCGAAACGCTTCTGGACGAGAATTACGTGACCAAGGAGGCCGCGGAAAAGCTGCGGAAAGAGATCGACGCCGCGACGGAGGGCGATTTGGACGCTCTTTCCGCCGACCGGATCAAAAAGCGGTATCTGGCGCTCCGCTGGCGGACGCGGGACGCGATCTTCGACAACCCGCTTGTCAAAGAGATACCGATCGTCTTCCTGAAAGCCGACCGCTATATCTGGCAGCTCATCCACGAGTATCTTTCGTATTATTACAGCCATACAAATATGACCGGCGCCGAACTGATGATCCTGAAAAATCCGGGACGTTCGTTCGACGCCGAATCGATTTCGGCGGGGAAATTCCCGCGCGGCTGGTTTTCGACGCCGTCTCTTTCGTATGACGGCAAAACGCTCTATTTCGCGTTCGCCGACTTTTCGAAAGCGGTTCCCGAAGGGGCGCCCCGAACGACCCTCTTCGAGATCATGGAGCGGGGTTACGACGACGAGATCGACGCCTATCTGGCGCGGGAAGAGGGAAAATTCCACCTCTTTAAGATGAATCTGGCCGACGGTTCGGCGGAGCAGCTGACCCGCGGGCCGGACGACGATTTCGATCCGGCGGAACTCCCCGACGGCGACCTGGTCTTCATGTCGACGCGGCGCGGGAGTTTCGCCCGATGTACCGGCAGCTACGAACCGGTCGAAACGGCGACGCTTCACCGCCGCACGAAAGACGGCGCGGTCAAGCCGCTCTCGTGGCACGAAACGAACGAATGGAACCCCTCGGTTCTGGACGACGGACGCGTTATCTACACGCGCTGGGACTACGTCGACCGGGAAGCGGCGCGATTCATGAACCTGTGGGTCACGAATCCCGACGGCACCGGCGCGAAAGCCCTGTTCGGGAACTACACGACCAAAGTCGTCGCCTCGCTCCAGGCAAAACAGATTCCCGGCTCGAATAAGATCATGTTTCTCGGTTCCGGCCACCACATCGCGGTCGGCGGCCCGTTGGTTATCCTGGATCCCACGAAGCTGAAGTTCGACCCCGAAACAAGGGAGGACACGCTCGACGCTCTCGAAGTGATTTCGCCCGAAATCGGGTTCCCCGAAACGCCGGTTCCGGACTCGGACAAAAACGAGTATTACGTTTCGGACCGTTACTATTACAGCCCGTATCCCCTTTCCGAAGATTTTTATCTGACCGCTTACAGCCACGACCCGAACGGCGGTTATCTGGCGCATAACGATTACGGGTATGTCGGCTCGTGCGGCGAGTCGTATTCGGCCGGCAAACTCGGCCTCTATTACCGCGACCGGTTCGGAAACCTCGAGCTGATCTACGCCGATCCGGAAACCAGCTGCCGGTACCCGATCCAGATCAAGGCGCGGCCGAAACCGCCGGTCGTCGCCTCGCAGCTGCCGAAGAGCGAACCCGCCGAAGGGACGTTCGCGCTTTCCGACGTTTACGACTCGATCGAACCGCTTCCGAAAGACCGGCCGATCAAAGAGCTGCGCGTTTTCCAGATCCTGCCGCACTGGCCCGACTATACCAGCGGCGTGCCGCGTCTGGGGAAACCGAACGCGGCGAACGGCCGGGCGTTTCTCGGGACGGTTCCGGTCGAAGAGGACGGTTCGGCCCATTTCCGGGTACCCGCCGGAAAACCGCTCTATTTTCAGGCGGTCGACGCCGACGGGAAAGCGGTGCGCACCATGATGAGCGAAGTCTATCTCCAGCCGGGCGAAAACCGCGGCTGCGTCGGATGCCACGAACAAATTCAGACGGCGTCGGAGAATTTCCCCGCGCGGAAGAAAGCGTTCCTGCGCGCTCCCGACGCGCTCGCCCCCGGCCCGAAGGGAACCGCGCCCTTCTCGTTCCCGCTCTACGTTCAGCCGATTCTTGACCGACGGTGCGTCTCGTGTCACGGCGGCGAAGAGGGAGGCGTCAAGCCGGATCTGCGCGGGATCGTCGAAAAGGGCGTTTTCTCGATCGCGTACAACAACCTGACCGAATATACCCGCTGGTATCAGTGGGGCGGAGACACCATCGCGCCGATCACCTCGCGGCCGGGCGAAGGGGGCGCCGATATGTCGCGCCTGACCGAAATCCTGGGCGACGCCGACCACGGCGAAAAGATCGGACTTACCGACGAAGAGCGACGCGCGTTCTATCTCTGGATGGACGCGAACGTACCGTTCTACGGAACCGCCGAGCCGGAAACGCGCGCCGCCGAGCTGGAAGGGAAACCGGTTCCGATGCCGCCGGTGCAATAAGGGGAGAACGGCGCGTTCCGGAAAGATTCCCGCGGGCCGCGGCGGACTCTTCGGCGCCGCCTTTCCACCGCTTCGCGATGTTGACAACGGGGCCGTGATCCTTACAATTTAGGATGACGGCCCCATTGCAGTGTTGACGGCTCAAGAAAGGTATTTCGGATGAAACAAAGACGCTTCTTCGTTTTCCTGATCGGCGTTCTCGCGGCGGCGCTCCTTTCCGGAATCGTTTCGGCTCAGGAAAAGAACGCGTGGCCCGAAGATTGCAGGGTCGGAATGTTCCTCCATTTCCTGCCGGGGGGCGAATCCGCCGACCGCCTTCAGAAGGAGTTCCAGGTCGAACGCCTCGCCGACCAAATCGTTCAGGCGGGGGCGGACTATTTCGTGCTGACCATGTACCAAAACAGCGGCTGGTTCAACGCGCCCTCGTCCGTCTACGACAAGGCGACCGGCTACAAAGAAAACGAACGCTGTTCGGACCGCGACATCATCATGGAAATGGCCGACGCCATGGCGCGGCGCGGCGTCAAGTTCTTCGTCTACGTGACGGGACAGGTCCCGAACCGCGACGCGCGCGCCCAGGAAGCGTTCGGGCTTGAAACCGGGCCCACAGACCAAACCATCACCCCCGAATTCGCGTCGAAATGGGCCGAAGTCTTCCGCGAGTGGTCGCTTCGTTACGGAACAAAGGTCTCGGGCTGGTGGGTCGACGGCTGTTACGCGTGGTGCGAGTTCAACGACGAAATCGCCGAGATCTACCGCGGCGCGCTCCGGGCGGGAAACCCCGACGCCGTGATCGCGTTCAACCCCGGCGTTAAGAAGAACGAATGGGCGGCTTCCGATTTCACCGCCGGAGAGATCACCGACCCTTTCGCCGAAACGGATTTCGCTCCGAAAAACGCCGCCGGCCAAAAGGAACATCTCCTCACGTATCAGGGAAGTTCGTGGGGCGGCGCCGTTCCCCGCTTTTCCGATGACGAGTGGATCGCCTGGGCCAAACCGGCGGTCGAGGCCGGGCTGGCGCTGACGATCGACACCGGGCTGACCGTCGGAAAGGGTACGCTCGGGCCGGGCGAGTTCGCCCCGGCGTCGATCGCGCAGATCCGCGCGATCACCGACGCGGTCAACGGCTACACGCCCGCCGACTCGTTCCGGCGAACGGTCGAATATGACTGGCTCCGGCAGGAGATCGCCGCCGGACGGACCCTGACCTCGCCGGAAGCGCTCGCCGCGCTCTGCGCGCGGACCGAGGCGCTCCTTGAAAGGCTTCGAGAAGAAGAGCTGGCCGCGCCCGAGGCCGCCGATTCCCTGCAAAAGGCGGTCGACGCCGCGCGCGCGGACGACCTCGGCGCGCTGACGCCCGACGACATCAAAACGCGCTATCTGGCGCTCCGATGGCGGGCGCGGGACGCGATTTTCGAAAACCCCCTGGTCAAAGGAATTCCGATCGTCTTCCTGAAAGCCGACCGCTACATCTGGCAGCTCATTCACGAGTATCTTTCGTATTACTACAATTTTACGAACATGGACGGGGGCGAACTGATGGTTCTGAAAGACCCCGGACGTTCGTTCGACGCCGAGTCGATCACCGCCGGAAAATTCCCGCGCGGCTCGTTTTCGACGCCCTCCCTTTCATACGACGGCAAAACGCTCTATTTCGCGTTCGCCGACTTCTCGAAAACGGTCCCCGAAGGAGCCCCGTATAAATGTCTCTACGAAATGATCGAGCGGGGGCACGACGACGAGATCGACGCGTATCTGCAGCGGGAAGAGGGAAAATACCATCTCTTTAAAATGGATCTGGAAACGGGCCGGGCCGAACAGCTCACGTTCGGACCGGACGACGATTTCGACCCCGCCGAACTCCCCGGCGGCGACCTGGTCTTCGTCTCGACCCGGCGCGGCGGTTTCGCCCGCTGCACCGATCCGTTCGAGCCGGTCGAAACGGCCACGCTCCACCGTCTGGCGAAAGACGGTTCGGTAAAAACCCTCTCGTGGCACGAGACGAACGAATGGAACCCGTCGGTTTTAAGCGACGGCAGGATCCTTTACACGCGCTGGGACTACGTCGACCGGCCGGCTCCCCGGTTCATGAACCTCTGGGTCACGAATCCGGACGGCACCGGCGCCAAGGCGCTTTTCGGCAATTACACCGAAAAGGTCATCGCCTCGCTCCACGCGAAAGAGATTCCCGGTTCGAACAAGATTCTCCTTCTCGGCTCGGGACATCATCTCGCCGTCGGAGGCCTCCTGGCGATCCTCGACCCGTCGAAAGTGAAATACGATCCCGAAACGGCGGAAGACACCCTCGACTGTCTCGAAGTCCTCACGCCGGAACTCGGGTTCCCCGAAACGCGGGTCGAAAACGCCGACAAATACCTGCTCCACGTCTCGGAACATTACTATTACAGTCCCTCTCCGCTTTCCGAAGACTTCTATCTGACGGCGTACAGCCACGATCCGAACGGCGGTCAGCTCACGCATAACCGGTGGGATCCCGGTTCGTGCGGCGAATCGTATTCGGCGGGAAAACTCGGGATTTATTACCGCGACCGGTTCGGAAACCTCGAACTGATTTACGCCGATCCGCGCGTCAGCTGCCGAAACCCGGTCCAAGTCAAAGCAAGACCCGAGCCTCCGGTGATCGCCTCGCAGCTTCCCGACGAAGCGCCAGCCGAAGGAACGTTCGTCCTTTCGGACGTCTACGACTCGCTCGCGCCGATGCCGAAAGACCGGCCGATCAAAGAACTGCGCGTATTCCAGATATTCTCGCACTGGCCGGAATACACAAGCTGCGTTCCCGCTCTCGGCGTTCCCTACGCGGCGAACGGACGCGCGCTTCTGGGAACGGTTCCGGTCGAAGAGGACGGTTCGGCGCACTTTAAGGTCCCCGCCAACACGCCGCTTTACTTCCAGGCGGTCGACGCCGACGGGAAAGCCGTCCGCACGATGCTGAGCGAAGTCTATCTCCAGCCGGGCGAAAATCGCGGCTGCGTCGGGTGTCACGAACAGGTTCAGACCGCGTCGGAAAACTTCCCGGCTCAGAAGAAGGCGTTTCAGCGCGCCCCGAGCGCCGTCACTCCCGGTCCGGTCGGAACCGCGCCCTTCTCGTTCCCCGTCTTCGTCCAGCCGGTGCTGGACCGCGCGTGCGTTTCGTGTCACGGCGGCGCCGAAGGCGGCGTTCAGCCCGACCTGCGCGGCGTCGTCGAAAAGGGAGAGTTCTCCAACGCGTATAACAGTCTGACGAAGTTTGTCCGCTGGCACGAGTGGGGCAGCCATTCGATCGCGCGCGTCGCGTCGACGCCCGGCGGCGCCGGCGCCGATCAATCCCCCCTGACGGCGGTTCTCGACGACAAAAACCACGGCGAAAAGATCGGTCTTTCCGACGAAGACCGCCGGGCGCTCTATCTGTGGATGGACGCGAACGTGCCGTTCTACGGCACCGCCGAAAAAGAAACCCGCGCCGCCGAACTTCGCGGCGAGCCGCAAAAGATTCCTCCGCTCTGACGCGGAATTCACCCATTGAACCCACCGGAACGAATGATGAAATTGACCCCCATCGCCCTCGGCTTGACCGCGATACTGACGGCGTCCCTTTTCGCCGCCGCGCCGGAAAAGAAGGCCGACGAAGTGACTCCGCCCGTCGCGCGCGGGTTCCGCCTCCTTTCCGACAGGGAACTCGCCGACGGTTGGCTTCTGCTGTTCGACGGCAAGACCTTTTTCGGCTGGGAAGCCGAGCCGCTCATCGACCGCCGCCCGCTCGGCGTACCCGACCCGAAAATCCTGACCGCCCGCGGTAAAATGACGATCGAAACCGAAATTCCGATCCGCGTCCGAACCCTCTTTACGCCGGTCTTCCCCTGGTCGCTTGAATTCAGTTACACGAGCAGCGACGACGTCGAGGCGGAGCTGATGATCGGCGTCCCGTCTTATGAAAACGGAAAGACGGTCGCCCGGCTGGTCGAAATCCCGCTCGAACCGGCGTCCGAAACGAAAACCGTCACGTTCAGCGCCCCGTCGCTCGACGCGATGACCGTCGACGGCTACGCCGAGGCCGTCCCCGACGCGGTCATCGCCGAAAAGGGACTGACCCTGGTCATGACAAGCGGAAAGATCGAAATCTCTTCCTGCCGATTCCGCCAAAAAAAGACGTCTCTCTTCGACGGCGAAACCTTCGCCGGGTGGAAATCGGCCGGCGAGATCGACGCCTCGATTATAGACGACGCCATCCATATCGCCGGCGGACCGGGATATCTCGAATCGGAAAACCTCCTTTCGGACGGCGTCGTTTCGTTCTCGTTCCGCGAAAACGTCTCGCCGTGCAACTCCGGCCTCTTTTTCCGCACGATCCCCGGCAGCGGCATGGACGGCTACGAATGCCAGATGAACAATGATCCGCCGGAAGAGGACCGCGCGAAGTTCCTCGGAAACGATACCGGAAGTATCTTCCGCCGCGCCGCCGCCCGGCGCGTCGTCGCCGACCCGGCCGACTGGACGGCGGTCACCCTGATGGCCGACGGGGCCTTCTTCCGCACCTGGATCAACGGGATCCCGACCCTCCTCTGGACCGACGACCGGAAACCCGACCCGAACCCGCGCAAAGGGCTCCGGCTCGAAAAGGGGACGCTTCAGTTCCAGGGACACGACCCGTCGACCGACGTCTATCTCCGCGACCTTGCCGCCGCGGCGACCCGCCCCGACGAGGCGGGCGCGCTGGCCGAAACCGCCGCGCGGTCCGAACAACCGGCCGCGTTCAATCCGGACGAACCGGCGCTCGACGCCGACAACGCCGCGTTCTTCGGTTTTAAAGACCGAATGGACGACCTGAAAGAACGGGGAATCCGGATTACCGATTTTCACATTCATCTGCGGGGCGGGATGACCGCCGAGAAGGCGCTCGACCGCCAAGATCAAACGGGAATCGCTTCGGCGGTACTCGAAAACGCCGGACGCCAATGGCCTCTTTCCGACAACGAGAAGATCGCCACCTTCATCGACGAGGTCGAAGCCGCCGACAAAGCGCGCGACCCGAACCGCCGAACCCTGGCGGTCGGTCTTCAGGTGAACGACCGCGACTGGTACGAGGCCGTCAGCCCCGAAAACCTCGCGCGGCTCGATTTCATCCTCGCCGACTCGATGATCATGGGGACCGACGCCGAGGGGAACCCGCAGAGGCTCTGGCTCCTCCCCGCCGACCACCCGGTCGATCTCGACGCCTGGATGGAAGAGTACATGGCCCACTGTCTGCGGATTTTAGACGAACCGATCACGATTTTCGCCAACCCAACATATCTTCCCAAATTCGCCGAAGATCACTATGATGAACTATGGACCGACGAGCGGATGGACGCGATCATCGACAAAGCCGTCGAAAAGGGGATCGCCCTTGAAATTCAGGCGGAATCCCCTTTCCCCAGCGAGCGGTTCGTTCGGAAAGCGCTCGACCGCGGAGCGAAAATCTCGTTCGGCACGAACAACTTCGATCCGGTTCTAAAGAAACTCGACCGGTGGAACTGGGCGTTCGACCGTTTCGAACTCAACAACGGCAACATTCTTCAAAAAGAAGAAATCCTCAAATAGAAAGGACGTCATGGAAAAGAAATACGATCTCGGGCTGATGGGTCTGGCCGTCATGGGTCAGAACCTGGTACTCAATATGGTCGACCACGGGTATAACGTGGCGGTCTTTAACCGCACGACCAGCAAGGTCGACGATTTCCTCGCCCTCGACGAGGTCAAGTCGAAGGGGGAAAAGATCGCCGGCGCCCATTCGCTGGACGAGCTGGTCTCGAAACTGAAATCCCCCCGGATCGTCATGCTCATGATTCAATCGAAAAACGCGGTTCCCGCCAACGAGGTCGCGCTCTATCCCGAATACGCCGCGGTCGACGCGGTCATTTCGCAGCTGCTGCCCCTCCTTTCGCCGGGCGACGTGATCATCGACGGCGGGAACACGCAGTTCCTCGACACCGAACGCCGGACGAAGTTCCTGGCGCAAAAGGGGATCCGCTTTATCGGGACGGGCGTCTCGGGCGGCGAAGAGGGGGCGCGGAAGGGCCCGAGCCTGATGCCCGGCGGCGACCCGCAGGCGTGGCCCCTGGTCAAAGACCTGATGCAGTCGATTTCGGCCAAGGTCGGCCCGAACCGCGACATTCCCTGCTGCGACTGGGTCGGGGACCGCGGCGCGGGGCATTACGTCAAAATGGTTCATAACGGAATCGAATACGGCGACATGCAGCTGATCTGCGAGGCGTACTGGCTTTTGAAACACGCCGCCGGCCTTTCGAACGCCGAGATCGGCGCGGTCTTTACCGAATGGAACAAGGGGGAGCTGGACAGCTACCTCATTCAGATCACCCGCGACATTTTCACCGTCAAAGACAAAGAGACGGGAAAAGACCTGGTCGATCTGATCCTCGACACCGCCGGCGCCAAGGGGACCGGAAAATGGATGAGTCAGCTGGCGCTCGATTTGGGCGTGCCGAGCACGCTGGTCACCGAAGCGGTCTACGCCCGCTGTATTTCGGCGATGAAAGAGCAGCGTCTGGCGGCGAGCAAACTCCTTTCCGGCCCGGCCAAAAAGTGGTCCGGCGACAGAGAAAAATTCGTCGAACAGATCCGCCGGGCGCTCTACGCCTCGAAGATCTGCTCCTACGCGCAGGGATTCGTCCAGATGCGCGCCGCCGCCCAGGAATACGGCTGGCAGCTGAACTACGGGCCGATCGCCATGCTCTGGCGGGGCGGATGCATCATTCGCGCGGTCTTCCTCGAACGGATCAAAGAGGCGTTCGACGCCGACCCGAACCTCGAAAATCTCCTTCTCGCCCCCTATTTCAAAGAGGCGGTCGAGTCGGCGCAGGAGGGGTGGCGCGAAGTGATCAAAACCGCGGTCGAACTCGGAATCCCCTGTCCCGGCATGACGACCGCGCTGACCTATTTCGACTCGTACCGGAGCGCGACCCTTCCGGCGAACCTTCTTCAGGCGCAGCGCGACTATTTCGGCGCGCACACCTACCGCCGGATCGACAAGCCGGGAGAAGGTCCTTTCCACACCGACTGGATTAACGAAAGAGAGGTTTGAGATGACAAGTCAGGAGTATCTGAACGACCTTTTCGGTATGCAGGGCCAGACCGCCGTGGTCATCGGGGGGGCGGGCGCGCTGGGACTCTGCCTTTCGACCGGCCTGGGAAAAGCGGGCGCGAAGATCGTCGTCGCCGACGTTCGGGAAGAAGCGTGCGCGGAAGCTGTCAAAAAGCTCGAATCGGAAGGAATCGAGGCAATTTACGTCCTCGTCAACGTAACCTCTAAAGAGTCGCTCACCGAACTGCGCGAAAAGGCCGCCGCGTGGGGCGGAAAAGTCGACATCCTGGTCAACTGCGCCGGGATCAACGTCGGTACCCCGTTCCTCGAAGTCGACGCCGACAAGTGGGACGCGATCATGGCGGTCAACCTGAAAGGGACGATGCTCTCGTGTCAGGTCTTTATCGAAGGAATGCTCAAGACGGGGGGCGGCTCGATTTTAAACATCGGAAGCGTCAATTCCGACAAACCCCTGTCGCGCGTTTTCGCCTACGCCGCCAGTAAGGCGGGTGTGGTCAACCTGACGCAGAATATCGCGCAGGAGTTCGCCACGCAGGGAATCCGCTGCAACGCGATCTGTCCCGGCTTCTTTCCCGCCGAACAGAATCGGAAGATTCTGGACGCCAAACGGGTCGAAAACATCATGAACGGGACTCCGATGCGCCGTTACGGCGACCCGTCCGAACTGATCGGCGCGGCGCTTCTGCTCCTGTCGCGCAAGGCGGGAAGCTACATCACCGGCTCGGCGCTCTACGTCGACGGCGGATTCACCTGCAGTTGGTTCTGACTCCGTTCAATTTCCCCCGCCGACCCTGTCGGCGGAAAACGGATTTTTGAGGGATTTCATGGCAGAAAGACTTTTCGACAGACGATTCGGGCGGAAAAGCGACCCCGGCCGAACCGACGCTCCGTCGGTTTTAACGACCGAAGGGCTGGTGAAGATCTACGGCAAGCGCACCGTAGTCAACGGGGTCGGTTTCGAGGTGCGCCAGGGGGAAGTGGTCGGGCTTTTGGGGCCGAACGGCGCCGGAAAAACGACCAGCTTCCGCATGACCTGCGGGCTGATCGCCGCCAACGCCGGGAAAGTCTATCTGGGGGAAAACGACGTCTCGTCCTGGCCGATGTACCGCCGCGCGCGGGAAGGCCGAATGGGGTATCTGCCGCAGGACCGATCGGTTTTCGGCTCCCTCTCGACCGAAAAGAACCTCTATCTGGCGATGGAGCTTTTGAACATCCCCCGCTCGAAACGAAAAAAGAAGTGCGAAGAACTTCTGAAAAAGTTCAACCTCTGGCACGTCCGCAAAACCATTGTCGGCGCGGGGGGGACCGGAGGACTCTCGGGAGGGGAACGCCGCCGTCTGGAAATCGCCCGCGCCCTTCTCTCCGAACCGCGGATTCTGATGCTCGACGAGCCGTTCGCCAACGTCGACCCGAATACGGTGACGGAAATTCAGAAGGTGATCGGCGAGCTTTCGGCCGAAGGGATCGCCGTTCTGATCACCGATCACCAGATCGAGGCGACGATGGAGATCGCCCAGTACTGCTACGTGATCTACGACGGGCAGGTCCTTTGCGACGGCGACCCGGTCTCGGTTCTTTCGCACCCCCAGGCGCGGCAGTTCTATTTCGGCGAGAAGTCGCAGCAGCAGTTGGAAAATCTGATGAAGAAGATCCGCCAGCACCAGGGGGGATACGCCGCGCCGGACGACGAGCCTCCGCGACGGCGAGAGCGCGTCTGGCGCGTCGGCGAGAATTCCGACGAGGCGCGTTTGGCGGAATCTTCGGCGAGCGGGCGGTTTCGGTCCCGCCGAAACGGCGACGGAAACGACCGTCCGCCGCGGCCCGCCGACGAAGAGACGATCCGTCCCACCGGCCGTTCGGGAAAAGTCTCGTTTATGGACGACTACTTCGACGGCGACGATCGCCCCAGGAGACGTAAAAAGCCGTGACCAAGCCCCCGCGAACCGCGGATTTTTCCGAAAAAAGCGCGTCAGAACCTAGTCATTATCGCTCTTGCCGTTATAATAGATAATTAGGGTCACTTTGGCCCGACAGAAGTCCCGACTTTTTTCGCGGCCGGCGGTCGGACGCGGAGGCGCGGGCGGTTCAGCCGTTTTTTCCCAACAGGTCCTCCGCGGCCGTTCTTCCCGTTTCGGGAAAACTTCGCGGCAGGTTCGTACCATCGGATAATCCCACCGAAACGTCTCGGGAAGGATTGCCGCATAACCATCACCAAAAATCGTCAATGAGTTCACCAAACCAAAGAATCGATCCGAGTCTTGTCGAGCAGACAAAACAGCAGATCCGCATGCTGGTCGGCGAGATTTCTAAAATCTCAAAAACCGAAATTCCGCCGGAAGAGTTCCACAAAGAATTTCTCCAGCGCGTGGTGGTCGCCCTGGCCGCCGAAGCGGGCGCCATCTGGACGGTCAATCCGGCCGGACAGCTGCAGCTCTCGTACCAGATCAACATTCAGAAAACCCATCTGCACGAAGACGAGGAAGCGAATAAAAAACACAGCCGTCTTCTGTACCAGTTCCTTCGATCCGAAGAGAACGAATCGATCGCCATGCCGAATTCCGGCGGCGAAGCGGAAGACAGTCCGGGAAACCCGACCGACTTCCTGGTCCTGTTCGGCAAGATCCGCACCGACCTTGAAACGTTCGGTCTCGTCGAAATCTTCCAGCGGCCCGACACGAGCCCCACGACGCAAAAAGGGTATCTGCGGTTCGTCACCCAGGTGACCGATATCGCCAGCGAGTTTTACAAGAGCCGCCAATTGCGCAACTTCGGCGACCGCCAGTCGCTCTGGACCCAGCTCGAAGACTTCGTGCGGAACATTCACAAAACGCTCGATATGCGCGAGACCGAATACGTCGTCGCCAACGAGAGCCGCCGTCTGATCGAGTGCGACCGCGTCAGCATCGCCATCAAGCGGGGACGCAAGTGCCGGATCGAGGCGGTCAGCGGTCAGGACATGGTCGACAAACGGTCGAACGCGGTCACCCTTTTGGGAAAACTCGCCACTGCCGTCGTCGCCGCCGACGAGCCGATGTTCTACATGGGCGACACGACCGACCTGGCGCCCCAAGTCGAAGAAGCGGTCGAAGACTACGTCGACGAATCGCACACCAAGATGATCGCGGTCTTTCCGCTCCGGCGAAAGAACGTCAACGAAGGGGACAGCGAAGAGACCGAACAGGACAAAACTCCGAAAGAACCCCCGTTCGGAGCGATCATCATCGAGCAGATCGAAGACAACCGCGTTCCCGACCGAATGAAAAAACGCATGGACGTGGTCGTCGAACACGCCCAGAGCGCCGTCGGCAACGCGCTGGACCACAACAGCGTCTTTCTGATGCCTATCTGGCAGGCGATCGGCAAATCGAAGGTGCTGGTCACCGCGCGGATGCTGCCCAAGACGATTTCGGTCGCCATCGCGCTGCTGGCGCTGATTCTGGCGCTCATCTTCGTGCCGTGGAACTTCAACATGCACTGCGCCGGAACGCTCGAGCCGGAGATCCGGCGCAACGTCTTCGCGCGGGAAGACGGCAAGGTCGACGAGGTCCTCGTCCATCACGGCCAGCAGGTCGAAGAGGGGGAAATCCTTCTGCGTATGACAAACAACGAGCTGGAAGCCGAAACGAAAAAGGTGGAAGGCGACCTGGCCGAAGTCACCAAGCAGATCGCCTCCGCCACCGAAATGGCGTATAAAACGACGGGCGAAAAGGGGCGCGAAGGGGACGACGTTCAAATTCAGGGCGAGATCTCCCGTCTGGAAGTCCGGCAGAACGCGCTGAAAGTCCAGGAAGAAATCCTCTGGGAACGGTACAAAGACATGGAAGTCCGTTCGCCGATCTCCGGCACGATCATGACGTTCGACCTCACCGACCGGCTCCGAAGCCGACCGGTGCAGAAAGGGCAGTGCCTTCTGGAAGTCGCCCAGCCGGAAGGGAACTTGATCCTCGAGCTCGACATGCCCGAAAAGAAGATGGGACATATCTCGGAATACCTCAGAAAGCTCCGAGCCGACGACCCGAACGCCGAGCTCGACGTCACCTTTGTCATGACGGTCGACTCGACGAAAAAGTTCAAGGGGAAAGTCTACGAGATCCACGACCGCGCGGGGAACAAGGGGGACGAAGGGACCGTCGTCGAAATGAAAGCGAAGATCGACGAACCGGAATCGCTTCCCGAATCGAAACGCGCCGGCGCGGCGGTGCGCGCCAAGATCTACTGCGGCAAACGCGCGCTGGGTTACGTCATCTTCAACGAGGCGATCGCCTACCTGCAGCGGACGGTCTTCTTCTGGTTCAAGTGACCGGAACCCAAAAGCAAGCAACACAAAAGAAAAACAACGGTTCCCCGCCGAACCGATCGATCATCCAAGGAGTCAAACACGATGAGTTTTGCACAGAAATCAAAGCGATCCGCGGCGCTTTTCTCCGCCGCCGGGCTCTTCCTTTTCGCGCTGACGCTCTCTTTCACCCCCGCGCGCGGCGATCTGCCCGAAATGTCGCTCTTCCCCCAAGACCCCGACCCGGAGCAAAGCGCGCCGGCCGACGATAGTCAGCTCGACCCGCCGGCGCCCGGCGAAGAGCTCCCGCCCGCGCCCACCGACGGAATGAACCTTGACATCGGCCGACTCGACCGTACGGGACGCGCTCCCGGCGGTGACCGCGCCGGCGCCCCTTCCGACCGTCCTCTCCCCCCGCCCGCCGCGCGTCCGCAGCGGCTCAACATTCAGGTCAACGTACCGCGCGACCGCGGCCCGATGCCGGAGCTCGAAGCTCTTCCTCTCCCCGAAGGGGTCGAACTGGGCGAAAACGATGTCCTGGCCAAAAGCGCGCTGACCGAGATTCCGAAAGGGGAAGGCTACGAAGCGACCGTCAGCGCCAACACGCAGGGAAAACTGATCCTGCTGGGCCGCCAGAAACGCGACGAGAACGGCCAGCCGCTCTTCGACGAAGACGGCAATCCTCAGATGATCCCCATGCACCGCGGGATGCAGGTCGAAGAGGGGGAAATCCTGGGAGTTCAGTTTAACCAGGCCGCCCACGCCCGGCGAACCGCCGCCGAGCGGGAACTGGAAGTCGCCAAAAAAGAGGCGGGAAAACAGCTCGAAGTCGAAGTCGCCGAGGCGAGCAAAAACGTCGCTCTGATGGAATACAAACGCGCGGTCAACGCCAACAAGCGGGTGCCGAACTCCGTCTCGGAAGACGAGGTCTGGCAGAAGCGGTTCGAGTGGTACCGCGGCATGAAATCCGAGGACAAGGCGAAATACGACCTTGAAATCGCCGCCCTGGCCGTCGACGTCAAAGAGGCGGCGATCGCCATCGCCGACGCCGACCTCGAAGAACGTCTGATCCGCGCCCCCCTAAGCGGTCAGGTCGACGACATTTTCAAAAACAAAGGGGAATGGCTCCGCGAAGGGGACAACGTCCTTCACGTTCTGCGTCTCGACAAGATCAACATCACCGCCAACTTCGACAGCGAGCAGGTTTCCCCCGCGATGATTCAGGGAAAGGCGGTCACGGTCTACGTCAGCAAGGCGGGAGTCGCCGAACCGCAGAAAATGGAAGGGGTGATCACCTACGCCCGCCCGATTTTGATGATGAACCGTTTCGTCGCCTACGCCGCGGTGAAGAACGTTAAGGTCGACGACAGCTGGGTCCTGATTCCCGGTATGCGCGTCAACCTGATCGTTCACAAAGACAAGAGCGTCGATCCGGCGCAGTTCGCCGACGATCAAGAGTAATCCGACCCCCGACAGGTTTCAAGTAATATTTTATGGTCACACTTGCCGACAGTCTGGTCTCCAGTTCCGAGCGAATCCTTGGATTATACGCCCGGGCCGACTTGACCGCCAAACGGGAACAGTATCTCGGACGATCCTACTGGATCGTCAAAGACCCGATCGGCCTGAAATACTTTCGGTTTCAGGACGAGGAGTACTACATCCTGAACCAGTTGGACGGCACGCGGAGTCTGGACACCATCAAGGACAACTTCGAGGCCGAATTCCCGCCGCAAAAGATCACGCTCGAAGAGCTGCAAAGCTTTATCGGCCAGCTCCACCAGAGCAACCTGATCGTCGCGGCGGTCCCGAACCAAGGTCACGAACTTTTGAAGCGGCGGAACAAACGCCGCCGTCAGGAGATCCTCCAGGCCTGTTCGAACATTCTCTGTATTCGTTTCAAGGGGTTCGACCCGAACCGGATCCTCGACGCGATGCTTCCGTGGGTCCGCTGGTGTTTCCATCCGGTCACCCTCTTCTTCTGCTTCGTTTTGATGTTTTCGGCGCTGTCGCTCGTCGTGATGGAATTCGACACCTTCCGGGCGAAACTGCCGAACTTCCATCAGTTCTTCGGGCTGAAAAACATCTTCCTTTTGACGATCACCCTGGGGTGCACCAAAGTGATACACGAGTTCGGCCACGGCCTTTCGTGTAAATACTTCGGCGGGGAATGTCACGAAATCGGGATCATGATCCTCGTGCTCACCCCGTGTCTGTACTGCAACGTTTCCGACTCGTGGATGCTTCCGAACAAATGGCACCGCGCGGCGATCGGTCTGGCGGGGATGTTCGTCGAGTGCGTCTTGGCGTCGATCGCCACCTTCGTCTGGTGGAACACCAACGAGGGGCTGGTGCACTATCTGGCGCTCAACGTGATGTTCATCTCGTCGGTTTCGACGATCATCTTCAACATCAACCCGCTTTTGCGCTACGACGGGTACTACATCCTGTCCGACATTTTGGAAATCCCGAACCTGCGTCAGAAAGCGACGCAGATTCTCGCCTCGAAATCGTCGCACTGGTTCCTGGGCATGGAAGAGCAGGAGAACCCGTTCCTCCCGCAGCGAAACCAGTTCCTCTTCGCCCTCTACACGATCGGCGCGGTCATGTACCGCTGGGTCGTGATGGCGTCGATTCTCTTCTTCGTTTACAAATTCTTCGATTCCTACGGCTTAAAGATCGTCGGGCAGATGATCGGGGCGATGTCCCTGTTCGGTCTCGTCGGAATGCCGCTCTGGAAGATTGGAAAATTTTTCTGGGTTCCGGGAAGGATCTACCGCGTGAAAAAACTGAACTTCTACCTCTCGCTGACCGGTCTTTTGTTGATCGCCGCGTTTTTGATCTTCGTGCCGCTCCCCTACTCGGTCTACGCGCCGTGCGTCATCGACCTGCGCAGCGAGGCGACGCTGGCCGGAAACGTCCTCGTTCCGAAAACCGGCGGCGAACTCGTTTCGGTCGACGTCCGCGAAGGAGAGTTCGTCAAGAAGGGGGAAAAACTCGCCGAACTGCGCAACCCGATCCTCGAGCAAGACCTGATCCGTCTGCGCGGCGAATACCGCGAAACACAAATGCAGTTCGAGACCTACGCCAACCTGATCGAGGACACGCGCGCCGCCGCCCAGCGGCAGGAGCTCTCCGAACGGATGAAAGCGCTCTCGATGATGATCGCCGCGCGGGAAAAAGAATGGTCGCAGCTGACGCTGACCGCGCCGGTCGACGGCGTGGTCGTTTCGCCCGAATGGCGGATCGAGCAGACCGAAAAGGGGGACGCCTTCTCGTCGAACCTCCCCCTCTGGCACGGGACCCCTCTGCGTCCCGAAAACCTGGGCGTCTTTTTAGAGCCGGGGGTCCATTTCTGCTCGATCGGCGACCCGAAGCAGCTCGAGGCGGTTCTGGTCGTCGACCAGTCGAAGATCAATTTCATTCAGAAAGACCAGGTCGTCAAGGTCAAGCTCGAAGAGCTTCCGGGCACGACACTCTCCAGCCGGATCGATCAGACGATCGACATTGAACACCACAAGATGGAGAGCGTCCCGATCCAGCTCTCGACCAAGGGGGGCGGAGCCGTCCCGACCACCTCCGAACAGGGGGGGCTCGAGGTACCGCAGTCCCCCTCGTTCCGTGTTCGGGTCGATTTGGAAAACAACGACGAGCTGATCAAAGTCGGCATGACCGGCAAAGCGAAGGTTAAGGTCGCGCCGCAGACGCTCGTTCAGCGGTTCATTCGACTGGCCCTGGACGTCTTCAACTTTAAACTCAACTGACCCGATTTCACAAAGAGCCCTCGCCGGAGGGCTCTTTTTTATCTCCCGCGTCTCGATTCGTCCCATGTCTCAGTCCGCTGAAAAATCGCCTTCGGAGAAATCGAAAGCCGCCAAATCGAAATTCCGCAAGAAACAGGTTCTCTTCCTGATCGAAACGTCGACCAGTTACGGACGCGACCTGCTGACCGGCGTTTCGCGCTACGCGCACGAACGGAACGAGTGGGACTTCATCGTTGTTCCGCGCGGAATCACCGAGATGCCCGAAACGCTGAAAAACTGGCACGGCGACGGCGTGATCGCCCGCACGCCCGACAAGAGAACCCACGATGTTCTCAGACGGATCAAATCGCCGGTGGTCGAGCTTTACAGCGTGGTCAAGACCGAAATCTACTGCGACGAGCGGGCGATCGTCCGTATGGCGCTCGACCATTTCGAAGAGCACTGTTTTGAAAACGTCGGGTTCTTTTCGATCGGCCAGACGCGCTGGATCGTCGAACGGGAAAGACACTTCAAAGAAGAGGCGATCGCGCGCGGTTTCTCTCCCTACATCTTCATCGAAAAAACGGCAAGACAAGACCCGACCTGGTACCCTATCTGGAACGAGGCGTACGATCCGGCGCTCCGCGCGTGGCTCGAAAAGGTTCCCAAGCCGATCGCCATCTTTACCGCCAACGACCACCAGGCGGTACACCTGATCAACGGGTGCAACAAACTGGGGTACCGAATCCCCGAAGAGATCGCCGTTCTGGGAATCAATAACGACACGCTTCTGTGCGACATCCTTTCGCCGACTCTTTCGAGCATCGATCAGAACGCCCGTGAAGTCGGTTACGAGGCGGCGCGTCTGCTCGACATGAAGATGAACGGCGTCGACTGCACCGGCTACGAGAAGGGACTTCTTCCCGTCCGGGTCATCACGCGCGAGTCGACCGACATCTTCGCCCTGAAAAACCCCGACGTCAACCGCGCGCTGCATTTTATCCGCGAGTACGCCACCACGGGAATCCGCGTGACCGACGTCTTAAACGAGGTCAATCTGACCAGCCGGACTCTGGAACGCTATTTTAAAGAATCGCTCGGACATACCCCCGAACGGGAAATCCTCATGACAAAACTCCGCCACGCGTCGTGGCTCCTGGTCACCTCAAACCTGCCGAACCACCGGATCGCCGAGCTCTCCGGCTTTTCCAACGACCGCTATTTCTGTTATCTTTTTAAAAAGGAAAAGGGAATGACCCCTCAGCAATACCGCCGCGAAAACAAAAGCTCCGGAGCGATCGTCTGGGACAACTCTTCCGAAGAGGCGTAACCGCGGCGGCGTTTTGCGGGAAACCGCGCCGCGAACCGGCGGTTCCGTCTCATAAATCGCCTAAACTTCCCTTTTCGGCGGGATTGTCGAAATTATGAAATATGTTTTTATAATTTTGTCGCTTTTTTTACGTTGCCCCGGCGCGTTTCGGCGTGTATAGTACAAGCATGATACATTGTTTTTCCTTTGGTAACCCGTTTCCTCACAGCACCGATTTTTCCTTCCGTTCGAACGCGGACGTACGTCGTCGAGCGCCGAATGTGTTTCATCGAGCCGCGTCGACGCTTCCCGCGGGTTGCCGCAGGTGTGTCATCAGGAGTTTTAAATGATTTTTCACTGAAATCGGCGCGGGCGAAAATTCGCCGCCGTGTTGCTTATATAGCGCATCGGCCGCGGCGGCGCCGGCGCGCCGATTTCCTTCGTCTGTCCGGCGCGCCGGAACAGACGGAACGAATCACGGAGAACAGACCATGATGCTGGCACAGGACATCACCCTTTCCGACGGCGATCGGAACAAACTGAAAGCGATCGTGCGCAACCGCCAAGCCGAGCCGCGGCAGATTCTGCGGGCGAAGATCATCCTCCTTTCCGACGAAAAAAAACGAAACAAAGACGTCGCCGAAACGCTCGGTATTTCAAACCAAAAAGTCGCCCGTTGGAAGAAGCGTTTTCTCCTGAGCGGAGTTTCGGGGATCATGAAAGACGCGCCGCGGACGGGCCGTCCGGTGCTGATCACCCAGACCGACGTTGACCGGATTATCCATGTTCTCCTCAACGAAAAGCCGAAAAGTTCCGAACGGTGGTCGGTTCGCACCCTGGCCAAGCGAGTCAAAATGACGCGCTACGCGGTACACAAAATCCTGCGCGCGTTCGGGATCAATCTGGAAGAACATCGCGACGTTCGCGTCATCCTTGACACGCGCGCCGCCGAAGACATGTCAAAAGAGCCGGAACTTTCGGCCTAGCGGTTTACGGCGACTCGGTCGGCGCTCTCGGCTTCCCGCCCCGGGAAATAATCTTCGTTTTCCGGGGACGCTTTTTGAATTTTTCCAAAACGTCTTCTTTCGGCGCCGATCACTTGCGACGGCGAAACTCTCGGGTATAATTGACCTGTTGGAGCGCTTTCGTCCGATGGGGGCGCAAGCGCGGTTTCGCCGGAGAAGAATAATGGTATTCTCGTCCTACGTCTTTATCCTGCTCTTCCTGCCGATCACTCTCGGCGGGTACTATCTGCTGTCCCGCTGCAAGAACGGGATTTTTCAGCGTCTTTTCCTGATCGCGGCCTCTCTCTTTTTCTACGCCTATTTCAACGTCCGTTATCTCGGTCTGATCGTCGCGTCGATCGCGGTCAACTACGCCGTCGCCGGGCAAATTCAGAAGTCGCGGGGAAAGACGTCCCGACTCTTTTTGACCCTGGGCGTACTGTTTAACGTCGGTCTGCTCGGCTACTTTAAATATTACGATTTTTTCGCGGAAAACCTCAACGCCGTCTTCGGCACCGATTTCGTGCTGAAACACCTCCTTCTGCCGCTGGGGATCAGTTTTTTCACCTTTCAGCAGCTCTCGTTTCTCGTCTCGGTCTACCGGCGGGAAGAAAAAGTCGAACGTCTGCGCGACTATTCCCTCTTTGTCGTCTTCTTCCCGCAATTGGTCGCCGGACCGATTGTTCTGTACGGCGAAATGATCCCGCAGTTCAAAGACGAAACGCGGCGCCGGTTCAATCCGGAGAATTTCGCCGCGGGGATTTTTATGTTTTCGATCGGTCTTTTTAAGAAGGCGGCGCTCGCCGACACCCTCGCCTATTTTGCCGACAACGGATTCGGAATGACCGGGCTGGGTCTGGCGGCCGGCTGGGCGACCTCGCTCAGCTACACGCTTCAGATCTACTTCGACTTTTCGGGCTACTCGGATATGTCGGTCGGCCTGGGGAAGATGTTCAACGTCGACATCCCGTTCAACTTCCTTTCGCCCTACCGGTCCGAGAGCGTCAGCGAGTTCTGGCGGCGGTGGCATATCACGCTCGGCCGGGCGCTGAGCACCTACGTCTACCGCCCCCTGGGGGGGAACCGCAAAGGGCTTCCGCGCACCTGTCTGAATTTGTTGCTGACCTTCTTCGTCAGCGGCCTGTGGCACGGCGCGGCGTGGACCTTCGTCCTGTGGGGGACGCTGCACGGCGTTTTTGTCACGCTCGAAAGAATCGCCGGGCTGAACAGACCGAAAGAGGGCGTTCGGCCGCCGTTCGTCCGGCCGGCGCGGATCCTCGTCACCTTTCTGATCGTCAACGCCCTCTGGGTTCTCTTCCGAGCCGAAAATTTCGCGCAGGCGGCCGAAGTCTATAAGGGGATGACCGCGTTCGGAAACCCGGCGCTTTCGCAGCTCAACGACGTCGTCGGTCAGGCGGGGCACCTGAACTTCCCGGCGGCGATCGACATTCCGTATATCGCCGCGTACATCTCCCTTCTCCTTGCGGTCGTCTTCGCCTGCCGAAACAGCGCCGAGCGTCTCGAGCGGTTCGTCCCTTCGCCGTATACGCTGGCGGCGTCGGCCATTCTCTTCGTCTGGGCGTTTCTCTGCCTCTCGCGTCAATCCGTTTTCATCTACTTCAATTTCTAGGAAAGGGCGAAATGACGACGACTCCCCAAAAATGGATACTCTCCTTTTTCGCGATCACGGCGGCGGCGCTCGCGCTTCTCGCGGCGGCGGCGTATTTCGTCGATCCCTTCCTTCAGTTCCGGGTTCGGGACAACACCTACGTCTTACAGGAATGGTTCGTCAGCGGCGGCCTGATAGAAAACGGCGCGTACGACACTCTCCTGGTCGGCTCCTCGATGACGCGGAACTTCGACATGGACCGGCTGCGCGAAAAGCTCGGCGCCAAACCGCTTCGCATCGGCCTGGGAGGGATCCGGCCGGTCGAAATCAACGAACTGGTCCGACTCGCCTACCGAGCGGAAAAATCGAACCGGTACTACATCTGCGTCGATCTCGGCTTTTTCGGAAATCCCGGCGAAGAGAGCCGTCTGCCGCGCTATCTTTTAAAAACGGATATTCTTTCGCACATTCGATACCTTTTGAGTTACGAGGTCTGGTTCCGATACATTCCGGTCGACCTCGCGCTGATCGCCGCCGATCGGCTCGGCGTACGCCTCCCCGCGAAGATCGCCCGCATGAAAGAGATCGACCGGCTCGGCGATTGGGAGTATAACTATCGTTACGGAGGGGAATCCGAGGTCACGGCCCGATACCTCAAAAGGATTGGCCGCGTACCGGAACTCGAGACATCGGGCCTGTACGAACGTCTGACCGCGCATATCGACGAATATCTGAACCGATTCGAATTCGACAGGGGCGAACATATCTTTTTCTTCCCCCCCTACTCGTCCCTCTTCTGGTGCGACACACAGCGCGCCGGTTATTTCGAGATCTATCTGCGGGCGAAAGAATATTTCGTCGTCTCCGCCGTTCGGCGCGGCGCGAAAGTTTTCGATTTTCAGTCCGCCGAGATCACCGCCGACCTTGACAATTACCGCGACATCAAACACTACCGTCCGGAAATCACCGACCTGATCATCGACTGGTTCGCAAAAGGCGAATACGTCGTCACCGGGGAAAACTTCTCGGAACATCGTCGGAAACTGATTGAAAACACCGAGAAGTTCCGAAAAGAGCACGAGGAACTGTTCGATTAACACCGACGAAAGCCCTCCCGAACAAAACGCCGTTTCTTCTCCAAGCCGGTTTGATTGACTTTTTCGGACGGTCTGGTATCTTTTTTGAAGAGCCGGTTTCCTTCGACCGGACGGCCGGGCCGTTTTCGCGCGTCCTCAGACCAGAAAGGTTTTCCGAATGAAATCCAACCGCCGATTTCGCGCTTTTTCTCTCGTGGCGCTTGTCGCTTCTTTCCTGACCCTCCTCGTCGGGGCGGGCGCCGCGACATCCCTTGCCTCCGAGGCGCTGACTCTCGCCGAAGGAGGTCGAACCGACTATGTGATCGTACTCCCCAAGAATCCGACGCCCGTTCAGACGACCGCCGCCCGCGAGCTCGCTTCGGCGCTGAAAAATATTTCCGGAGCCGAATTCCCGACCGTATCGGAAACGGAAGTCGCGCCTTCTCCGGAAGAAAAACTGCTGGTGATCGGCCCGTCGGCGGCCAGCCGCGAACTTTTGGGCGACGCGATCGACGAAAGCCGGCTCGAATACGACGCGATCGTGATTCGGCAGGCGGGGAACGCCGTGGTCTTTTCGGGTCATCCGGTACGCGGGATGCTTTACGCGGTCAACACGTTCCTGGAAGACGCGCTCGGGTGCCGCTGGTGGACCGCGGGCGAATCGTATATCCCGAAACGGGACCGCGTCAACGTCTCCGATTTTGACACGCTTTACGCGCCGAAAGTCATCTGCCGCGAGCCGTACTATTCCGGAATCACGGGCAAAAAGAACGTTCCGTTTGCGGTCCGTCTGAAATGCAACGGCGCCAGCGAGCCTATCCCCGAAGAATACGGCGGACACCACGGTTACGTCTTCTTCGTTCATTCCTTTTACCGGCTCATCCCGGCCACCGAATACGAGGCGCACCCGGAATGGTTCCCGGAAATCGACGGCGTGCGGAAAGTCGGGTACCCCGACTGGGCTGCGATTCCGAAACCCTGCCGCGAGATGTTCCAGCGGCTCAAGCCGGAACAGTTCCATCCCGCCGGAACCCAGCTTTGCCTGTCGAACGAGGAAGTCTTTCGCGTCATGCTCGAACGCGCGCTGGCCGAAATCGCCAAGCACCAGAAAGCGACAATCGTTTCGATCAGCCAAAACGACTGGCGCGGGGACTGCCAATGCGCCGAGTGCCGTCGGACGGCCGAGGAGGAAGGTTCGCCCGCAGGCCCGTATATCCGTTTTGTGAACCGAATGGCCGAGGAGATCGAAAAAGTTTATCCCGGTCTTTATGTGGACACGCTCGCCTACAAGTTTTCCAGAACGCCGCCGAAGCTCACCCGCGCCCGCGACAACGTCATCGTGCGTCTCTGTCTGATCGAATGTTCGTATAACGAACCGATCGGCGGCGGAAAACGAAACGAATCGATCCGCAGTGACTTCGAAGGGTGGAGCCGGATGGCCGACCGGCTCTTCGTCTGGGACTACTGTACAAATTTCAGCCTCTATCTTCTTCCGTTCCCGAACTGGCGCGTCTTGGGAGACAACATCCGCTTCTTCGCCGAGCACAACGCCGCCGGCATTTTTGAACAGGGAGACAACGGCACGCCGACCGGCGACTTTGTCCAGCTGCGCGCCTGGGTGATCGCCAAACTCCTCTGGAATCCCGACCTCGACCAGCGGGAGCTGATGAAAGAATTTATCGCCGGTTATTACGCGCCGGAACTGGTTCCGATTTTCCTTGACTATTTCGACCTCCTTTGCGACCGATTCGAATCGACCGGCGAAGGTCTCGGAATCTACAATTCCGCCGCGCGGGACTGGCTCGACCTTGAAACGCTCCGGAAGGCGACCGCCCTGTACGACCTGGCCGAGAAAATCGCCGCGGATTTGGAAACGCATCAGCCGGTGAAATACAGCGGACTCCGGATGAAGGTCCGGCGCGAACGGATTCCGATCGACTTGGTCTGGCTGATGGGATATCCCCAATACCGGCAGGAAGCGCGTCTGACGCGGACCGCCGACCTCCCGAGCCTTTCGGAGATGAAAGGGCTGCTCGACAACTTTTTCGCGCGGCTCGATCGGTTCCAGATCAAACGCCATTCCGAAGGGGCGTCCCCCGAGTGGTTCGCGGAATTCAAAGAGGAACTGGCTCTCCCCTATTCTTTACCGGTCCCCCCGCGTCCCGCTTCGGCTCCCGACCTTTGCCGCTCTCTCGCGCCGGACCGCTGGCTCGACCTTCAGACCATCGACTTCTCGCTGGAAGAACCGGGAGAACGAACTTTCATCGAGGAAGACCCGCAGGCTTCGGACGGCGAAGCTGTTCGGATTCCTTCGGCCGGCGGCGACAAAGCCATCGCCTACGGCACGACAATTTTCGCGAACATTCCGCCGGACAAAATCGGCACTCCCCGCGTTTACGCCTTCGTCCGAGCCGAGACGGCGGACGGTTCGCCTCTGCCGCGAGAGCCTCTCTTCCGAATGGGTGTCTATAATGACGACGAGGAAGAGGAGACCGTCGAAAGAGTTATCGCCGGAGACGACCTTAAAGAATCCGGCTATACGATGATCGATCTGGGGGAGATTTCCGCGGATCCGGAGCTCTCTTTCCGGCTCGCGCCGATTGAGCGCGCGGAGCCGACGGTAAATATTTATCTCGACCGCGTCGTGATCACCCTCTGACCGCCGGAGAAATTCTCCAACCCCCGTTCGTCCGATTCCGCCGATGAGCAGAAAAAAACTTCGCCGTCCCCGCCCCGTAAATTACGCGACGCTTTTTTCCCTTGCCGCCGCGTTTCTCCTCGCCGCGTTCTCCGGCGGCGCGTCTCTGTCCGCCCGTCCGGAAACGCGGAATATTCCCGACCTGGAAGCCAGCGACGGCGGGAGCGTTTCGGTCGACGGCGATCGGCTCACCCTCACGACCGGCCCGATCGAAAACATCGGGACGGGAAGCGCGTGGGAGTACAAGATCAAGGTCTACGCGTCCGAGTTTTCCGATCCGTCGATTCACGGACGAACGCTTCTGACGACCTATCGCGTCACATCCTCCCTGGCGTCGGGAAGCGTCAGGAGCGTCACGATCGAGGAGATCCCGCTCGACAAGCTGAAACAGGGAGAGCGGTATTACATCAGCTGGAGTCTTTCCGACGTTCCGCACGAAAAGAACACCGAAAATAACGCCGCCCGGCACGCTTACACGATCGAGATCCCCCGCCGTCCCGACCTGGAAGCGGACGGACGGTACGGTAAGGTCACGATGGGAAACGGCCGGATATCCCTTTCGACCGGACCGATACGGAACGTCGGTTCCGGCAGCATCTTGTCGCCGTTCACGATCCGGGTCTACGCTTCGACCGACATGACGGTCAGCGAAAGCCGCAACACGCTCCTGAAAGAAGAAAAGATCTATCCGTCGATTTATCCCGGCCAGACGAACTCGTTCGAAATCAAAGAGATTCCGACCACGGGACTCGTCCCCAACCGCTGGTATTACATCATCTGGGTCATCCGCGACGTGCCGGGAGAACGGAACACCGAGAACAACGCCGCGGTGATTCCCAATCAGGTCAAAATTACCGCCGCGCCCGATCTGGACGCCCAAAACGGCGGCTCGATCGCGAAAAAGAAAGACGCGATCTCCCTCACCACCGGAACGATCAAAAATATCGGAACGCTCCGCGCCGAGAGTCCGTATACGATCGAAGTCTACGCCTCGGCCGACTCGCAGATATCCCCAAACCTCGACGTTCTCCTGAAATCGTACCGTTCGTACTCCTCTCTCAATCCGGGGCAGTCGGCCGCGTTCACGATCGGCGACATTCCGATCGGCAAACTCCCCGACGCGAAAGACTACTATATCGGCTGGATCATCTCCGGAGTACGGGGAGAGACCGAGACCAAAAACAACACCGCGTACTGTCCCAACCGGCTGAAGGTCGCCGGGACCCCCGACCTGGAAGTGAAGAACGGCGGAACAGTCACCAAAGGGCGGAACGCGTTCACGCTCAAGACCGGACCGATCAAAAATATCGGAACCGGCCCGGTCGCGGGAAGCTATATCGTAAAGGTCTACGGCTCGGAAGACCGTTCTTTTCCCGAATCCCGGAAAATCCTCCTGAAAGAAGAGAGGGTCTCGACCTCGATTTCGCCCGGCAGTACCGTTACGCTCACCGTCGATAAGATCCCCGCCGATAAACTCCCGATGTTCAGGGACCTCTACCTTGGCTGGACGATTACCGACGTTTCGGGAGAGACGAACACCAGGAACAATTCCGCCTACTGCGAACAGAAAACCCGGCGTCAATAAAGCCGGTACCGGCGGGGGCGGCCCGCGGCAAACGGGGCGCACGCGTTGAAAACGCGTCTTTCCGTTCCCAAAATCGGCTCGATCCCCCGCGGCGCCTACCTTTTTCCGGCAAATGACGTATAATACCCGATGAGTTGGGAGTCTCTCCTTAAAGGAAACGCGCTTTTCCGCGCGGTGATCGTTCGCAAGGATATCGTCAGAAACCACTTTCTCCGTCCGATTTCGGCCGGTTCGTCGGGAGTTCGCCATGAAGAAACGCGTTTTACGAATTGAATCGCTGGAAGAGCGTCAGCTTTTGGCCGTCACCGCAGGACTGGACGCCGCCGCGCTCCC
>CADBQY010000043.1 GCA_902796885.1 uncultured Planctomycetota bacterium
ACGCGCGTCAAACTGACGGCGAACGCCAAAGGGAAAGGAAAACTGGTGATCCCGTTCAGTTCGAGCGAAGAATTCGAGCGGATCTACCAGCTGATTCTGCAGCGGATGGGATAAGCGCTCTTTTTTGAGGGAAGAGAGTATAACGCAAGAACGGCGCGCGGTAAACCGCGCGCCGTTCTTGCGTATGCGGGTTTTGTGCAAAGCGGAGTTCCCCGCTCTTTTTTAAAATTTGTGGTGTTGTGTATAGTTTCGTCGAAATTTTGCGGTGCCCGAACGAGACCTTTGGGGTGATATGTCGCCTTAGAAATGTATAATATACGTGGAGTTCGGATTTTTTTCGAAACTTTTCGAAACTTTCGGCATTTCACATGTCAGGGGACGTGAAGGAAACCGCGGACCAACCGTTTTTTGGCTGCGCATAACGGAAAACAAGTCGAATAAACTTGAGAGGCCGTCTTTATTATCAGCTTCTTCGTGTTTCGAGAGATGTTTTCCAAAAGGCGAAGTTTACTCATGTTTTAAAGATTTATACTTAGAAGCGCTTAAAATGGAGAACAAAGATGAAGAGATTCTGTTTTGAATCGCTGGAAGAACGGACGTTGCTTGCCGTAAGCGCCGGAATTGAAGCGGCTTTTGCCGCGCTGCAACCGACTTCGGCTTCCCTTGTTGTAACCACGCTCGACGACGTGACCGACGGTGCCGACGGCGTGGTTTCGCTGCGCGAGGCGATTGCCGGAGCCGCGGAGGGGGACACGATCACCTTCGACGAATCGCTTGCCGGCGGAACGATTGTCCTGGCCGGTTCTCAATTAGAAATTTCCGCCGGAATAACGATCGACGCTTCCGACATCGGCGGGATGACCGTCGACGCGGGCGGGGAAAGCCGCGTTTTTTATATTAGCGGGGGAACGAGCGAAAATCCGGTGACTCTGATCGAATTGACGATCACCGGCGGCGGCAATGTCGCCGACGGCAATACGGCCAACGGCGCGGGGATTTATTCTTCCGACGTCACCGTTCTGACAGACTGCGTCGTTACGGGAAATGCCGCGAGCGCCAGTACGGCCGCCGGCGCGGGGATTGCCAACATCAACGGAACGATGACGATCACCGACTGCTTCGTTACCGACAACACCGCGACCGGAAGCTGGATGGCCGACGGCGGAGCGATCTACAATTCCGGCGGCGTGCTGACGATTTCCGGAAGTCTCATCGCCGACAATATCGCGGCCGGTTCCCTCTACGGCTACGCGGGCGGGATCTACAATGTTTCGTCCAGCGTGCTGAACGTTTACAATTCCACGATTGCCGGAAATACGGCAAGCGGCGTCTGGGGATCCTACGGCGGCGGGATATGGAACTATTCCGAAGCCGTGTTTTACAACAGTATCGTCGCCGAAAACAGCGCGGCGACTTCCGCCGATATTTATCTCAACTCCAATTGCGAGACAATCTACGCCTACAATACTCTTTCGTCTTTCGAGGAATGGACCGAATCATCGGACTGCGTCGTTGATGATTCCGCGGAATCCCTCTTTTCCGATACCGAAAGCGGCGACTACACTTTGGCGAGCGGGTCTCAAGCGATTGACGTCGGTAACAACAGTTATGTTGTCGCCGAAACCGATTTGGCGGGGAACACGCGTATTGTCAACGGCACGGTCGATCTTGGCGCCTATGAGTACCAGAGCGGCGAAACCGAACAACTGGAGACGCCCGCCATCACGACCGGAGAAGACGGCGTTTACGTTTCCTACGGCGCGAATCGGCATCGACTCATTTGGACCGAGGTCGACAACGCCGACTCATACGAACTTGCGTATAGTGACGACGGCGGTTCGACCTGGACGACCGTCGAAACCGCGGAAAACAGCGCGATCGTTACCGGATTGACTTATGGCGCCAACATGACCTACCGTGTCCGCGCTATCGGTTCCGGCTCTTATACCGATTCCGAATGGAGCGAAGCGGTAACGTTCAACGTCTGCCCGATGGACGTCAATAACGACGGCGATATTTCGGGCGCTGATCGGGTTCTTCTGACGAGCGCCTGGTTGGCCGAAGAAGGAGACGAGAGTTTCTTTGCCGCCGCCGATATTAACGGGGACGGCGAGATCTCGGGTCCCGACTATGCGTTTTTGGCGGCGAACTGGCTGGCGGAAGCGGGAGACGAGAGTCTGACCTATCCTCAGGCGTTGGCCGCCGAAGCGGCCTTCGCCGAATATTTTTCGGCGGACCTCGATATCGATTTGGACGTCTTCTGAGCGGAGCGTCAGAGAATTCGCGCGCGGCACCTCTTCCCTCTCGGGGGGGAGATGCCGCGTTCAGCTTTTCGAACCTCGAAGCGGCTTCTGGGAGACATCCGCCAGGCACGGCGCTCGTATTCGTCCCCGTACAGAAAAGGTATTTTTCAGGCTTTTCGACGAAAGGGGTTTATTCCGTCGCCGCCGGTTCGGTCTGGCCGAGAAGTTCGACCTGAGCGCCATTGCTGACGGTGACGATCGGACGGTCGACCCGGTTCCCCGCCAGCTGGATCGTCGCCGTGACCTTTTCGCCAAACTCGAAGTCAGGATTGCCGGCGAGACGTCCTTCGGGGGTAAAGTTCGAGTCGGTGATTCTGAAATTCGCCCTGACCGGTCGGCCGCTGCTCCGGACGTCGGCGATTTTCCCGGCCGAGATCACGTCGTAAAGCCGCGCGTCGAATTGCGCGGTCGCGTTGATCAGCATGTCTCGCCGCGGCGAGACGTTCTCGAAGTTTTCGACCGTGATTTCTCAGACCGGCAGGTTCTCTTCGGCGACTTCGGGATGGATCGCGCGGTGGTAGTCGCACATCTCCCAATAGATTCCCATTCCGACGCGGGAAAGGGACTTGATGTTTTTAAGGATGACGTTTCTGATATTCGCCGCGTGACGGTCGGCTTTTCCGTTCCAGACGAAGGTCAGGTGAGGTTCGTCGGGGTCGTTCCACGCGCCCTTTTCGTGGGTCGGCGGGTTGTTCGAGACATATTCGGTCGTATCGAACGTCGCGATCACGCGGTAGAGGTTCCCCCGGTGAACGACGGTGTCCCCGTTTTGGAACTTGATTCCCGGATGCCAGTCAACCCAGGCGCCGGTCAGGAGCCGAACGGCGTGGGCGACGGTCGGGTCGAGATACTCGTCGGTAACGTCTTCGATCAGGCCGTCCCGAATGTCTCCTTCGATCGGCTGACTGCTTGTGTAGTCTTCGGCGTTGAGCGCGATCGCGTCGTCAAACGTCTGGCAGACGCCGCGGGCGATATGGAAACCGCGTCCCGTTCCGAGATGAACGCCGTCCTTGTTCCCCCGGATTTCAAAATCCTCGACCGCGATATTGTCGAAATCGCAAATCTGAAGTCCGTACTGCCCCTGCAGCACGTCAAGGCATTTGAAGCCGGTCATATACAGGTTTCGGACGTGGTAGAACGCGACGTGCCCTCGAAGTCCGAAAAGGGGCGCGTCTTGCGGCCAACCGTTTTCAAATCCGCCGGTGGAAATATTCAGGTTCTCGATTTCGATGTTTTCGTTCGTTTCGCCCGTCTCGGCACCGCGATTGAGCAGAACGTGGACGTAAGAGGCCGCTTTTTTTAACGTCACCCCTTCGGCGCAGATCAAACGGGTGTTGTCGTCGATCAGAACGGTCTTGTCGAGCCGATAAATCCCCGGCGCCGAGATCGTCACGGTTTTGTTTCCCCCGTCGAGTGCCTTTTGAAGCGCGGCGCTGTTCGCGGCGGGTTCGGCGTCCGGAGAAAAGCCGAAGTCGGCGGCCTCGACGGTCGGTCCGGGCCAGACGGGGTTTTTCACCAGGCGGATCGTTTTCGGTTCGGCGGTGATCGGCAGACGCGGAATCGTGACAAGGCCGTCGCGATCCGCCCTGGCTTTTCCGCTCCGTTCGCCAAAACTCCAGCCGACCGTCTCGCCCGGTTCGACCCGGAATTTTTGCAAGCGGCGGAACGAGACGTCGGCGGTCGATTCGGTCGGGATGGTGAAAATTTTGGAATGGAGCTCGTCGCTCGACGCCAACCGGAGCGTCATCGTCAGTTCCGTTGCGGTGTCGTTTTCGGCGGTCCAGCGGAAAAAGCCGTTGATCTGACCCGCCGGTGCGTCTTTCGGGCAATCCTCAACCGGATCGGGCCACGGATTGGGAGAATCGGTCGAGGCGTAGGTGAAGACGGGATACGCCGCGTCGCGCCGTACCTCGGTCCAGGCGAATCGGTTCGGCAGATCGTTGACCTGCTCGATCTTTTCATGATTATTTTGATGCCCGAACGGTCCCCAGAAGAGCATAAGAGGATATTTACGCAGACGCATTCCGTTGATCAGGAGCGCGTGGTCGGTTGACCAATGGTCATTCGAGCCGGAGTAGTCGATCGTGATCGGCGGGTCGGGAAGACGAACCCCTTCGGGAATTTCGTCGGGGGGGAAGTAGAGCCGGTCGGCGGCATGGCGGCATCCGGCGGGGACGTTCGCCTTGATCGCCGCAAAGATGTTTCCGTGCCGGAGCCCGATTCCGAGCGTGCCGCTTCCTCCCATCGAGTTGCCGCAGAGATAAACGCGGTTCGGATCGATCTTATAGTGGGCCATCGTCCAGAGGACGGAATCGATCACCCGTTTTTCGCAGGGGGAGAGGTTTCCTCCCGCCTTTTCGTTGAACTCTTCGCTCGGCTCGCGGCCTCCCCACCACCAGTCGGTATCCCGGTTGGTTCGGCAGTCGACGATCAGCGCGTAAAAGTCGTCGGGAGAATCGTAAATGTCGTGATTTCCCTTTTCGGACTGGCATCGCAGGGTCGAGTCGAGCGCATGACCCGCCGAATGGAGAATGACGTAGAGGGGACGCTCGTCGGCGTTGATCAATTCCGGGACGACCGGATGGAGAACGGCGAACTCGTCGGTCTGCTCCGGGTTTTGCGCGCCCCAGGCGGGACGGGATCCGTGTCGATAGAAGTCGGTGATTCGGTCGTTGATCGTTTCGGTTCGGTCGAGTTGCGGCGGCCAGGTCTGTGCACCGAGCGTAGCCAACGCCGTGAACATCGCCAAGAGAGCTGTCAGAAAAAAACGACGTGTATTCATTGGAAAGATCCTTTCGCCGGACGAATGAAACGAACTCGGCGCGACGTGCGCGCTCGACTTTATCCAGTTTAACAGACGGCGGTCGAAAATCAAGAGTTAAAAAAAGAGACCGCGCCGTTCACGCGCGGTCTCTTCGCTGTGACAATGAATTTAAATCGAGTGAAGGCGGGTTTTTACCGCCGTATCAATCAATAGGTGCCGAAGACGGCGCCGAGAACCAGTTCGGTCACGGTGATCTTCTGAGCCTTTGCGGCGGCGGAGACCTTTTTACGCTGCGCAGCGGTGAAGCGGCAGGTGATGACCGAGTCGAAGTTCTTGAGCTGTTTGCGGGCGACCTTCTTGGCGGCGGGCTGACCGTCGAGACGACGTTTAACGGCTTCGATCGCGAATTGCTGGAAGGTCATCTTGGCCTTGGCGGCTTCCTTCTGGATACGCGCTTTGTCATCGGAACCGATGCGCATGTTGCAGAGGTAGGAGACGTTCTTGGTAACTTTTTTGGCGGCGACGGCTTTTTTGGCCGGGGCGGCTTTTTTGGCCGGGGCGGCTTTCTTCGCCGGAGCCGGAGCAGCCTTCTTTACGGCGGCTTTCTTGGCCGGAGCGGCTTTTTTGGCCGGGGCGGCCTTCTTGGCGACGGCTTTCTTCGCCGGAGCCGGAGCGGCTTTCTTTACGACTTTTTTCGCGGCCTTCGCGGCAGCGGCTTTAGCGACTTTCTTCGCCATGGTAAGGATCCTTTCTACCCCGTACTTAAACGGGTTTTCCGATGTATGTTTGGCCGTCGTCCCGAAAAACGGGGCGTGCGCAAGGCAAAACACACAAAAATTAAAGCTGTTACAAAAATAACGCGTAGTCCAATACGGTGAGAGTATATCATAAAAGGCAAACTCATACAAGACGGGTTATGGGTATTTGGAGAAAATTTTTTAATTTTATACAGAATGTCAGAGACGCCACGCGGTGATCTCTTCGACGGCCGTCGCGCGGTAACCCGCCTCTTCGAGCCGGCGCTGAATGTCGGGAATATGTGTCGCACCGTAAAACACGCCGATATATTTTGACCCTTTTTCAACCTGAAGACGGAGTTTGTCGAGAAGAACTGTATTGCGTTCGCGTATCAGCGATTCTTCAAAAAGAGGTTTTCCTTCGGTCTGACCGCGCGCGATTTCAACGGCGAAAGCCCGCTTGAGCAAACGGCGCTTGTCGCGGGAAAGGAGAAATTCGGTCAGGCTCAGGTCCGACACGGTGGTTTCTTCGCCTTCCGGCGTTTCTTCGTTTTCTTTCCACAGACCCCGGAGGGTCTCGCCGATAAGCCCGCCGAGTTCGCCG